>DDYO01000238.1 GCA_002348045.1 Anaerolineales bacterium UBA2232
CCGTTATCAGCGCTGGCGGCGGAGTGCGTTTCCATACCCCCAATGGCGTTCACGCGCGATTGGTGGAGCCCAGCCTTGCCAGGCTGATGAGAAAGGCGGGCTTTGTGACCATCCGAATGGGCCTGGAGACCGCGGATCCAGTCCAAGGTGCTCGTGATGGCGGCAAGCTGGATGGAGAGGATCTGAAGCGGGCGGCTGACGCATTGTTCGCGGCAGGGTTCAGCCGCAATGAGGTGGCCGTCTATGTCCTTATTGGCAGACCTGGCCAGACGGTCGAGAGCGTGCGGGAGACGGCGAGCTATGCCCACGCCATGGGCATTCAGGTACTGGCCGCTGAATATTCACCGGTTCCCGGTACCGTTGAATGGCAGCAGGCGGTCAGCGCCGCCCACTTGCGCGGCGATGACGATCCATTGATGCACAATAAGGCAGCATTCTTGTGCCTGCACGGTCCAGGTTGGAACAGCGTCAAGATCGACATTCGGGCCGGGAATCATCGCGTGCTGGCCGCCGCGTGACGTGGGCTCGGCGTTTCGTGAGTCTATTGGTCGGCGCGGTGTAGACCGGCATGCGGTATGGAGGTCTGTTGTTGTCATCAGAGGGGAAGATACGGCTGCGGATATTGACTTTGCAGGACTATGACGGGTGGATGGCCGTGTGGAGTGCTGCTGGTCTGACGTCGGTTCGTCCCCTCGGCAGGGACAGCCGCGATGCGTTTGCACGGCAGCTAGCTGGGGGCACCCACACGCTGATTGGCGTCGAGGTAGATGGTGACCTGGCTGGCGTGGTCTTGGTGACTCATGACGGTCGCAAAGGATGGCTGAACCGGCTCGCGGTGGCGCCTGCCTATCGGCATCTGGGCTTGGCCGCTCGCCTCGTTGGGGAGGCGGAGCGTGTGCTGCAGGCCGAGGGCATCGAGGTGTATGCCGCGCTGATCGAGCCGGGCAACGAGCCATCGCTTCGGCTCTTTACGAAGCTGGGCTATGTGGAGGCAAAGGTTGGAATGCACTATGTGAGCAAGCGTCCGGGGCCGGACGCGTGATGGGCCATCCGCGAGTATGCAGCGGGCGAACCCAAGGCTATTGCCGCGGGCTGGGAGGCCGAGGCAACACGGGCCATGGCGTTTGATGTCCAGGGACGAGGTGATGGGCGCAACGGAAATGGATGCAGGGGTTTTGGCCAGGCAGACTACGGTTCGCATACGGACCCGCCTGCCGGCGATGGCGTTTTTCGCCCTTCTATTCCTGCAGTTGATCTCACCGCACCGGGTCTGGATCCTCCTGTTGTGCGCACTGGGGATCGTTCTCACGCTGTCTTGGGTGTGGGCCAGGTCGCTTGCCCGGTCGGTGGCAATTTCACGAGAACTGGTCCATGGCATGGCACAGGCTGGCGAGGCCGTGGAGGAGTCGTTTCGGCTGTACAATGATGGCTTGTTCCCGGTGCTTTGGGCCCGGACCACTGATGCGTCGGATATGCCCGGCTACCCGAAGGAACAGGTATTGATCGTCTCCACGGCCAGCGCCTACCGTTGGAGCGTACGCGTCGTGTGCCGCCGACGAGGCTTGTACACCCTGGGCCCAACCACGCTGCACATGCAGGATCCTTTTGGTTTCTATGATGTGATGTTGAGGGACAATGAGACCAACAAGGTGCTGGTTACGCCTCCCGTGGTAGACTTGCCGGCAATGATCCTTCCCCGCGGGTTAGCGGCAGGGCGGGTCGTTGTGCGGCAGCCTGCGGCGGACCTCACGCAGACCATCTCAGCCACTCGCCCGTACGTGCGGGGTGATCCGTGGAGGCACATCCACTGGGCGTCGAGCGCGCACAGCGGCGTGTTGATGTCCAAGACCTTTCAAGCGGAGGTATCGGGCGATTTGTGGATCGTCCTGGACTTGGACGGACGCGTGCAGGCTGGCGCGGCTGAGGAGTCCACCGTCGAATACGCGGTTACTCTGGCGAGCTCACTGGCCGAGAGACTCTTGCAGGAGAACCGCGCTGTGGGCCTGGTTGCATCTGGACAGGAACCGGAGCACATTCCGCCGGCCCGGGGCGAGGGACAGCTGTGGCGTCTGCTCCAAGCGCTGGCCCTAGTTAATCCCGGCGGCAGCGCCGGATTCTCAACAGTCCTGAAAGAAGTGCGGTCGGCGTTGCAACTCCAGACGACTCTGATGGTGATCACTCCATCGTCCGATCCAACTTGGGTGGAGGCATTGGGACCACTGGTCCGGCGGGGGGCCGTGCCCACCGCGTTGCTGCTGGATGCGGCCAGCTTTGGCGGTGATGGGGACCTTCGTGCGGTGAGGATAGCCGTGGCCCAACTGGGCATTCCCCACCACGTGGTGGCCAAAGGTTTTCCCTTTCACCGTGTCAGGAAGAAGCAGGTTCCGCAAGCAAGCGTCGTGGAGATTCCTGACGCGGAAGGGCGTTCACTGTCGACATGGCAGGGCGCGGAGGAGAGGCCATGAAGGCAGCCACGCGGTTATGGAAGCGGTTGCTCCCGCCGGAAGGGCTCGAGGTCTTCCTGTTGGCCTCGTTGGCGGTAGGGTTTGCCGTTTGGGGAGTCAGCCTTCCTTCGTGGGTCCCGGGAGACGAGATGTTCTGGCATTCAGCCCTGGTCAGCCTGCTGCTGAGCCGGGCACTGTGGCTGCGTCCGGCTTCTGGGTGGAGATCGGCTGTATGTCTGGTGGTGAGCGGCTTGCTCTATACGGTGTGGTGGGCGACGCGCATCGGCACGCCGGTTTCCGTCGTCCTCTGGGCGGTCATTCGCCGAGAGCACAAGGTGGCGGCAACATGGATTCCGGAGGTACAGACTCGTCTCAACCGCTTGGGAGTCGGACTGGCCAAGTGGCTAGAAGGCTTGCGGGGCGGGGAGACGACGACGGACTCGGTGGTCTCGCTGTTCTTGATGAGTTTGATGCTGTGGTTGGCCGTGGCCTTTGCGATGTGGGGCCTTAGCCGGCGCAAACACCCGCTGCTGGCCTTCCTGCCGCTGTACTTTCTGGTCGCCATGAGCGTGTATATCGCCCACGCAGGACAATGGCAGCTGCTGATTCTGATGGCCAATGTCCTGGCCATGACTCCGCTGGTCATCTTTGGGCGCGCGGAAGACGAGTGGAAGGAACGGCGATGGCAGCCGGCTGTTGATGTGCGTGGGGACATCCTCATGGTGGCCGTAGCGGCCTGGAGCGTTTATGTGCTCGTTGCGGCGCCGTTTCCCAATCTCAGGTACTGGCCTCTGGTGGAGCGGTTCTGGGATACGGTGCAGGGGCGCGATCGCGCCGCGGAAGAGGCGGTGCGCCGTGCCTTCCCTGGGGCGGATGCATCGGCCTTTGGTGACTTGGCCGGCCTGGGGTCGGGCGCGCGGTTGCCCAGGGAGCACCTCTTGGGAAGCGGTCCCGAACTGGAACGCATCGAGGTCATGTTGGTGCGAACCGACGATCCACCACCATCGACTGAAGAGGGGGTTGTCGATGGGGGTGACCTTACGCGGCCGGAGGTCATCTATTGGAGGGGTACGACGTACTCACAGTACGTGGGGAGTGGGTGGCGCTGGCGGCCTTGGGGTAGAACACTTGAGCCGCCTTACGGTCCTCTTGGGTCACCGGATGCCCCTGGGCGTCGGCCTCTTCGGCAGGACTATACCTTGCTGCTGGGACATGGGGACAGCATTTTTGCTGCGGGAGAACCGCAAAGCGTGGACCAGGCGGTCACGCGGCGATGGTTGGCGGATAAGGACGATGTAACGGCGCTAGAGTCCGGCGCAACCCAATACCAGGTTCTGTCGCTGATTCCCCATGTGAGCGCCTATCAGCTCTGGTGGGCGGGGACCAAGTACCCGACGGTGATCTGGCAGGCCTATTTGGACCTGCCGGAGATCCCGGCCAGGGTTGATGCGCTGGCACGCTCCGTGACAGCCAACTACACTTCGCCCTATGGGCAGGCGCTGGCGATCCAGGAGTATCTGCGAGCGTACGCTTACGACCTGGAAGTGCCCCTTCCTCCAGCGTCCAGGGACGTGGTGGACTATTTCCTGTTTGACTTGCAGAGAGGATACTGCGACTATTTCGCGACCGCGATGGTGGTGCTGGCCAGGGTGGTGGGAATCCCGTCGAGGCTGGCAGTGGGCTACGCCATGGGCGAGTATGACTTTGAGCGTGAGGCCTATCTCGTGAAGGCAAAGCACGCCCACGCCTGGCCAGAGCTCTACTTCCCGGACTTTGGGTGGATTCCTTTTGAGCCGACAACAGGTTACCCATCACTGAATCGGGTGCCCGATGACCAGGCCGTGGAAGTCTTTACCGATAAGCCTTCGGGTATTCCTCCGCGGACCTGGTGGACCATTGCGCAGGTGGAGATGCGCGTGCTGTGGATTCACCGCAAGCTGGAGCTCCTGATGGGAGCAGCAGCCCTGGTGGGATTGTCGGCGCTGGCGTGGTGGTGGAACCGGGCCACTTTGGGCCGCGACGTGCGTCAGCGGGCCATCGTGGGGTACCTTTGGATGAGAGAACTGGCGCCGCGCATCGGCGTTGACGTGCTGCCTTCGGACACGCCGGCTGAGCTGGCGGCGGCGATCCTGGAGAGACTGCGGATGCAAAGCCCGCGCTGGAAGTGGGCTGCAGCCACGGTGGAGAGAGAGGTGGCGGCGGCGGCGGGCGAAGTTCCTCTGGTGGCCGACACTTATGAGCGGCTGAGCTATGCGCCTGCACCACCGGAAGGGGAGAGCCTCCGCCAGGTGGCGCGGGCAGGTCGCCGACTGCGCAGCAGACTGTGGAGAATCTGGCTCTTGTCCTGGTCAGGCTAGCGCTGGAACACCCCCGAAACGCCATCCGTTCCGGCGGTGTTGTTGAGCGGGTAATTGCTGGTGACCTGCTGGACTGTCGGCTAGGGCATGGATTTCCAAGGGCGCCGTTGGGTCAGAGCCCGAGTGACCCGCATAGGCCGGCATGGGCGAACATTGATCATGGCAACGCTGAGCAGTGCTGTGACCAATGCTGCCCAGACAACACAGCGTTTTATGGCTGTCTTTCGCCCTGGTGTGGCAGTCATCCTGAAGACAGATGCCAGCCAGCACTAGTCCCTTTGGCCTTCGCTGGCAGTGTCCAATGCCTTCTCGGCGACAGGAGCCCACAGGCCAAAGGCAAGTGCGATCGTGGCCAGAGCGGCGGTGAAACCAGAGCGATAGGCGCTGCGAATCTCGTTCTTGCTGGCATCGAGAGGCGTCGGCGGCAGTGTCTCGCACCCGCTTAGGGCGAGCAGACCCTCAAGGTTGGCTTGGTCGGCTGCTGCCAGGACCTGAGCGAGATCATCGTCGTTCCAGAGCGAACCGCACATCACGGTCTCCTTTCGTGGAGGGACTCACGAGCGGTGCGAGGGAGCGTAGGCTTTGTAAGCAACCATCCTCAACTCCTGGACAGAGAGGACCGTGGACTCGCCAGGGGCAGTGCCGGCGACCGGGTCCAGGGCAGCCCCGTGGTGATGCTTGCGTTCGTCGTCCTCTGAGGGAATGAAGACTGCCTGGCGAACAAGCTAGTGGCGACCTGGGACGCGTCAAACGGGGAGATGTAGGCCGCGCAGAACCGTGTGCATTGCCCCTGCGCTATCAGTAGAAAATCGCCGCGACTCTGCAAAAACTGCGCGCCTGAACCCATCAGCCCCGTGGCATAATCGGACTCGGTTTCGAGCTCAACGTAGCCTATCACGCGCGCCGGAAAGCTCAGCGGGTTTATGCCGGTGCTGTGCAGGGCGGCCGGGCTCTGAGCACAGACTATGACTGAAATGCCAGACTGGTCGCCGTGACGGACTAGTTGAGCCAACAGGTGCCGCCCCTCTGCACCTGCGTTTTCTGCTGCTCTCTCCAAGTCGTCCACAACGACGACCAGCCGCGGGAGTGAGGTGCCCTGTGCTCGGCTGGTCATCTCGTCGTCTAACCACCGTAGGGCGGACAGTGTGGCGCTGTCCTCCCCGACGGGCAGGTGAGCCACATTGGGTAAGGGCTCGAGAGCCGCCCAATCGCTCCGGGACGATATGATTGGGACGAGCATGAGTTGGCGCGGGCGGCTGTGCGAGGCCAGCGATAGCGCTATGGTTCGGGCCAAAGAAGTCTTTCCGCAGCCGCGTGAGCCATAGATAAGGACGTGGCGGGGACCGTGACCCGTGAGGTCAATGACAATGCGTTGGCCCTCCTGGTCGATGCCGAGCATGGCTGACCCTTCGGAAACGCGAGCCTTTGGTCCAGCATTCAAGTCCCTGAGGAGCACCTGGGACGGATGGCTTCGGGACAGCTCGATGCTCAGATGATCTCGGTCGCTGGCAACGCGGCAGGCCAATCCCGCGACGGCTTTGGCAAGCTCGTTCCGCAAAGAGTCAAGGTGGACCGCTGATGGGCACGGGAATTGGGCGTATCGAAAGCGGATGGTACACGGAGTGACGGATGCCGCCTGCCGCTGCACGGCCACACCGTGAGCAGCGAAGACCGACTCGATGGCGGCGGACAGCGTAGCTATCTTCAGGGCAGTTATCACGAGCGCCTCCACAGTCAGAACAAATGTGCTAACTGGTGACAGAATAGCACAGTTGTTCTAATCTGTCAAGAGGCGCTGAGGGGCGCAACGCAACAGGGCGATGGGTTTTGCACCATCGCCCTGTTCGTGTCGGACGCAAGCAGACCGGGCTACGTTGAAAGCGGGATGGTTAGAGATTTCGACAGTGGTCGTTGTGACAGTGATGACGGCGACAAAGAGACAATGACGAGAGTACGATGATGCTTCGTCGTGAGTTGCTGGCCTGCCGCGAGTCCGGATCGATTATACTCAAACACGGGGAAAATGCAAGTCGTGGCCCGTCTGGCTTGGAGTCCAGAGGACCTTGCGTTTGGCTCGCCGTCCCAGGAAGTGAGCTAGTCCTGGGACGGCGGGCCGTGGGCTAGCGCATCACAGCGAGAGTAACGGTCTCCCCGTCCAGGTCATG
>DDYO01000225.1 GCA_002348045.1 Anaerolineales bacterium UBA2232
GAGCAGGCGCAGGCCGAGGCCGCGCAACGGCGGACTCTGGCCGACGCCGATTACTATGCCGCCCAGAAGTCGGCCGACGGGAATGCCTATGAGATCACCAAGCTGGCTCAGGCGGACGCGGAGCGCATCGGGTTGACCTCGGAAGCGGAGCAGACAGCCATACGCGCGATGCTGGACGAGTTGGGCGGACGGGGGGATCTGGGAGAGGCCTACCTCCAACTCCTGATCGTCCAGCAACTGAAAGAGAACAGCAAGTGGATCATCAGTGGGGGACAGGCTGGAGAGATGGTCGTGCCCAAGATCGAGTTGTCGGAGACACCCTAACGCGTGCTCGTCCGCCTTGTCCGAGCGAGCGATAGGAGGTCGCCTCTATGAAACGTGCAACGCTCATTCTGCTCCTGCTGGCCCTGATGATCGCTTGCGGCGCCGGCTCCTGGATCGTGCGTAGCGGCGTCGGCCCGCTGACCCAGGGTGCGCTGGCTTCGCCACGCATCTACGCTTACCGTGACTGGCAGAGTGTCGGCAGACAGGTGGATCCGGGCGATGTGATCCACGTCCGCGCCAAGGGTAGATGGCTGTACACCCCGGGGGAGTTCCACGGGCCGGAGGGTCACGCGACGTATCCGGCGCCCGATAGCTACCCGATTGCCGGGGGAAACGTGCCGGGTGGGGTCCTGTTGGCACGGATCGGTGAGGATGGCCCGCCGGTGCTGGTAGGTCGAGGGCGAACGCTGGTTGCGGATCGTTCCGGTCTGCTCTACTTCCGCATCAACGACGACATCCTCAGTNNCGCGCACGCCGTAGTCTCGTTTCTCCCTGTCCTCACAGAGCCGCTCACGCAAGTGAGCGGCTCTGCCTACGTGGGTGTGTGGCAAAGCCCGATCCAGGAAGTCGGCCCGCTGCGGTCACACTGAGTGTACCGACGGGCGTTCTCGCTCTTGCGCGGATGTGCGGCGTGTGCTAGAATCCTGCCTGTGAGGTAGCGGCCCCTGGTGCTCGCGGCGACACGGATGTCGCATTCACCCGAGTTCGGGGTCTCTGCATGCCCATTCCGGCGTTCTCGACCGCTCCCTGCCGTGTATTCGGGACAGGCCGTCGGCCGTCTATCGCGAGGTGGGCTTAGTCAGATGCGCAGCGCAGAAGCGCGCTCGCCGCTGACTAGGTGACCATCGCCTGAGTGTCCCCGGTGACACCTCTGCGCGAGGCTATTGACAGGCCATCCCAGGCTTTGGGTCGGTCGCAGTGACCGACCCGCGATAGTTTCGCGGTTCCTTTCATATGGCCGTGTGCCACCCTACCGGTGTGGTGAGCACTGCCATGGATCGAAGAGGTGTCATATCACATGATGGATGTCCACCGCACTTTGCTGTCCATACTCCTCCTGCTCTGCGCCGGCGCCGCGCTATTCACCAGAAGACTGGTCAAGTCAGCCTTGGCCCTCGGGGTTGGCAGCGGTGCGCTGGCTATGCTGTTCTTCAGCCTGGGTGCACCCTATGCGGCAGGCTTCGAGCTCAGCGTAGGTGCCGGGCTGATCAGCATCTTCTTCCTGCTGGGCATCAGTCTGACACGACCGGCACGGAGGCCGCCCGATGGCCAGACGTGAGCGCATTCTGTGGTTCGTAATGCTGGCTGTCCTGCTGGTGGGTGGATTGGCCATTGGGCGTCAGTTCGAACCTCCGTCAGGGGTCGATGCTGGTAACACCGAGGATCCAGGCCATCTGCGCGTCTGGCTGTGGGAACAGCGTACGTTGGATTTGATCGTGCAGGCTTGTTTGGTCTTTGCCGGTGCCCTTGGTGTTGCGGCCATCCTGCCCAGCAGCGCCGGCGACCATGCGGATCAAGGGTCGCACCGAAGCAACGAGGGCGCACAGCCGCGATGGTAGAAGCCTCGCTAACTGCAACCTTCTGGTCGGGCGGTGTAGGAACCTACCTGAGCGTTGCCTTGTTCGTCCTTGGGCTGGTGGGCCTCCTGACCCGTCGTCAGATCCTGAAGCAGCTATTTGCCATAAAGGTGATGCTGCAGGGTGTTTGCCTTGCCCTCATCAACGCCGGCATCATCAGGGGTGATGTTCAGACGGCGCAGTCGATGGTCATCTCAGCGCTCATTGTCGAGGCCGTTGTCATGGCGGTCGCACTGGCGTTGATTGTGAACGTGTACCGGCACTATCCCTCCGGCGACATCGACGACCTCGATCGCCTAAAGGGATGACCAACGTGGTCACGGTCCTGGTCCTTGGTTCCGTGCTATCGCCTGCTCTCGGCGCAATGGCCTTGTTCTGGGCCGCGCGGCTAACGCGGGAGCGCTGGGGCTGGAGGAGCGCGATGGCTGCCTTGGGAGTGACCACCCTCTGTTGCCTCGGGTTGGTGCTTGTCGGAGAGCAAGAGGTCCACATAGGCTCGTGGTTGCCCGGCACCGGCGCAATGGGCTTGCATATTGGAGGCTTGGGAGGGTATGCCGCGCTTGCCGTGTGTTTGTCTGCGTTCCTAGTGTTGGCCATCGAGCGCAAGGGGGAGCCCACCCCCGCTTCCGTAGTGATGATAGCCCTCTCTGGTGCCGTTGTGGCGTTTCTGGCAGACCACTTCCTGCTGCGCTATGTCGCCCTCGAGGCTGTGGCGCTCTGCGTCGCTGCAGTGCCGCTACTCGAGCGACCTGGGCATAACGGCGGNNCACGCTTTGTCTATGTGTATCTACGCGTCGGTGATGCCGGACTACTTACAGCGATTCTGGTTCTGATGGATGCGAGTGCAACGCTCCACATCACAAATGCGTTGAACGCCGCCGCCAGGCTCGACGGCAGTCGACTCGCCTGGGTAGTGGCTGGAATGGCTCTGGCGATCTGGGTTAAGGCTGGGGTCTGGCCTCTAGGTGTCTGGAAGCAGGCTGGCTATGGCCTTTCGCCGCTCACGGGTACCTGGCTCTTCGACCTACTCGCGCCGAGCCTGGGACTATACCTGCTATACCGGGTCACCCCGGTCATCGTGCTGAGCTCAACGCTCCGTTGGCTTGTCTTCGGGGCTGCAGCGGCGAGCACTGTCGTGGGTGCATTGCGTCTCGCTCGCAGATGGCGGAATGCGCCAACGGTATGGGTTGGGTCGGTGTTGGGTAGCATTGCGCTCTGCTCAGCCGCGCTGGGTGCGAGTGAGCTTGTTGCTGTGCTGATGTTCATCGGGGCGGCCTTGCAGCTCTTCGTGGGACTGTGGGTTGGGCGGTCAGTCGACTATGCCACCAAGGTGAGCTCAGTCACGTCAGCGTTGCCCGGCGCCGCGATTGAGCGTTGGTTCCTGGGCCGCCTGGCTGGGCTGCGAGGCCTGTCGGAGGGCGCAATCTTTGACCTTGGTG
>DDYO01000300.1 GCA_002348045.1 Anaerolineales bacterium UBA2232
TACCATGTGTTGGCACAGCACCTTGCCTAGGAGCCAGACGGAGCGTCCCACGGGATCCTGATACCCATCTGATAGGTTTTGGCAGTTTTCCTATGCTATACTGACGCTGTCTGTACGCAAGCGAGCCCGCGGAGCAACCTCTGCCGGCTCGCTCCGCCATTCACGGGGAACAAGATGAGGTGCGATGACGCGGTCCTCCCGCTTGCAGGGCTTTTACCAATCTTCACCTGATGAGCGCATCGCTGCGCTACGCCAGTTTGCCGACCTGACCGAAGAGGAAGCTAACAACCTCGCCGGCGTCTCTGGCCTGACCGTGGACCAGGCCGATCACATGATCGAGAACGTCATCGGCTTCTTTGGGCTTCCTTTGGGGATCGCCACCAATTTTACCGTCAACGGACGCGACTATCTGGTCCCGATGGCCATCGAAGAGCCGTCCGTGGTAGCTGGCGCCAGTTTCGCTGCCCGTCTGGTGCGCGATGGCGGCGGGTTCCGTGCCAGCAGCGATGAGCCCCTGATGATCGGACAGATCCAGGTCCTCGATGTCCCGGACCCGTGGGCTGCCCGGTTCAACGTTCTGGCTGAGAAGCAAGACCTCTTGAACAGCGCCAACGAGCTGGACCCGGTGATTGTGAGCCTGGGCGGCGGCGCCCGTGACCTCGAAGTGCGGGTGATCGAGCAGAGCCCCGTCGGGCCCATGCTCGCGGTTCACCTCATCTATGACGCCCGGGACGCGATGGGCGCCAACACCGTTAATACTGCCGCCGAGGCCATCGCGCCGCGGATTGCTGAGCTCACGGGCGGGCGAACCCTACTGCGCATCTTGTCGAACCTGGCGGATCGCCGGCTGGCCCGTGCCATGGGCAGGATTCCCGTCGATTCGCTGTCCCATGCAGGCTTCTCAGGCCAGCAGGTAGCCCAAGGGATCGTTGAGGCGTGGGCTTTTGCCGCAGCAGACCCCTACCGCGCTGCAACCCACAACAAGGGCATCATGAACGGAGTAGATGCCGTCGTCATCGCCACGGGCAACGACTGGCGTGCCATTGAGGCAGGGGCCCATAGCTTTGCCGCCCGCGGCGGGCGGTACACTTCACTGAGTACGTGGCAACTGGACGCCCAGGGCGACCTGGTCGGCACATTGGAATTGCCAATGGCTGTAGGCATCGTCGGTGGGGCCACCCGCGTGCACCCTGCTGCCAAAGCAGCTCTAAAGGTACTGGGCACAAGCACAGCTCGCGAGCTTGCCGAGGTCGTCGCGGCCGTGGGACTCGCCCAGAACTTGGCAGCTCTGCGGGCGCTGGCCAGTGAGGGCATTCAGCGGGGGCATATGAGGCTGCATGCACGCCAGATTGCAGTCGCCGCGGGCGCGGAAGGTGCGATGATTGGGCAAGTCGTGCAGGCCATGCTGGAGGAAAAGACCATCCGCATCGACAAGGCACAGGAAATCCTCAATCGTATTCAGGGCAAGGCATGAAACCCATCCAAGATGTGGGAATCGTTGGCTACGGCGCATACCTGCCCCGGTATCGGCTTCCAGCGTCTGAGGTGGCTCGGGTCTGGGCAGCCGGGCAGGGCGGCCTTCCCATCGAGGAGAAGACTGTCCCGGGGCTGGACGAGGACACGGCTACCATGGCCATTGAGGCGGCCCGCAATGCCCTGGCGCGGGCGCAAGTATCGGCCGAGCAGCTAGGGGCTCTTTGGGTTGGCAGCGAATCGCACCCCTATGCGGTCAAGCCCACTTCGACCATCGTAGCCGAAGCGATCGGAGCGACACCCGCCGTGCTGGCTGCCGATTGGCAGTTCGCATGCAAAGCCGGCACGGAGGCCCTCCAGGCTGCCTTTGGCATGGTGGGCTCCGGCATGATGCCGTACGCCATGGCCATCGGCATGGATACCGCCCAGGGCCGCCCCGGCGACGCCCTGGAGTACACGGCCGCCGCCGGTGGCGCGGCCTATGTTGTAGGCCTGCGAGAGCACAGTCTCGCTTACCTGGAAGCCTCGGCCTCCTACGTGACCGATACGCCGGACTTTTTCCGGCGTCCGTACCAGCACTACCCCGAGCATGGGGGACGGTTCACCGGCGAGCCGGCGTACTTTAAGCACATTACCAACGCGGTCACAACGCTGTTGAATGAACTGGGGTACAAACCAACGGACTTTGCTGCCGCTGTTTTTCACCAGCCGAATGTCAAGTTCCCACAGCGCGTCGCACAGATCCTCGGATTCAGCAAAGAGCAGATCCAGACAGGCCTGCTCTCTCCCCAGGTGGGTAACACCTACGCCGGTTCCTCCATGCTGGGGCTCACCGCCATCCTGGACGAGGCCCAGCCGGGAGACCGTATTCTATTGGCCTCCTTCGGTTCCGGCGCGGGCAGTGATGCCTTCAGTTTCGTGGTCACCGACCGTATCCGCGAGAGGCAAGCCCTGGCACCCAAGACGCAAGTATATGTCATGCGCCGCAAGCCGGTGGATTATGGGCTCTATGCGCGCTACCGTCGAAAACTTCAGATGCATTAGCCATCCGAGAGGATACCATTGCGCGAAGTAAGCCTTATTGGAGTTGGACAAACCAAAGCAGGCGAGCATTGGGATCGCTCGTTCCGGGACCTGGCGGTGGACGCCATCCAGGCGGCCATGAAGGATGCCGGACAGGAGCGAGCCGATGCCCTGTATGTGGGCAGCATGCTGTCAGGCGAGCTGGTTTCCCAGGCGCACGTAGGCGCGTTAATCGCCGACTGGGCTGGTCTGGGTGACATCGAGGCCGCCCGCATTGAGGCCGCCGACGCCTCTGGCGCAGCGGCTGTGCACTTTGGCTATATGGCCGTGGCCAGCGGTATGTACGATCTGGTCGTCGCCTGTGGCGTTGAGAAGACAACCGACACCGACACCGAAATCGTCTCCGCCGCCTGGGCCTCGGCCACCGATGCGGAGTATGAAGCAAACCAGGGCCTGACGATGAACGCCCTGGCCGGCTTACTGATGCGCCGGTACATGCACCAGTTTGCCGTCAGCCGCGAGGCATTCGCCGGCTTTGCCGTCAATGCCCACGCCAATGGCGCCAACAACCCGCATGCCATGTTCCGGTCGCCCATCTCGGCAGAGGCCTACACCAGGGCAGGCATGGTAGCCGATCCTATCGGCATGTTTGATGCGGCGCCCCTGTGCGACGGCGCAGCCGCAGTGGTGTTGTGTCCTAGCGATCACCCGCTGGAGCAGGGCAGGCTATCCTTGCACGTGCGCGCCTCCACCATGGCGACCGATCGCCTGGCGGTGCACAGCCGGCTTGATCCGCTGTTCTTGCACGCGGCAGCAGCCTCGGCCCGCAAGGCCTACGAGCAGGCCGGCATTGGCCCGCACGACATCGGCGCCCTTGAGCTCCACGATGCCTATGGCATCCTGGCCGCCCTGTCCCTGGAGGCGTGTGGCTTTGCCAAGCAGGGCAAAGGAGCCGAGCTGGCTCAGGACGGATCCATTTCGCTGAAGGGAAGGATCCCGATCAGCACCATGGGGGGGCTCAAGGCGCGTGGCCATCCCATCGGCGCAACCGGGGTGTATCAGATCGTGGAGTTGGCCACTCAGCTTCGTGGTCAGGCCGGAAAGAACCAGGTCGAGTGTCGACTGGGTATGGCGCAAAGTCTGGGGGGCTGCGGCGGAACCGCCGTCACCCATATCCTAGAAGCGCACACGCAAGCTTAGGTAGGAGGTTCATGTCATGAACGTACCGAGAATCTGGAGAACGGAAAAGACCCGCTACGGGCTCGTTGGAGAGACCTGCCGGGTGTGCGGCGAAGCCATCTTCCCACCTCGTGATGTCTGCCCCCACTGTACCGAGGCAGGCCAGGACCCCCGCGCCTTCTGCGGCAAGGGAGAGGTGTTTTCGTTTTCGACCGTCTCCGAGGCGCCCGTGGGTTACGCGGAGAATCAGCCCTATACCATGGCCCTGGTCAAACTGGAGGAAGGCCCCTTGGTCACTGCCCAGCTCACCGATGTGGACAGCGAAGAGCTGCGCATTGGCATGCCAGTGGAGATGGTCACCCGCAAGATCCGCGAAGAAGGCGAGAACGGCATGATCGTTTACGGGTACAAGTTCAGGCCGGTGCTTGCCGGTTCGCAGTAGACGCTGCCCAACAGTAGTGAGATAAAACGCCCCCCAATAATGGAGGGCGTTTTTGATTCCAACCACGCATACTTGATCCATTCATCGGACTGCGCACTGCCTTTGGCCCGAGGTTGAGCACGTGTGTAATGATGATGAAGGCAGCTCTAGAGAACCAAGGCCTAGCGCAATTTCCCGCTCGTGCACGCTTCGGACAGCGCTGATTTGGTGCTCGAGACGGAGTGCATCGCGAATGCGGTCAAATAGTTGCCTCGATTGTGAAGTTGATTGATCGCTCATAGATCTTTATTTCCAAAAGGTTGGTGTATGATGTCTTGAGATTGGGTTGCAGCTTCACACTTTGACTAACCAAGTGTAATTGCAGTATAGGATACTTCTTTTGGTTGGCTATACGGCATAATTGCAGTGTATCAAAAGGCCGTATAGCTAGTAGTTAGCCCGCTCGTCACCATCGAGGGAAGCAACGAGTTATGCGCAATGCCCTGCAATTCACAATTCTCCAATAACGTTCATTCCGAAAGGAGCAAGTCAATATGCAACACCATATCCACAAGTTAGGCCGACCGGCTCAACTCTCACGCAGCCCTACAGGGAGGATTCCAATGCGTATCGCTAGCGGATTGCGAGTGGCACGGGACATGGGAAGGAGGGTTTGACAATGGCTTTCTATTTGACGCAGTTCAGCTATACGCCAGAAACCTGGGCTCGATTGACGAAGAATCCCGAAGATCGCCGCGAGGCTGCACGTAAGTACATCGAGTCGGTCGGCGGGAAGCTGCACGGCTTCTGGTACGCGTTCGGCGCGTACGATGGCTACAACCTCTGGGAAGCGCCAGACGACGTCTCGATGGCCGCAGTCGCGATCGCGATCAGCGGCGGTGGCGCGTTGTCGAAATTCGAGACGACGCGGCTGCTCACAGTCGAGGAGACCCTAGACGCCCTTCGCCGTGCGCAGGTAGTCACCTACCGGCCGCCCGGAGCATAGTCGAGCGGCATCGTCCTCTGCTCGCGGCCAAGGTGCCGGACGGTCAGTCGACAATGTGGGGAACTGCGCATTACACGCGCACCACGGACAGGCGAAGGATGGAATAGCGTTTCCGAAAGCCAACAACCTTGCCGCCGCCCGTCGTGGTGCTACGGCATTACTGTGAATTTAAGCGGGCTACCACCGGGTTGCAGCCGACCGTTAGATCGACTCTCTCACATCCACGGTATGGGCCGAGTCGCATGTACGGGTATTAGTTCAAACTGCTGTTGGTCACCTGAGCCTGGCGGTACCACTAGGAAGCTCCAAGCGCCCTCCGGAGACCGCGGGCTCTTGGCCTTCCGAAAGAAACCCCCCGAGACCTTCTCTGCGTGTCCACGCACTCAGCACGGTCCCTGGATCGCCCGATCAGTACAATTAACGCCCAAATGAGTCCCGTCGGGAAGCCCCCTTCTCTAGACGGCTAACCACACCCATAGTGCAGCCCTCGCCAAACCTCGGAGGCGATCACCCGGAAGTGACGCCATCGGCCGCTACCTTGATCACCGTCACCGAAATCGCCGTCTAACCAGGCGCACGGACCACCAAAAAACTGCGCCCGTGAGCGGCAGCTCTAACCATCCCAGTCGCCATAGAGGGCACGTTCGGGCTGAAAACAGCCACAATCATGGACAGCGCAGAGCTTTATCAGCTGCTTCACTCCATTATGCCGCGCAGCTCAACCTCTCAGTCTACGCAGTGTCCGTCTCAGTGTCTCTCTCCTATGTGGTAAATGAACACCTTTGAGTAACCGGTTGCCGAAAGTCCGAATCCTGCTCATAATACAGCCGTCGAGCTTCCGATTGTTATAGGCGGGGCCAAGTACCCAAGAGGGAGTGTGCTGTGGGCCGGTGGTTCCTCTCGCCGCTAGTGCCTGTGGCCGCGCGCTTCTTCCCCGGCTTTGCCGCGGCCAGTTTCCCCGAGCCCGCCGCGGATGACCGATACTCCTCCAGCACAGCGATTACCCCACATGGCGACGATCTCGTCGTCTTTACCACCGACCCGAACGCTCTCAGCTTGGCAAACATCGCCAGCCGGCTCATGCCAGTTGAGCTTGAGCACTCGATTACGTTACTATCGGCGCTGCCGTGACAGCATCGACGCGCGTATCCAGTCATGGGAGGGACAAAGCCATGATTACCTGTCGCTTGCTACGGTTTGGTGCTATTGTAGGGGTGCTGATCGGCCTTGCCTTCATCGTTTTGGCCACGGGCTTGGTCCAAGCTGGCGACGCAAGCCTGCCCGAAGCCACAGTCTCCGGAGCCGTCCGCCACCAAGGCAGCCCTGTCGCTGGCGTAGAGGTGACCGTCGCCTGGCAGACTGACAGCCAGGACGTGATCACCGGCGCCGACGGCACTTACAGCATTCCGGGCGTACCTACCAGCGAAGAGATCACCCTTGAGGTCCGCCCGCCGGTCGCCCAGCGACTGGCTTATCGGAACTGGCGCGGGACCCTGACCGGTGACCTGGTCAAGGACTTCGACCTCGTCAGCGGCTACCGGCTCGAGGGAGAGTATCGAACCCCCGACGGCTCCCGATACACGGGATTTCGCCCTCGGTTGCTCGCCGTCGGCGCGCTCCTGCCGGCTGGAGAGTTCTTGGGCCCCGCCATGAACCCAGATGGATCGTTTGATGTGGTCCTGCCCCCTGGGGCTTACGCCATCGTCCGCAATGACGAGATGGAGCCCTACTTTGTGCCGCCCACGATCGTCGATCTGCGACAAGGTGAGGTACTGAGCAAGACCATCCTCCTCAGTTATCGGCCCTCACCCCTTCCCGTTGCGCCGCCCATCGCCGACAAGATTGCGGTCGGACTGCCTGATGCGCAAGGGTGGGCGACCGTATCGGGCGCACCGGGTAGCGTCCCCCCTCTCGTAGCGGTCCTCGTGGTGAACCTGAGTGCCGGCACGCTCGATGTCACGGCATCTGACATGTCCGGCGCCTTTGCCGCGTCGCTGTTTGCGCCACCTGGCTCCTCCCTCTTGATCAAGTACGATCCGGTGGCGGAGACACTGGCCGGCCTCTATGCAACGACTGCCGATACTACGATCGACCCGTTAGATCCCTCGACGGGTGATCTCCCATCGCTGCCAGGTGCGATGATCTACGCTGGAGCGCCGCCCCTGGGAGGTGACGGGTGGCAGGCGTTCGACAGCACCGCCGGCCTCCTGCAAAGGACACCGCGCGGCTGGGCAGGCGTGCAGCTATCTGGCGTCCTTGCCACGCAACCCGGAGGTCCGCCAGGCATGAGCGTGTTGCCCGGTGAGACCATCACTATCACCGCTAGTGTGCGGGTGACGTCGCCTGATGCCACGTGCAGCTTGCCGGTCACGTTTTCCATCCAGGCCGGCCTGTCGCTGCACCGCCAGTTTAGCGCCGACGGTCGCTCCTGCCCCGGGGTGGACGATTTCTCCGCATACCTGTTCACGCCCACCGGCCTGCCGATCGAGCACAACACCCACGGAGAGGATGTGGCAATTGGCACAACTCAACTGTCCTCTTGGAGCTGCGTCAGCGATCACGTCTTCCAGAGCGCCTTGACCCTCACTGCCACGATTCCGCTCACGCTCCCAGAGGGAGTCTGGCTGCCCTTGGTCCATTTCCGCCCCAACGGTGTGCCGCTGAGCACGGATCTGCCCCTGGTCGTGGTTTGGTACCACATCCTGGAGACCTCTTTTCTGCCGCCGCTCCGCGTCGGTGAGCCAGCCGCTCCGGTCCTGCCGATGGTCATGTTTGCCGACTATCCCAGTAACGGTCATCGTGGCGTGGCAGCCAGGGAGGACATGGATTTCTATCGGCTCCAGACATGGGTCACGTTTCCGCCGCAGCAGGTAGTGCTGCCCCGCCTGGACGAGCGGAGCGGAGAACCCCTGAGCTACCAGCTCGAGCCTGGGTCGAACTGGCTGTCGCTCACGGACCGACGCCTCCCCCATCCCCTGCATGTGCCCCTCCTCTTCCCATCCGGTTCGCTGACCGCCGAGGTCGTTCGGCCGGACTCTCAGGTGGAGGTACTCGGTCCCGCGCCCTTGCGGCAGTCGTCACTGCGAACGCCCACGGTGCCGGGCGGCACCCAGATCGCCCAACGAACCGGTACGGTAGGCGACATCTACCACCTGTACACAGGTGACCCCAGCTTTGCCTACTCTTTCCCCCTCGACGGTCAGTACACGATCCGCCTCTTTGGAGAGGTAGAAGACATCTACGGCAACGTCTACTTTGTCCGGGGCACCTACGACCTGGTCGCGGCGCGCATCCTCGACCTGGCACCAGCGCAATTGCCCGGCATGCCTTACTACCAGGGAGATTTCTTGGCGCCGGGCTTGCACATCAACCCACCGGTAGCAGCCGATGTCACCCTACAGGTGATTCATCTGCCCTTCTCCGACCCGGCGCAGGCCATCACTCACACTTTCTCTGGGCAGGCGAATCGCTTTGGTTCCTTCCAGCCGGAGGCTGGGGCGGCAGTTCGTTTTGAGACGCCAGGTGAGTTTCGGGTCGATGTAACAGCGTGCTATACCTCCCCCGATGGTGTGCGTTGGCTTGGCTCGGCCAGCTGGGGCAACGTCGTCGAAAGAACGGCGGCGCGCATCGAGGCGCACGGCCGCCGCGGCATGGACTACACTGGCTCGCCCATCGACGACCAGCCCACCTGGTTCTTCGTCGACCAGGTGCCCACGCACAAAGTCGCCGTCGACACATACGTCCCTTACTTCAGCGGCGACATCTATTGGGGCCGCCAGGACGCCCAGTTTGGCGACTCGATCCAGCCGGCGGTCACGATCCGGGACACCACCGGGCCTGGTCAAACCATCTACGACCTGCTTCGCGACTATGTGGATGATGCGGTTGGCGAGTTCCGCCGTCCTCCCAACGACGATGCGTCGTCCGCACATCTGGAGGCGCGGATCGCCATCAACGAAGCGCCCCTCTTCCTCGCGACCGACGGCAAGCGGGACCCCGCCATCTATCCCGAATCCCTACGGCTCCTGGCCTACGGCTACAATGCCTCCGAGCGCCCCAATGCGCGCGTGCGCGAGGTGATCTCCACGGACATGCTCAGCGTAGGCTACTGGGGCTTTGAGGATACCTACAACTACCAGATCGGTGTCCCGGCAGATGGCGACCAACCTGGCGACATCAAGTGGAATTTCGGCGGAGCGGTGCTGCGCACCCTCGATCTTCAGAATCCCATCGCCGAGTATGGCGCCTATGCTTCTTTCTGGGTGCTGCTGCCCGACGGCGACCCTGTGGGGCCGCGCATCACCCCTCCCTTCCAGGACGCTGTTAGTTCGATCAATGGCGGTCCCATCTTTGTGCTCGGCGGTCAGGAGATCGATATGCTCTTCCTGCCGCGCGGCGTTTCCCCTGGTGACCTGCTGGAGGTGGGCGATACCGTCAGTTTCTCCGGTCACGTCGGTCCACCGCTGGACAGCCGGGTCGATGTAACCATTACCTCGCCCAGCGGCGCTCAGCACGCTGCTTCGTGGCATGCCAACAAGATCGGCTGGCTATACGACCCGACCTTTGACTTTGTAGCCCAGGAACCGGGACGCTGGACCGTGGATGTTCAGGTAGAGCATGATCGGCCCTACCTGCCGACCGGGTTGACCCCCATCCGCCACAACACCGGCACCGTCCTTGGCACCGGAGGCCGCTACGAATTCTACGTCGTTGAGCCCGACGCCCCTCGCCTGTTCCTGACCGACCCACAGCCTGGCTTCTTCACCTGGCCCGCCTGGGAGATTGAGCCAATCCTGATCCGGGGCGTAGCGCCGGCCGGTACAACGGACGTCTACTATACCGTTTATGACAAAGGCGTCGTGATGAAACAGGGATCGCTTCTTCCCAATGCAGCGGGCACCTTTCAGCTAACTTACGACGCCGAGGCCCTTCACGAGACATTCCCGATGCTCAGCCTCGTTGCCCGCGAAGGACGTTGGGAGGGTTTGGCTGACGAAGTGTCGATCCGGTTGCTGGCGGTCGGCGGCGGAACGCCCCGCGCCGGTGAGGTCACGCTGATCGGCGAGGAGGTGTTCATTCAGAATGACGTAAGCGGCGAGGCGCAGCGACTGTACCTGCCGCTGATACTCAAGATGACCCGTTAGGGGTAAGGAAAGAACCAGAGAAACTGGCGGAGGGCGGGACCTATCTCGCGCCTTAGTGGCAGTCCTGTAATTGAGCATCGTTGCGCTCAAGTTCGCCTCGGCAGCCACTGAGCCCATCGGCTAGCCCGCTCACCAAGCAGGTATTCACAAGGAGAGTCACCTATTGAATTCGACGGGCTATCACACTACGCACTCGCTGACATCCAGACTCTATGGATCTGAACATGACCTGCAACAGATGCAGGATATGCTGATGGAGGGGCGTCACTGCACCGATGACTGGCACTATGCCCATGTTGGCGAGTTGCTCTTCGCGTTCTTCATGGTAGCCTGCCACTTGAACCCCAAAGAACATATCCGCCTCTGGCACGATGATGGCAAATTGGTCGGCTATGCTATTGTGGGTGAAGATCCAGCTTTCGACTTCCAGGTGCTTCCACAGTATGAGTGGTGCGGAATAGAGGCCGAGGCTATTTCTTGGGCAGAAGCGCTTCTGGTCGAGCTCCGCCAACACAATGTACAAAGATGGGGCGGTCGTTGCGTGTCGGGTGCTCGGCAGGACAATGTAGAACGAATCGCATTCCTGGAGAAACACGGATTCCAGGTCGGGGGCGCGTTTTCCGAAGTTAACCTGTTGCGCTCTCTGGATGAGCCAATTCCCGAAATCATGGTGCCTGCTGGGCATCAGGTACGGGCCATTGCCGATGCGGGCGAAATCTCAAACCGTGCTGACGCCCAGCGCGAAGTGTGGAGCCCTTGGTCTGTGGGAGATGTCACCGACGACAATTACGCATACCTCATGCGGTTGCCGGGCTACCATCGCGAGCTCGACGTGGTTACCATCGCGCCCGACGGTGTCATTGCCGCATACGTGAATGGTTGGATTGACACACAAAACAAGATTGGCGACTTTGGTCCAGTAGGAGCCCGCCTGGCTTACCGGCGACAAGGATTGACGCGTGCGGTACTACTGGAATCTTTGCGGCGCATGAAGGCCCATGGCATGAACCGTGTATGCGTTTCGACTGGTGTTTCGAATACGCTGGCGATACGGCTCTATCAATCGGTTGGTTTTACCATCGTGAACAAGTACCTGGAGTACGTGAAAACAGAGTGAGAGACAAGGAGCGGATTGGCAAGGCGGTTGGCGGATGCATTGAGGTCTGCGCCGTTCTCAAGTCCTCTTCTCGCTAACTGCCTGCTCCTCCCGAAGCGAATCCGCCCTCGCTCTGCCGTCACCACCTCCAGCCGCTAGCCTCTTGCTCTCAATTGATGAGTCAGGCATCTGACCGCAGAAAGCCAGCTAGGGCAGATCCAGGTCGGCGGTCTTCGGCAATGCCATGAGCAAGGGGAAGGTTCGCCATGTCCGCCAGCCGTTCATACGCCCTCGCCTAAGCTGACACTTCTCCGGCTTGGGCCAGTTATCCATCCTGGCCACGCAACCTCGTCAGCGCCATTGTGTGTCTTTGGCCCAAGTGCGGCGTCTCCGTGAACATGGTCGCGCCGGAACTCATTCAGACAGGGTACCTCACCCTTACACAGGAGATTTCCGCTTCGGCAGCCCTGTGATCGCACCTTGCTTGGCCAGGGGACGTCACGGACGCGATTGTCTTCTTGGCTAGCTGAGCACATGCACAGCCGGCAAGCTTCTTGACAGATCTTCCTAATAGCGTTATACTCTTTGTAGAGAATCATTCGCTTTAGTCTGGAAAGAGAAGGAAGCTAGGCCATGGTGGATCAACAAGCCAGGTTCGACGCATTAGTAGGCCGACTGCGGGAGCAGGGGCACCGCTTGACGCCCCAGCGCATCGCCTTGCTGCACCTTCTGGCTGCCGGCGACGGGCATCCCAGCGCGTCCGACCTCTACCACCAGCTCCATCCCCAATTCCCTACCACCAGCCTGGGCACCATCTACAAGACACTGAACCTGCTCAAGGACATGGGCGAGGTATTGGAGTTGGGCTTTAGCGACGACGACAACCGCTACGACGGAAACAATCCCTATCCGCACCCCCACCTCACCTGCGTCCGCTGTCGCAAGATCATCGACCCCGAGGTGAGCCTGCCGGGGGACCTGGTCCAGCAGGTGGCCCAGCGGTCGGGCTACCAGATTCTCAGCCACCGGCTCGATTTCTACGGCCTGTGCCCCGATTGCCGAGATGACAGGTAGGCCGGCGGCTACAGCCGTTCGCCTGCCTCTCTCTTCTTGTTTTGGGGTGTACTGTGAAGACCGAGTCGTTGTAGAGTACGACCCCTGCGAGAGTGCCGATCGCAGAAGCGAGGCTGAATACTAGTTACTGGTGAAGCATGGCTGTTATCGAGCAGACATCCTGGTGCGTGCGAACGCACGGACGCGATGACTGACCCGGGAGGCGTCGTAACGAGGAGATCACACAGTTTGAAGGAGGAAACGGTATGAGTAGTGAATCCAAAAAACCGGAGATGGGCAAGCCAGCAATTCCCATGACAGGCAGAGGTGCGTCGAACCGCGACTGGTGGCCCAACCAG
>DDYO01000203.1 GCA_002348045.1 Anaerolineales bacterium UBA2232
GGGCGGTCTGGAAAGTCCTCAAGTTCCAGCCCGGCATCCTGCGTTACCAGCTGATTCAGCACGACGAATCCTGCTTTGAACTGCTCTTGGCCACTCAAGATCGGGCCGCCTACGACGCGGTCATCGGACCCATCGTGGCAGAGCTGCACGCCCTCCTGGGCCACGACGCGGTCATTGAGCCGAGCTACCAGGCCGAGTGGCAGCCCCTGGTCTCCAAGGGGGGCAAGTTCCGCCCGGTGATCAACCTCACAACGCGATCAGGTATCAAAGCCCCGTGACGGCGGATGAAATGGGACGGAGCTGGCCTCGGACGCCACCTACCTCCGTCCTCCAGGAGGATGGTCATGCATCCAGCTTTGCAGGCTGAACTGAATTGGAGGTTGTCTGGAACGGGACTGCGAGAGCTCCAGGAGCGTAAGCTGCGGCGTCTGGTAGGCCACGCCTATGCCCACGTGCCTTACTATCGTGAGCTTTTCCAGGCCCACGGATTGACCCCGGACGACATCGGCACTCTGGATGATCTGGCCAAGATCCCCATCAGCCGCAAGCCGGACTTGCTGGCATCAGGCACCGCCGGGCGGGTGGCGCAGGGAACCCAGGTGGAGCGCTGCATTCCTGTGCGCACCAATGGGAGCAGCGGCCAGCCTATCGTGACTTACATTACCCCCGCCGAACGTGCTTGGCGGGTAGCGGTGGAAGGCCGGGGCATGAGGGTGATCGGACGTCGTATCTGGGAGCGCACCGTGGTGCTGGGGCCGGAGTCAAGCGGTCGCTTCCCCTGGCATCAGCGCCTGGGCGTGCAGCGAACCACCGTGCTTGCCTCCCGCCTGCCGCCAGAAGAGCAGATTCGGCGTATGCGGGAAATCCAGCCCCAGGTGTTGTGGGTGTATCCCAGCGTGCTGGCGGCCGTGCTGCATCAGGTGGAGTACCGGCTGAGCGCCATCGTTCGGCCACGGCTGCTCATCAGTTCCTCGGAGATGTTTGAGCCGTGGCTCAGGCAAGGGGTCGTAAACGATGCCAACCCGGAAATCTTTGATTGGTACGGCTGCATGGAGGTCGGTCGCCTCGCCTTTGAGTGTCCCGCCCACCGGGGACTCCACATCAATGCCGACCACGTCATCGTAGAGTGCCTGGTGGACGGCCAGCCGGCGCCGGCGGGACAGCCTGGCCGAACGGTGATCACCGCGCTGGAGAGCTTGACCACTCCCTACCTGCGCTACGACCTGGGCGACACCTGCATCCTCCCGGCAGAACCGTGCCCATGTGGCAGCGCTTTCCCCCTGCTGCAACGGCTGGAGGGCCGGCGGTGGGAAATGGTCGTGCTGCCCAGCGGCAAGCTGCTGTCGCCCCACTTTATCCGCTACGCGCTCCGCCGGCTGCAGTGGCTGGAGCGGTTCTTGATCGTTCAAGAAGCCCGGGACCACCTGCACATCCTGCTGGCCTCACGGGAGAGCCCCGAGCCGGCCGTCCTGGAGCAGATCAGCGCCCAGTGCCAGGAGGCCACCGGGGAGCGGCTGCGGGTGACGGTAGAACTGGTGGAAAGCCTGGACGGTCAGATGCCGAACCTGGGCACGTTCGTCTCGCGACTCCCCGATTGGCGGCCAACGGCGTCCGGAGGCTAGGTTCATCGCTCGGAGATAAACTTGCTTTTCGCGATAGATGCCGCTAGAATAGCCAGTGAGGACACTGTCCGCGCGCCCGCCGTATCAGAATGGCTCGTCCAAACGTCTCTATTTACAGAGGACGCTGTGACGGAAGCCTTATGCCGCCATCGCGTTATCGGCAGAGGTGAAGGGAGAATGGACATGGCCGGCAAAGCTTACAGGAGGGTCTCGCTGCTTCGGCGGCTACGCCAGGTCGGGCTGGTAGTGCTCATCGCGCACGTCACCCTGGTCAGTCGAGTCTGGGCTGATGCCGAGGTGAAGCCGGCACAGCTTTCCCTGGTCACGGGACCTGCCGGTGCGGCGAGGCCCGGCGAGGTGGCCCTGGCCCCGTCCATAGTGCCTTCCTTGCCCTCGGACGTGCTCGTGCCGACACCGGATGTCACCGCGACCGCCGGCCGCCCCTCGCCCTGGCCCATGCTGCAGGGCAGCGCCCAGCACACTGGCCTCAGCCCCTTCCTTGGCCCTTCGGCGGCCTCCCTCAAATGGCGCTACCGGGTGGGCGCGCCCGTGCGGCTGGGGCCGGTGATCGCCGGCGACGGCACGGTCTATGTTGCCTCTGACTCCGGTTATGTCTATTCTTTGCGCCCAGACGGCACCCTGTGGTGGCGGCAACGGGTCGGCTCTTCAGTCAGCGCCAGCCCAGCGCTTGCCAGCGACGGCACCCTTTACGTCGGCACCGACGATGGCAACAACAGCGCATTGGTAGCCCTGTCACCCAGCGGCGCCGTGCAGTGGCGCTTTAGCCTCGGCACGCCCAGCCACACTCCCCTGACGGTAGGCCCGGACGGCACGATCTATGCCGGCACCGACGCAGGCTGGCTCATCGCCATAGACGCTGACGGCAAGGAGCAATGGCGGTTTGATACCATGACCGTGCCTATAAACCCTCGGCTGGACTCGGCAGCGGCCGTGGGACCGGAAGGCACCGTGTACGTGGGCTCGGGCTGCGGCTACTTGCACGCCATTGCTCCGGACGGAAGCCCTCGCTGGAGCGTGTTCCTCGCCATGCGGGCGATCCGCTCGGGTCCGACGGTGGGCGTTGATGGCAATATCATCTGCGCCTCTGATGCCGGTTGCCTCCACGTTGTCAGCCCCGAGGGCAAGGTATTGGCGATCTGCGGCGGCTCGATGCCCTATCCCTGTGAGATTGTCTCTTCGCCAGCGGTGGGTTCGGACGGCACGGTGTACCTGGGGTTGGACACCACCGGCGCCGGCGCCGGGTTCAGACCAGGGTATTTGGGAGCGTACCTCGGTGACGGAACTGAACAGTGGCAGGTAGCTGTGGGAGGCCGGGTGCGCTCGTCGCCTGCTATCGGCGCCGACGGTATCGTGTATGTGGGAGCCGATGACGGCATCCTGTACGCCCTCAATCCCGACGGCACCTTCCTCTGGAAGTATGCCACTGGAGACGCCATCGAATCCTCACCAGCCCTGGCCGCCGACGGCACCCTGTACTTTGGCTCCAGGGACGGGTATGTTTATGCCATGGGACGTCCGCCCAACCAAGCCCCGACCAACGGCACAGTAACGCCATACCGCGGCAGCGCGCACGCCGGCCAGGTGGTCCAGTTCACCACCACGTGGACGGATCCTGACAGCTGGGCCGACCTCAAAGCGTGCTACTTTGTGCTGGGCAACCACTGGCGTCCGGCGGGAAATGTCTTTCTGTCCTACGATCCGGTGGCCAACCGCCTGTACCTGGCCAACGACGCGGGGACATCGTTCCTGGGAGGCCTGGAACCGGGCAGCCCGGGGGAGATGGCCAACAGCAAAGTGAGGGTGCTGGCTGCCGAGACCACGGTTGTGCGCAACGGCACAACGGTGCAGGTCACGTGGAGCCTGGCCTTGTCCGCAGAAGCACCCGCGGTCAAGAGCCTGTACTTGCGCTGCGAGGACCGCAGCGGGCAGGCGCCGCTGTGGACCATACGCGGCTCTTGGACGGTACGATAGCCCTCGCGCCCGGTTACTGGTCGGGCCCCACGTAGCGGGAGCGCTCCAGGTCCGCTGCTAACTGCTCCTGCGCGGTGCGCGGCTCCAGGTGGGGGCTGCGCGATTCTTCGTCGTCCTCCAGCAAGGCCTGTGCCCCTTCCAGCTCGTCGGCCGACGCCCGGCGTACGATGGCCCATTTGCCGCAATGCGGGCACCGCTGCAGCTTGCCCAGCACCATGTTGGGCGCCCACCACTGGAGGGCAAAGGGCTTCCGGCAGCGAGAGCACACCGTACCGCCCACAAGGCCATAGCTCACCGACCGGCCGGCCATCCCTGGCGAGCGCTTTTTGCCCCTGGACAGCCAGTTGGTAAGCAGCGCCGACAGCAGCATCACCGCACCCACCGCCCCCATCAACCCGACGACGAGGATCACTGTGGAGCGCTGCGCCTCCGACGCGCTGAGAAACCGCGTGACGATCACGTTGGAGGCCAACTCCTGGCCCGCCGCTGTGTAGCCGACTGCCCGCAGGGAGCGGACTCCAGGCTCGTAGGCGTCGGTTACAAAGTCCAGTTGAAACGGCGCCTGGGTGACCTCGCCCATCACCACTGCATCCACGTAGTACACTACCCGCACCAGGTCCGACGGGCCCTTGGCCGAAATCCTAAAGTTGCCCTGGATCTCGTTGAATCCGCCGTATCCAAAGGTACGCTGCATGCCCAGGCTCAGGGCAGCCGGAGCTTCCTGCGCACGAGCGGCGAAGGACACGGCCAGGGTCAGCAGCAGCAGCAAGGTAATGATGACAATGCGATGGTGTGTCTTCATGAGTTGTCCCTTCTAAGACAGCCGGCCTACTTCCAGCGGGTGAGGATAGTCTCCCGCTGGAACAGGCGCACCGCCAGGTAGATGAACAGACCATCCACGGCCACCAGCGCCGCCGCCAGCAGCGCCATGTTGCGCTGACTGAACACGGCGATGCCTGCCACCTGGCCGAAGAACAGGAGCAGCACCGGTACGATGACCACGGCCGAGAGCTGCTCGGCCACCCGCGGGTCGCTCACCCGGGACGAGACCATGAGGGCAAAGTTGACCGACATGATGGCCAGCAGCGGAGAGATCAAGACGATGGCCACCAGCCACATGGGGCGGAACAGGGCCGCCAGCACGTTGGGCCCCGCCGCCAGGAGCCGCACGCCGATGCCAAAGATGGCAAAGCTCAACCAGTTGGCCAGCACTGCCGGGATGGCCGCTGCCAGGTTCTTGCCCGCCAACAGCTCGGCGGTGGTGATGGGGGTGGCCAACAGGGGTTCCAGGCTGCGGGTCGTCTTTTCGCCCACCACAGAATAAGACGCGATGTTGACCGGAATGATGAGGGGGCTGAGCATGAACAGCATCATGAACTGGCTCAGCATGTAGACCTGGAGGCATTCTGCACCGGTGAGGCCAATGCAGCCCAGGGCCGCCGCAGGCGGGAGCTGCCCCATGACGTCTCCGCCACCGCCGATCCCACCTCCGCGCATGAAATATAGAAAGATGAGGGGCAGCACAGAGAACATGAGGGGCATGAACAGCACGGTAAAGAGCACCAAACGGTTGCGAAACACCTCGGACCACTCTTTGGAGACGATCGTCTTTACTTTGTCCACGCGAACGACCCTCCCATCTGGCCTTGGACCGTGGCCCAACGGCTAGCCATTCTGCACCAACTGCAGGTACACGTCTTCCAGGGAACGGCGCAGCTCACCGACAAACTGCACCTCGGCGCCTACACCAACCAGCAGGCGAACTAGCTCCGGGTTGTGGGCTTCCGGGTCGTCCAACGCCACCAGCAGCTTGTTGTCCACCTGCTGGGCCGACTTGACAAAGGGATGCTGGGCTACGGCCTCAGCCATCCCAGCATCGGCGCGGCGCAGATGAAAGACGACCTTGCGGCCAAAGAACTCGGTGCGCAGGCGGGCCGGCGTGTCCACCGCCAGCAAGCGCCCTTTGAAAACGCCAACCCGGTCACAGAGGCGGTCGGCCTCGTCCAGGTTGTGGGTGCAGAGAAATACCGTGCGGCCTTCGTGGCGCAGGTGGCCGATGGACTCGCGAACGAGGAGGGCAGCCTCGGGGTCCAGAGCAGCCGTGGGCTCGTCCAGGAAGACGACCTTGGGCTCGTGCAGGAGAGCCCGGGCCAACGCCAGCTTTTGCTTCATTCCCTTGGAGAAGGTTGCCGCCGCGTCATCCCGCCGGTCCCACAGGCCAAAGAACTGCAAGTATCGCTCCACCTGGCCGAGTACATCCTTGACCTCGTAGAGCCGGGCAAAGATCTCCAGGTTCCGCTGGGCGCTGAGGGTATCATACATCCCGGGGGTCTCGGTGAGGATGCCTACCGTGCGGCGGATGCTGCCATCCTGCTGCCCCACGCGGTACCCATTCACCACCGCCGAGCCGCTGCTGGGAGCGATGAGGGCGGCCAGCATACGCACCGTAGTGGTCTTGCCGGCCCCGTTGGGNNGGAAGCCAAAGACCTCGCCCTCATGGACATCGAGGCTCAGGTCATCGACGGCCAGCACCTTGCCGAAGCGTCGCGTCAAGTTCTCGGTGTGAATCATCGTGTGCCTTCCCGTTGGTGCAACCTACACTTCTCGACAACCAACAGCTGGTCATTATACCACAACGCCGCCGTTTCTTGCCCAATGAGGCCAGCGCGAGTATACTGTGCTCGGTGACACGCCCCCGACCTGAGACCGGGCTCTGCCGCCGCCTCCATTCCGTCATGAAAGGCCGAACCCATGAAGCGACACCCCGAATGCTATCCCTGCGCGCTGCGCCAGGCTCTCAACCTGGCCCGCCACCATGGCGCCAACAACGACGAGCAGATGCAGCTCATGCACGATGCCATGATGGTGTTGGTGGATGCCGAACTCACGCCGCAGCAGCCTCGCCTGGCCAGCAACATGCATGACCTCTTGCGACAGAGGTTTCCTGGCACTGATCCCTACCGGGCACTGAAGGACCAGAGCACAACCAAAGCACTGGCGTTGTACCCGCGGCTCAAGGAGATCGTCAGCCAGTCAGCGGATCCCTGTGACACCGCGGTGCGCCTGGCCATCGCCGGCAACATCATTGACTATGGACCCGCCGATGCCTATGACCTGGAGGCCAGCGTGGACCGGGTGCTGCACCAGGCCCTGGCCATCGACCATATCGCCCGCCTGCAGGATGCCCTCGGCCGCGCCTCCTGGGTGCTCTTCCTGGGCGACAATGCCGGAGAGACCGTCTTTGACCGGGTCCTGGTCGAGGAGATGACCCTTCCCGTCACCTACGTCGTCAAGGGTTCACCGGTGATCAACGACGCCACCCGGGAGGATGCGGTGGCCGCTGGGCTGGAACCCCTGGTGCGCCTCGTGGACAATGGCACCGACGTGGCGGGCACGGTCCTGCCGCGCTGCAGCGACGAGTTCCTGTCCCTGTTCCGCTCAGCCGAGGTCATCGTGGCCAAGGGCATGGGGAACTATGAGACCCTCAGCACCGAAGGACCACGGCTCTTTTTCCTGCTGCAGTCCAAGTGCGAGCCCGTGTCCCGAGACCTCGGTGTACCGGTGGGCAGTCTGGTGGTCAAACAGGGCTAGGGATGGGTCCCCGGCCCCTCCCTGCCACGGAACACCGGGCCGGGCTCCCCGTGCCGAGGTTCGCTGAACCCCGCTCCTGAGGGCATCTCGGTGAGCCAACGGGAGTCTGATTCACCAATTCCGCGGGCGTGAACCTGGCGTTCGCCACGCGCTGAAATCGTCCTCCAATGGCGTAACCAATGCACTCGCTGAACCGTCTCTATCTTGTGAGAGGAATACCCTTTTCAGCTTGGTATCCCTGCGTCCGCTTTGGCGCACAACCGCCGCGTTGGCCGCGGCACAGGAGGAGTGATGGTGAAACGATACGGAAGACCCCTTGTAATTGCCCTTGTAATGGTCCTGGCGTTGTTGGCCGTGGCCGTGTCCAGTGCCGTAGCCGCTCCCGACTGCGGGTGCGATGTCAACCGCGACGGCGTGGTGGACATCCTGGACCTGGTGGCGGTGAGCGTGCGCTACGGCCAGACCACGGCGGGCGGCCTGCCGCCGAATTCGCCGGAGGACACCAACGGCGACGGCCAGGTGAGCATTGACGATCTGGTGTGTGTGGCGGCCAACTATGGGCGCGGTGGCATTTCGACGCCGCTGACCCCACAACCCCCTCCTGCCCAGCAGGTGCCCTGCTGCCCGTACCTGGCTCTGCCAGTGGACTGCCAGCCGGCATGGGTGGTACGCGTGGTCAACGGAGACACCATTGATGTGCGCATCGGCACGCAGGAGGTCCGCGTTCACCTCCTGGGCATCGATGCCCCCGAAGGAGGGGAGAGCTGTGCCCTGCAGGCCAAGCAGTTCACCGAAATGCTGATGGCCAACCAGGCCGTTTGCCTGGAGAGCGAGCGCAACTCGGCTGATCGGGATTCCTACGGCCGACTGCTCCGCTACGTGTGGGTAGGCGGTCGCATGGCCCAGGCCGAGATGCTGTACGTGGGCATGGCCAGGGTGTTCAACTCGGAAGAGCACCTGGGACCCAAGAAGTACGCCATCGAGCTCAACAATATCGAGTCTGAGGCTCGGGCTGCCCGCCGGGGCGTTTGGGGCACGACCTGCTCCGCCCGGTAGGAGCAACCGCATCATCGGGACGGGGCTGAGCCGGCCGGACCAGAAGCTGCCTCGGTTGCACACGCGCGCGGCATCAGCGGATCATTTAGCGGCGGGCATGATCGTGTCGTGCTGTGCCTGGCCGAACGGGGTGCGCGCTGGCTGCAGCGCTGCTGCACAGAACAATCCCCCCGAATCCGTCGCAGATGGACGGAGTCGGGGGGATAATTGCGTTACCCCATTAGTAATGCCGGGTGAGCACAGCGGTCGCCTGACAACCGCCCACCTCGGTCTAAACCTTGTCGACCCCCCGTCGGCCGTGCGGGCACACGTAGAGGCACAGGCCGCAGATGGAATTGCCGGTCTCGGCCTTGGTCTGGTCCAGATGGGCCTTACACTTATCGGCGGCCATGCGCACCTCGCGGGGGTCTTCTGGGTGAAACGCCACCCCCGAAAACGCCTGGGCGGGGCAGATGTCCACGCACTCGCGGCAGGTCCCGCAGCGGTGCTCGGTCAAGGCGCCGGTGGGGTCCAGAGGAGCATCGGTGAGGACCGAGGCCCACCTGACCCGCGGGCCGGCCGTGGGGGTCACCAGCAGGCAACTGCGCCCGATCCAGCCCAAGCCAGCGAGATGGGCCGCCAGTTTGTTGGAGAACTGACCGAGAAGCTTTTCGTCGTCGACGACCTGGCTGGCGGGAATCGGCATCGCCCGGTATCCCTCGTATTGTAGCACGCTGGCCAACTGCGATGCGATGTGATCCAAACGCTGGTTGATGAGATCATAGCAGTGGTGCTTGTAGCTCAGGGCCACCGCCTTGTCGGCGCGGTTGGGCAGCTGGTTGACGATGGGATCGAAAAGGCGAATGCCAATGGACAAAGCCCGAGGGAATTGGGCGAGCACCGGCCCGCCCTGAGCAGTGATCGCCTCCCGCGCCACGGCCAGGTCAGCCACGCCGAAAAAGTCCGCTCCCCATCTATCGGCCTTCTCGTGCAATTCACGCTCCAGCAGCATAGCTGTCCTCCCTACCCAAGTTGATCCCTCTGTCGCGCAGTGTATCACGGCCCCGCATCGACGGCAAACACGGGCCATTGACCGGGCCCGGCATTAAGGCGTATAATCCAGGAAACGTATCAGGAGGATGTGAGATGAGAAGCCTGCGCTGGCGCGAGCTTTCGACGACTGACTTTGACGAGTTGGATGCTGACGAAATCGTGGTGGTCCTGCCCATTGGCTCGACGGAGCAGCACGGACCCCATTTGCCCGTGGGCACCGACAGCTTGATCATGGAGAGCGTGGTAGACGGCGTCATCGAGAGGCACAAGGACTTGCCGTGCCTCTTCTTGCCTACCCTGTGGCTGGGCAAGAGCAACGAGCATGTGGACTTTCCCGGCACCGTCGACCTCTCCCGGGACACTTTGTCCATGGTCCTGGATGACATCTCCAACGCTGTCGCCCGGGCCGGCTTCCGCAGGTTCGTGGTAATGAACTCCCACGGCGGAAACACGGGCACGGTCAACGATATGATGCGGGACATTCGACTGGACACCGACATGCTCACCTTCCAGATGGAGCTGGGCCGAGTGCAAAAGGCCACGTCCACTGTCAAGGATTCGCCGGGCTCCTTTGACATCCACGCCGGTCGCAAGGAGACCTCTTACATCCTGGCCCTCCACCCACATCTCCTGGAAGGTCGAGATTGGAAGGGCCTGGGCAGCGACAAGAAGCGTGGCCGCGTGGCGGCGTCGTTCAGTGGTTTCAAGTACATCACCCCCGAGGGCAGGCCGGTGGGCGCCGGGTGGCTGACTACCGACCTGACCGAAGATGGTGTGGTGGGCGAACCGGAGCTGGCAAGCGCCGAAGAGGGCCGGAACGAACTCGACGCCCTGATCAACGGGGTCGCCGAGGCCCTGCGGGAGACGGCGCGCTTCGAGTTCACGGAGTAGCCGGAGGAGCGTTCAACTCCACCCTGAAAAGGAAGGCGTGCACCGCTTTGCCACCGCAGGCCATGCCCTGGCGGTGGTCATCGGCGTCAACGGAGGCGGCACGGGATTCCTGTACGACCTGGCCGTTGATGGCCGTGGCATCGGATCAGGAGAGACGGAGGGCAAGTTGACGGCCGAGGTAACCGTTGCCGGCCGCGTTTGGACCCACGTGTTGCGGTGGGTCACCCTGGCGCCGGCGACGGTGGGCGTAGGCGTGCTGGTGATGGCGCTTTGGCGGTCGGACACGGGCATGATCCTCGGCTTGCTAATCGTGGTGATGGGCCTCGGCTTCTTCTGGCCAGCGTTTGGCCGAGAAATGCCGGGACGACACTGGCACGTGCGCTGTCCTCACTGCGGCAGGTCGTTTGACACCGAAGCGCTGCGGGACGCGTCGGTGAACCCAACGGTGCAGTGTTCGCACTGTGGCGTCCACTTCCACTGGTAGTCCATTCCGGGCTGTCGTAGCATTTGACGGGCAGCCGACCGGGGCTTATGATGGTCGCGTCCGCATCCCCTGCCGGGTCAGGGGATGGGCAAAGGCGCCCGCTAATCATTCTCAATGATGAGGAGAACCCAGCCATGAGGCTTCTGATTGCCCTGGGTGGCAATGCCATCAAGCAAAGTGACCAACGAGGCACCACCGAGGAGCAATTCCACAACTGCGCCACCACCACCCGCCTGATCGCCCAAATCGTGGCGCGAATGGCGGACGACGACCGCCTGATCATCACTCACGGCAACGGACCCCAAGCAGGCAATCTGCTGGTGCAGCAGGAATTCACCAAGCGCATCGTGCCGGAGCACCCCATGGATGTGGTCGGCGCCATGACCCAGGGACAGATCGGCTACATGCTGCAGCAGACCCTGACCAACTACCTCCGAGAGGCCGGCCTCAGCGTGCCGGTGGTGGCCATCGTGAATCGCGTGCGGGTGAGCCGGTGCGACCCCGAGTTCTTTGGCGAGGCCGCCTCCAAACCGGTGGGGGATTTCTTCACGGAAGAGGAAATGCTAGAGTTGAAACAGCAGCATCCCCAGTACGTTTTCAAGAGGGTCAAGCCCACCGGCGAGCGATCCTGGCGCCGGGTGGTGCCTTCCCCTGATCCGGTCAAGAATATGGAGGCCGAAGCCATCCGGCGGATGGTGGAAGCAGGCATCGTGGTCATCGCTTCCGGAGGGGGCGGCATACCGGTGGTGTGCGACCGGAGCGGCCAGTGCTCCGGCGTAGAGGCGGTGATCGACAAGGACCTGGCCGGCGAACGGCTGGCCGAGGTGGTCCAGGCGGACACTTTTCTCATCCTGACCGATGTGGAAAAGGTCAAGCTGCATTTTGGCAAGCCCAACGAGCGCGCCGTGGACCGCCTCACTCGGCAGGAGGCCGAGGGCTACTTGGCAGAGGGCCATTTTCTGGCAGGGAGCATGGGCCCCAAGGTCAAGGCCTGTCTCCGTTTCCTGGAGGCAGGGGGCCAGCGGGCGATCATCACCTCCCTGGACCAGGCTTTGGAAGCGCTGGACGGCCGGACCGGCACGCACATCGTGCCGGGGTAGGCCGGGCAGTCAAAGCGGTTTGCCAGCTGACGGGAGTGGGTTAGAATGTCCGCAGCGGGAACAAGGAGGCAGTGCATGAACGGACAAGGAAGTGACGTCAAGCGGTGGATGAACCCCGTGATCGGTGTGCTGGTCCTCGGCTCCCTGTGGGGCTTGGCCGAGGTCGTGATCAGCGGGGCCTGGGGCCTGGCCGGGCTGCCCTGGCGCAGCGCCGTCCTGACCGGCATCTCCATGGGTTTGATGGGCGTCGCGGTGGCGGGCATCGGCCGAGCGTGGGCGCCCGTGGGCATGGCCCTGGTGGCCATCCTGTGCAAGCAGATGGTGGTGCCGATCCTGGGCGTTGCGCTCTCATGCAAAGCCAACTCGTGCTTTGCCGTGGGCATGGCCGGTCTGGTGGTGTCGGGAGTGGCGGCCGTCGTTGGGCGACGGAAGATGGGTCACCTGACGGGCGCAGCATTGGGGAGCGGCGCAGCGGCGGTCTCGGCGGGCCTGTTCTACGTCGGCGGGATTCGCCTGGCACCATGCGCCTACCTGTCCAGCTTTGCGAATCGGGGCGGGCTGCCGGTGTTCATGGGCGCCGAAGGAGTGCCCTGGGCCATCGCGTCGGCGCTGCTGTTCCCGCTGGGCCTGGCGGTGGGCCACCGCCTAGCCGACGGTTGGCTGGCGCGGTGGTCGCAGCGAGCGGTCTACGCGGCCTCGGCCATCGTAGTCGTCCTGTCGTGGGCAGCCAGCGCCGTGGCGATTGCCGCGGGATTTTAGCTCCTGAACGGTAACCCAACACTCCACGGGACATGCCGTGGAGTGTTGGCCATCCCGGAAGTGTTTGTCTCTGCCATGCCGCCACCTCCCTATGGCGAGCAGCTCCCTGCCTGAGCCAGCCGTCTGGTTGCTCAGCACCGCCCGTGCTGGAAGTACGCAATCCGTGGTATGCGCCGCGGTCTAGTTCGCCAGCAGTTCCCCGCGCAGCACGGTGACGGCCTGGCCGCTCACCCGTACCCGTTCCCGGCCGACCACTACCCGCAAGACGCCGCCCCGGGCCGAGGCCTGATAAGCCGCCATCTCGGACTTGCCCAGGCGCGGGGCCCAGAATGGACCGAGGGCGCAGTGGGCGGAGCCGGTGGCCGGATCCTCCGGAACGCCCACCCAGGGACCAAAGAACCGCGAGACAAAATCAAAGCCAGCCTTAGCGGCCTGCGCCGTCACGATCAAGCCCCGCAGCGGCAAGCGCAGGAGCGCCGTCAGGTCCGGCTGCAGGGCGCGGACCGTCTGCTCCGATTCCAGCTCCACCATCAAGTCAGGGCCCGCCTGCAACACCGCCAACGGATTGGCTCCAAGGGCTGCGGCCAGGCCGGAGGGCGCCTGGGCCGTCGCCGGTGCAATCAAGGGCAGGTCCAGCCCGATCCAATCACCCGAACGCTCAGCCGTGAGGAGGCCGCTCCGGGTAAAGAACCGCGCCTGCTTGCCCGCTGGCAACGTGCCCGTCTCCCACAGGGTGTGAGCGCTGGCCAGGGTAGCGTGGCCGCAGAGGTCCACCTCCACGGCCGGCGTGAACCAACGCAGGGAAAAGCCGTCCTCCTGAGCTTGCAGAAAGGCAGTCTCGGACAGGTTCATCTCCCGCGCCACGTTCTGCATCCAGGCGTCGCTGCGCGGGGCGTCCAGGAGGCACACCGCAGCGGGGTTGCCCTGAAACGGTTCTCGGGTGAACGCGTCGACCTGGTAGATCGGTACGGGCATGTCCATCCTCCCAGCGATAGTCTTTGCGCTGCGGCGGATTGTGTCAGCAGCGCTTCAGTGTCGCAAACCGACGGGCAGCGCATGTGGGGACTCTGGCGCTGCCCGGCGTCGGCGAATTCCATGGCGACAAGACATTCCGGAAACGCGCAGGCTTCCGAGGTCGGGTCGGCCTCGGAAGCCTGTGGTCAGTTGCTCAACAAACAGCGCGCTCTAGGGCGCGTTTTCCTTGAGGATGGCGTTGGCCTTGACCACGATGCCGTCGACCAGCGTCTTTACGTCGATAGTGGAATTGGTCACCAGCACGCTGGCCATCTCCGCATCGATGAGGGTCCGCACGGGATCGTAGCCCGCCACCGGCGACTCGATCATGGCGTACTGAATCCAGTCGAACATCTTGGCATAGCTGTCAGCAGCCGAGCCCCACTTGGGATCCGCCTTGTACGCAGCCACCACATCATCCTTGGCACTCATGCGCACGGGCAGGTAGCCGGTGTTCAGGGCCCACCGGGTTGTCTGCGCCTTTTCGCCCAGGAACTTGATCACCAGCCACGAAGCCAGTTCGCGCTCCGGCGTAGTCTTGTAGACCGAGATGCTGGCGCCGTAGAGGTTGATGGCCGGCTTGCCGGTGTTGGGGAGCATGGCGATGTCCCAGTCATGGTTGGCGCCCTTGGCCACCGCTTCCTGGTAGAAGGGCAGGCCGGAGGACGACGCGAACACAAAGAGGAGCTCGCCCGCTGCAAAGCGGTTCTGCTCGCCGTAGCGCTCGCTGGTGGGGATCTCGACAGCGCAGCCGTTCTTGAACAGCCGCTGGATCATGGCCAGGGTGTCTACGCCAGCCTGGCTGTTAAAGACATAGGACTGGCCATCCTCGGCCAGGATGCGGCCACCACGAGAGAACACCTGGGAGGCAAAGTTGGAGGCGTCGTGGCGGAAGGCCCAGCCGTACTTTTTGTTGGCGGGGTCGGCCGCCTTGCACACTGCCTCTTCCCACGTTGCCCAGTCCTTGGGGATCTCGGTGTATCCGGCCGCTCGGAGCATGTCCATGTTAACGTACATGACCTCCATGGACCGCTGGGTCGGGAAGCCCAGACGCTCGCCGGCAAACTGCGGGTTGGCGTCACTGGCCAAGAAGGTGGCAAAGTAATCCGCCTCGTCGGCGGCGCTGAGGCCGTACTTGGTGCTCTTCATGAATGGGTTCAGGTCAATCACCGCACCCTGGGCCCGGTAGAAAGCGGCCTGATTCTGGTAGGCCACGGAGATGTCCGGCGGCTGACCAGCCTGGATGGCGGCGTTGATCTTGTTGTAGACATCGTTGTAGGAGGCGCCCGCAATCTCGGCCTTGGCGGTAATGCCGTAAGGATTGCTCTTGTTGAACTCCTCCAGCATCTCTGTCAGCAGGTCCTGATCCTTCTGAGGCCGGTTGTGCCAGTAGACCACCTGGACGTTCTTGCCGGCCAACTGGATGGCATCAACCTGCGCGCTGCTGGTAGGCGGGTTGGAAATGACGATGGGAGTGGCGGTCGGGGGCACCGCCGTGGGTGGCACGGCCGTAGGTGGGACCGGTGTCGGCGTCGCCGCAGGCGCGCATCCCGACACTAGAAAGCTAAAGATCAATAGAACTGAAAGCCAACTCAACTTGCGCATCGTTCTGTTCTTCTCCTTTTTATTGTGAGCCACGGGCCGCTGCACTGCGAGCACCAAGCTCGAGCGTGAGATCGTAGATCGTTCAACCCTTGTCAACACGATGGGCCTGCGTTCTTCCCTGTCTGCCACCCCTCCTTTGCCTACCAAGGACCCTAACCTTTGATTCCACTCTTCAAGAAACCCTCGGTAAATTGCTTTTGCGTCAAGAAGTAGAACACGAGCACCGGCACGACCACCAGCGTGGCAAAGGCCATCATCAGGTGCGTGCGGGTCCCGCCTTCTCCCAACAGGAACTGCTGCAGTCCCACCGCCAGCACGCGCATATTGCTGTCGCGGGTGACCAGCAGCGGCCACTTGAAGCTGTCCCACGTCCAAATGAACGTGAGGAGCGCCACCGTCACCACCGCCGGCTTACTGAGGGGAAGGACCACTCGCAGCAGGTACTGCACGTGGGACGCACCGTCAATCAGGGCGGCGTCGAAGAGGTCCTTGGGGATCTGCATAAAGAACTGGCGCAGCAAAAAGATGCCAAAGACGTTCACCCAAAAAGGCACTGTCAACGCTGCATACTGGTTGTACCACTTGAGCCGGAACATCATCACCACCTTGGGCACCAGCGTCAGGTCCGCCGGGATCATCAAAGTGGCCAGGATGCCCAGGAAAAGCACGTTCTTGCCGGGGATGTTCACAAAGGCAAAGGAATAGGCGGCCATGATCGAGGTGAGCAGCGTGCCCGACACCACCACCGCCGAGACGATCACGCTGTTGAGCAAGTAGCGGAAGAACAGCGGAATGCCCCATTGCGTATCAGTGCCCACATCCTGGATGGCTTGAGGGTAATTGACCCATTGTACCGGCTCCACGCCAAAGGGCCACCAGGGCCAGAACTGGTTCCTGATGACGCTGCCATAACTCTTGAGCGACCCCAGCACCATGTACACAAAAGGGAGCGCCGAGGCAACGGCGCCCAGCACCAACACGGCGTAAAGCCAGAATCGTCCCCAGCGGAAATGCCAGCGCCGCCTCTGCCCGCTTCTAGTCATAGACCACCCGCTCGCCGGCGAACTTGTTCTGCAAGACCGTCAGGATGAGAATGACGATGAACACGATGAACGAGATAGCGGCGCTATAGCCATAGCGGTTGTACGAGACCATCTGATTAAAGATGTAAATGCTGGCCGTAGTGGTAGCGTTGCCCGGTCCGCCCAGGGTCATCACATAGATATGATTAAAGGCCTTGAACGTGCCAATGACTGTGATCAACAGCAGGAAAAAGGTGGTCGCCGAGAGCATCGGCCAGGTGATGTGGCGAAAGAGCTTCCAGCCGCTGGCGCCATCTACGCGGGCGGCGTCGTACAGTTCCTTGGGAATATTTCCCAGGCCCGCCAGGAAGATAACGGTGTCATAGCCCACAAACACCCAGGTGGTGTAGATGACCAGCGAGACGAGGGCCAGGCTCGGCCCCTTGAGCCAGGCCAGGCCCTGAATCCCGAGAGAGGTCCACAGTAGCTCCAGAACGCCGCGCGTCTCACTGAGCCAGCGCTGCCCGGGCAGGCCGATGGCATTCAGCGCCTTGTTGATCGGCCCGATGTCGGGGCTGAAAAGATAGGCCCACACCGCCGCCGAGGCCACTGTGGAGGTGATATAAGGCATAAAGTAAAGCATGCGAAACCATTGCATGCCTTTGATGCGTTGAAAGAGCAGGTAAGCGAAAAAAAGCGCCAAGCCAAGTTGCAGCGGGACGGAGATGAGCGAGTAGGTGGCCGTGATCCTCAAGGCTTGCCACATGTTGGGGTCTTTGATCGCCCTGATATAGTTCTCAGCCCCAACAAAGCGCGTGCAAGTCAGGCGCCAATCGCACGTGCTGATGCGAAAGCCCAACCCGAGGGGATAGATCTCAAAGACGAGCAAGAGCAGAATGGCAGGCGCCAAAAAGCCATAGCCCAGCAAGATCTCTCCCCAGCGGGCGCGTCTTTTCGCCCGCGCACGCCTGGACGGTTCAGCCAGGTTTTTTTTTGACTGCGTTGTGATCTCCATGGTTCACCCGGCTCGTCGCGCAATGGACATCCTTGGCGCTCGTTGTCCAGAGCGCATCATAGCACCTCTGCTCGCACAAGTCAAAGGATTTCCGCGGAGTAACTGTTCAGACTTACCTGGATGAGTTGGGGGAAATGAGTTGGAGACACTGTATGAAAGGTCCGCGGATTCGAGGCGCATAGCGCACCGAATACGCGCGCTTCCGCGAGCGAGGCAGCCGTCGCCTCCGGCGCAGCCGTCAACCCGCATCATACCACAGTGCGCTCTGCAGACTGAAATCATCCTGTTAGCAGAGTGTTAAATCCTGGTCTGCGGCACAGGAACGGGCTCGATGGCCAGCCATTCGTCGCGCAAGATGCCATACAGCGCCAGGTCCTCATAACGATCCCCTTTGTGGACGTGCTCGCGCAGGCAGCCCTCATAGCGCATGCCCAGTTTCTGCATCACGCGGCCAGAGGCGGGGTTGCGCGTAAAGTGCGTCGCAACGATGCGGTGCAAGCCCATGACCCTGAAGCCGTAATCCACCAAGGCGCGCGCCGCCTCGGTGCAATAGCCTTGGCCCCAGTAGGGCGTTCCGATCCAATAACCCAACTCGGCGCGATGCGCATCGGCAACCATCAAGGCCACGGCGCCCAGCAGGGTCCCCTTCCCCTGCAACGTCACTGCCAGCGTCAGGCTGGCGCCTTGCTCAAAACGCATACGATGGCTGCTGATCCATTCCTCCGCCGCGCCATCCGGATAGGGATGGGGGATGTTCAGGGTCATCTCGGCCACCTGGCGCGCGCCGGCCAACCGTTGCACCTCGGGAGCGTCTGCCAGCCGAAAAGGGCGCAGCATCAGTCGCGCGGTGACGAGCGTGGGCCGCTTATCGGGCCGTTCGGTGCCGAGCATCGCCGCTTGCGTCGGCGTCATGGCGTCCTCCCCTGGCGTTGGTCATGCTCTGTCCAAGGCTGAGGTGTAGTCCAAAGCGCCCGTGGATGCAAACCGCGCCTCCCGGCCGCAGTGAGGCGATTGAACACCCTTATGTAGAGCAGCACAATCGCCGGGCGCAGCAACTTGTTTGCGTAAATTGTTGTCCAATCTACACAGGCGGTTGTATAATGATGTTTGGCAATCCGCGAGTAAGCGCAACCCACGCAGGCGCCAGGTGTTGCCATTGGCATCGCGGCGTGCACCAGGAGGAGAGATGGCTGCGTCTGTGGCCCGCATCGCACCCGTTACCGGCCCACGGGAACGGCGTGAATTCGTCATGTTCCCTTTTCGTCTCTATCGCTCTGACCCCTACTGGGTGCCCCCGCTCATCTCGGATCGCCTAAAGCATTTCGATCCCGACCACAACCCCTTTTTCGAGCATGCTGAGGTGCAGCTCTTTCGCGCCGTGCGCGATGGCCAAACGGTGGGCACCATCGCCGCCATCGCCGACGAGCTGCACCCCCAAATCTGGGGCGAGCGGGTTGGTTTCTTTGGCGCTTTTGAGGTCATCGAGGACTATGAGGTGGCCGTGGCGCTGTGCGACGCCGCGCGCCATTGGCTGGCCGCCAAAGGCCGCGAGGTGATCCGCG
>DDYO01000140.1 GCA_002348045.1 Anaerolineales bacterium UBA2232
TGGAGCGCACCTGGGCCGACGAGGTGTTCCGCAACTTCCCCGACATGAGCTACGGGGTGGTGTACGGCACGCCGGACCGCAAGAAGAAGATCGCCCGGGACTCCTACGACATCTACATCATCAACCACGACGGCATCAAGAACAAGGAGCTGCTGGACGTCTTTGCCCGCAAGCCCGGCAACGGCCTGATCATCGTGGACGAGCTGGCGTCGTTTCGCAACGCGTCGACCGACCGCTGGAAGTGCCTCAACCTGCTGGTCAACGGCAACGCCAAGGCGGGCATCGCCCCCAAGGAATGGGTCTGGGGCCTGACCGGCACCCCCATCCCGAACGAGCCGACCGACGCCTGGGCACAGTGCAAGCTGATTGCCCCTGGTTCGGTGCCCAAATACTTCAACGCCTTCCGTGACTTGACCATGCGCCAGATCACCCAGTACAAGTGGTTCGCCAAGAACGACGCGCTGGACACCGTCTACCGCTACATGCAGCCGGCCATCCGGTTCAGCCGAGAGCAGTGCATCGACTTGCCGCCGACCACGTACATGGACCGGGCCGTGGAGCTGACCCCGGAGCAGTCCAAGATGTACAAGCAGATGGTCGCCCAGTTCCGGGCCGAGTACGGCAGCGGGCAGATCACGGCCACCAACGAAGCGGTCAAGCTGGGCAAGCTGCTGCAGATCGTCTGCGGTGTGGCGTACGGTCCCGACGGCGACGTGGTCATCCCGGCCAAGCCCCGCATCGACACCGTGCTGGAGATCATCGAAGAAGCCAGCGCCAAGGTCATNNGCCGTGGTCCACGGCGGGGTTAGCAAGTCCCAGCGCGACGACATCTTCCACGACTTCATGCAGCCGCACGGCGTGCGGGTTCTGGTGGCGCAGCCTGGCACCATGGCCCACGGGCTGACGCTGACGGCCGCCAACACCATCGTCTGGTTCGCACCGACCAACTCGGCCGAGACCTACCAGCAGGCCAACGCCCGCATCGTGCGGCCAGGTCAGACGAGGAACACCCTCATTGTCCGTGTGCAGGGTTCGGACATTGAGCGCAAGATGTACGAGCGGCTGGAACGCCGTGAGTCCATGCAAGGAACCCTGTTGGATATGTTCAAGTGAGGTCTATATGACACCTAACATTAGGAAAGCAGTAGCAGGTTTATTATCCCGTAAGAATTCCCCAGACCCAACAATTTTTGTTTGGTTTGACCTAAGCGACGCGGTATTGAGTGACCTAGACAGTAATAGTGCCGCCGAATACTTGACGAATTCTATATTTAACAAAACGCTGCCTTTCGATAGGGTGGCTTTTGTTTTTGGTTCTGCTTTTTATATTATTGCTACCGACCCCAAAGTACCTGGAAAGGCCGCACTGATCGCAAAAGACGGTGCTGGATTCAGGACTAACCTGCGCACGGCATATATCAACTCTGGGGCAAAAGGTGAGCCGTTGCCCGACCTCCTTGAGAGTGACCACATGCGAATGGCTAAAGCGTTGTGGTGCATTAGTAACTGTACGAGTTCTGGTTCGGAAGTTAATGGGCACCGAGCAGCCTTTAAAAAGGGCGTTTCTACAAAACGCAAACTGTTTGACTGGGTCACTGTCCCAATTAAACAGCACCGCCAACATACGTCACAAGCGCGAGCTAAGCGCGACATCAAGCACAGACTCCACGAAGTGCGCGGACACTGGTGCGTTAGAAAGAGCACGGGCAAACGCTACTGGCGCAAGGCCCACAAAAGGGGAGATGTCTCGCTCGGCGTCGTGTTCCACGACTACACCGTGAAGCCTTGACACGTTAGCACGTTAGCTGTATAATATGGTACATAACTTGAAAGGAGATCGCCATGAGCGAAACTGTCCAGGCCACCCCGAACGTGGGGGCCATCGTGGAGAAATACCTGGCACTGCGTGATCGCAAAGCGGAACTCAAAGCTGCTTACGACGCCAGCGTCAAGGACATCGAAGCCGCCATGGAGCGGGTCGAAAACTACCTCCTGCGCATCATGCAGGAGCAGGGTCTCGAATCGGTGCGTACGCCGTTCGGCACCCCCTACATATCGAGGCGCACCAGCGCCACGGTAGCTGACTGGGAGTCCTTCCTGGACTTCGTCAAAGCCAACGACGAGTGGTCGATGCTCAAGCGTGACGTTAGCAAGGCAGTTGTCGAGCAGTACCGCAACGAGCATAATGACCTCCCTCCGGGCCTGAATTGGCGCGAGGAGCGAGTCGTCAACATAAAAAGGAGTAGCTGATGGCCACCGCCAAGCCACACAACCCACTTGAAGCCATGTCGGAGATGCGGCAAAAACTCGTGCGGGAAACCCTGCGCAACGAGTTCGCAGACTTCTTCGTGCAGATGACCACCTCCACCGGCCCTCAGTGGCCAGACATCAACGACCAGGAGCTGGTCGACGCCATTGCTGACGCGTTAGTCATGCTCGGCCGCCATCGCGGCGTCGGCGTCGCCCTCCTCCAGACCCTGGTCTACGAACTCCAAGATCGCGTCAACCAAAACCTCAACTGAGACACAGCCATGCAACTCGTACCCTTTGATTCTTCCGCCAACCTGCCCGCCTACCTGAGCAACGCCGCCGACCTGTTGGACATCAACAAAGAGGTGGTCAAGGCCGCAGCGTTTCCCGTCATGTCCATCAAGGGCATGAAGTTCACCTTGGTGCGCGACGGCGTCAAGAAGGTGCTGACCAAGCCGGACGACCCGGACGAAGTGGCCCAGTCCATTGGCGTGGTTTTCCTTCGGGCCAACCTGCACGCCAAGACCTTCTACGCCAAGAAGTACAGCGAGGGTGACTCCGACGGCCAGCGCCCGGACTGCTACTCGTACGACGGCGTGGCACCCTCCCCCAACTCGGTCAGCCCACAGGCCAAGAAGTGCGCAGTGTGCCCGCGCAACCAATGGGGCGCACGCGTTAGCGAGGACGGCGAGGCCAAGGGCAAGGAGTGTTCTGACAACGCCCGCATCGCCATCACCACGCCGGACGAGATGAACCCCACCCTGCTGCGCGTGCCGCCCGCCTCGCTCAAGGGCCTCAAGGAGATGCTCAAGATCGTGGCCAGCCGCAAGGTGCCCTACAACGCCGTGGTGGTCAAGATCGGCTTTGACCGTGAGGCGCCGTCTCCCAAGCTGACCTTCAAGCCCGTGGGCCTGATGGACGACGCAGGCTACGCCACCGTCAAGTCGCTGTACGAAGACGATGTGGTTCGCGCCATCGTCGGCCTGGACGACGTGGCCCAGGAAGGCGCTGTCGAGAGCAAGCCCGAAGCCAAGGTGGACGCCGATGAACTGGACGCCGCACTGGCCGCACGTGAGGCCACCCGCAAGGCGGCCGATGCCACCAAGCCCAAGGCTGAGCCGAAGCCAGAGCCTAAGCCCAAGGCCGAGGCCAAGCCGGAACCCAAGGTGGAAGACGAGCCTCCGCCCAAGGCCGAGACCAAGAAGTCCAGTGCCAGCGACCTGCTGGCCGACCTGGATGACCTGCTCGGCACCAAGGACGACTAAGTAGAAACCCACCCCCGCCCCGTGCGGGGGTTCCCACTTGGAGATATTCAATGACCGCTATGATGCGCGACTACCCGCATCTGCCCGTCCTTAGCCTTCCGAAGTGCGTACAGGTGTTCAAGGCGTTGAAGGTTCCGCCTACTGCGCTTGTCAGCCTCAGCGGTTTCAGTCGGATGCAGGTGTACCGGTGGCTCAACGGGCGCTACACAAAGCCCCATCCGAATACCCTGCAACTTGTTAGCCTGTTAGCTTATAGACTGCTGCGCGCCGCCAAGCACAACGCCGTACCCAAAGCCGACAAGACGGCGCAGATCAAACTGTGGCGGTTGGCCGTCAACGACGACAACTACCCAGACCAGCTCAAAGACATGAGCCCCACTGACCTACTGCCCAAAGCATGGGTCGAGTCGTTCAACTTGCCATCGAGTGACCAAGATGCACCTGAGACAGTTTTATGAGTCGCTTTTGCCGTCTGAAGGCATCTACCTGCTGTTCACCACCAAGGACAAGCGCAACTATTGGGCGCACTCCATCGACGAACTGGTCGAGAAAACCGAGTCTCTGGCGGGCCGCACCGATGTGTACTACGACGTCGCCACTCTGAAAGAAGTCATCGGTGAGCACGAAGGCCGCAGTCAAGCCAACACCGACCGCCTCAAGTGCTTCAAGCTGGACCTGGACGCTGGCGAGAAAAAGCTAAAGACCCAAGGCCCGGCCAAGGTCTACGTGGACCAGCCGGCCGCCATCGCGGCGTTCGTGGAGTTCACCAAACAGACCGGCCTCGTGTTCAGCACGCTGGTCTCCAGCGGCGAAGGGCTGCACGTCTACTACGCCCTGGACGAATCCATCACGCCCGAGCAGTGGCTGCCCGTGGCCAAGGCGCTGCAGAAGTTTGGCAAGGCGCACGGTCTGAAGATCGACAGCTCCGTCACCAAGGACTACGCCAGGGTGCTGCGCCCCGTGGGCACCCTGCACCCCAACGGCAAGACCGTCTCCGCGCTCAAACACACCGGCAAGGTGTACACCCTGGACGAGTTCGCTGACAAGGTCGGCGCTGTGCCGGAAGAAACCCGCCCCTCGTTCGACAACAGCATCAACGACGACCTCGGCCTGACGGTGCAGGGGCCACCCAAGTCCATCAAGAAAATCCTGCTGCGCTGCGACGCCATGGCCACCGCCTACCGGGACCAGGAGCACGTGGAGGAGCCGTACTGGCGACTGGCCCTCGGGGTGTGCAAGCACACCGTCGAAGGCATCGAGGCCGCCAAGGTGATCAGCCAGCGCCATCCCAAGTACGACGAAGACGACCTGATCGAGAAGTACGAGCGCTGGGAGACCGGCCCGTCCACCTGCGAGAGCTTCAGCGAGTACGCCGAGGAGTCCTGCAACAACTGCCCGCATCGCGGCAAGATCAAGAGCCCGGTGCAACTGGGTGCGATGAACGTCGAAGAAGTGGAGCAGCTCCCGCCGGAAGCCCAGCCGGAAGAACCCAAGCAGACGCCGCAGACGGGCAAGCCCTGGGACGGCTGCATACCGCCCAACTTCGACGTCGTCAGCGTCAAGGGTGAGCTGACCCTGGTGCACAACACCACCATCCAGAAGGAAAACGAGTTCGGCGAGATGGTGCCCATCAAAATCCAGACGCCCATCACGCACGATATCTTCTGGTTCGGCCAGTGGGCCGACGCCAACGACTCGGACGACACCGCGCAAGTCGTGATCCACAAGATGGACCGCAGCATCAAGCGCAGTTACCTCATGGAGCAGACCCTGGTGGCCAGCCGGACCGACCTGACCAAGTACCTGGCCAGCAAGGGCATACACCTGACCACCGACAAACGAGCCCCGACCAGCATGGAAGCCTACGCCAAAGCACAACTCCAGCGCATCAAGAACGCCATGCAGCGCCCCAAGATCACCGACCGCTTCGGACTGCGCATCCTAGAAGACGGCACCATGGTGGCGGCGCACGGCAAGTACCTGATCTACCCCAACGGCGCCGTCGAGGAGGCCATGTTGGCCAAGAGCCTGCGCGCTGAGGCCCAGCACTACCACATCCCCCTGCCCGAGAACGAGGAAGGCGTGTGGCAAGGAACGGTATGGAAAAACCACATCCTGCCCAGCGCCAAGGCCCACGTCGATTTCATGCGCAAGTATTACGCGCACCCGGGGTTCGAGAAGTACCAGCTCGCCATCATGCTGGCCATCGCCAGCCCGCTCATGGCGTTCGTGACCGACGGGTACTGGAAAGGCGCCACGCTGCCGCCCAACGGCCTGTCGCTGGCCCTGTTCTCCGAGAACGGCGGCAAAGGTAAGACCACGGCCATGCGTTGCGCACAGCTCGCCTACGGCCTGCCCAGCGGCCTGAACAAGGACAACGACGACCTCAACACCACGTCACTCGGCCGCCTGGCCCGCTTCTCCATCAGCGGCACGATGCCGGTCAACATGGACGAAATGGGCGACATGGACGCCAAGTCGCTGGCCACGCTGGTTCGCACCATCGCCAACGGCTCCGGGCGTGTTCGCGCCACCAAGGACGGTGGGCTGAGCGTCAGCTCACCCTGGTCGCTCATCTGCCTGATCGGCACCAACAAGAGCCAGCGCGAGATCATCGCCCAGATTCGCAAGGAGTCGTCGGCCGAGCAGTTCCGCCTGCTGGAGCTGGACGTGGAGAAGATGCCGCAGTTCGGTGTCGAGGCCCAGACCGCGTTCGAGAGCGAGTGGAAAACCATGTCCCAGCACGCCGGGGCGCTGGGTGCGCTGGTTCACCTGTTGATCTGCGGCATGGGTGTCGAGGGCATCAACAAGCTCGTCAGTGAGAAAGTCATCGAGGCCGCCCACCTTGTGCAGGCGGTTCGCGTCGAGTCGGCCTCCCGGTTCCAGTACCGCGCCCTGGGCGCCCTGCTCACCCTGCACGAGCTGCTGGACAAGCGTGGCTTGGCCCCGTTCGACAAAGGTGGTCTGATCGAGGAGTTCCTCACCGCATACCGCCTGGCTTGCGAGTTCGTGGACGACAACATCGTCACCACCGACGGCACCGTGCTGCTTGCCAAGATGCTGCAAGACCTGCAGCCGTACACCATCATCACCGAGAAGGAAACCCGCCGTACCGGGTTTCACCAAGCCTATGACATCGACGTGCGCGGCAAGCCGCCCGTCATCTGCAAGGTGCGCCATGTGCTCGAAGACCGCCGCAGCTACGTCAGCAGCGAGGCCATCCAGGAGTGGTGCCACCTCAACAAGGTGCGCGAGTCGGTCATCATCAACGCGGCCAAAGCATACAACCTGCTGCTCCGCGTCTACCCGGGGGACGCCAAAGGCAGCGACAGCGACCACGGGGTGACGAGCCGCAAGCGCTGGTCGGCCCGCTACAACCTGTTCAAAGGGATGCGCGAGTCCACGGGTGGTATGGTGGCCTGCTATTGCTTCAACGTCCGTGCCCTGGCCCAGCACCTGGGGGAAGACCTGGACATCCAGCTCGTCCAGCGGCACGCGCCGGAGGTCATAGAGCTGAGACCGGCTGAACAGGCCGCATGAGAAAGGGGGCCTAGGCCCCCTTCTT
>DDYO01000086.1 GCA_002348045.1 Anaerolineales bacterium UBA2232
GTCAGCGACAAAATGGACAAGACGGTCGTGGTTGCGGTTGAGACGGTCAAGCGGCATCGGATGTACGGCAAGACCTTGCGCAGCGTCAAGAAATACAAGGCCCATGACGAGGAAAGCGCCAGTCAATCCGGTGACTTGGTTCGCATTGCTGAGACGAGACCCCTCAGCAAGGAAAAGCGTTGGGTAGTGGTGGAAGTGTTGGAGAGTCAGAAATGATCCAGACTTACACGCGCCTGCGGGTGGCCGACAACAGCGGCGCTCGCGAGATTATGTGTATCAAGGTCTTGGGAAGCACGCGGACGCGCTATGCCCACGTTGGGGACATCATCGTTGCCTCAGTGAAGGTGGCGATACCCAATAGCCCTGTCAAGAAGGGTGAGGTGGTGCATGCGGTCGTGGTCCGTACAGCCAAAGAGTATGGACGGCCGGACGGCTCCTATATTCGGTTCGACGAGGATGCGGCGGTCATTTTGGACAAAGAACACAACCCACGGGGTACCCGGATATTTGGCCCCGTGGCTCGGGAGCTTCGTGAGCGTGGTTTTATGAAGATCGTTTCGCTGTCGCCCGAGGTGCTTTAGGAAGAGCCGGGAGAACGAAGGACTAATGGTTCAAGGTATGAGGTGTCAGGAAACATGAAGATTCGAAAAGGCGACACCGTTGAGGTAATGACGGGCGATGACGCAGGTGTCCGAGGGACGGTCAATCGGGTGATTCCCGGAAAGATGTCCTTGAGGCGCCGTGGGCAGAAAGATGGTCGTGGGGCCGTACCCAGCCACGATCGCGATCGAGTGGTGGTGGCCGGGGTTAACCTGGTAAAGAAGCATCAGCGGCCAACCGGAAAGGCAACTGCCCAGGCGGGGATTATCGAGCGAGAGGCGCCTATGCATCTGTCAAACGTGGCGCTGGTCTGTCCACATTGTCAGAAGACAACCCGTGCAGGATTTCAGGTTCTGGATGACGGGGGCAAAACGAGAGTCTGCAAGCGGTGTAGCCAAACCATCGAGTGAGTCGGGGTTGAGGAGAGCGGTTGAATGGCGAGAGTGACTAGATTGAAGCAAAGCTACGAATCCGAAGTGCTGCCGGCGATGCAGCGAGAGTTTGGCTATGATAATGTCATGATGGTGCCCAGGTTGGTCAAGGTAGTGGTCAACGTTGGCCTTGGGGAAGCGTTGCAGAATGCAAAGGCGCTTGATGCGGCTGCCAAGGACATTTCTAGCATAACCGGACAGAAGCCGGTGATCACCAAGGCAAAAAAGTCCATCGCCACTTACAAGCTGAGGGCGGGCAACCCGATCGGCGTCAAGGTGACCCTGCGGGGCCACCGGATGTACGAGTTCCTGGATCGTTTGATGAACGTGGCATTGCCGCGGGTTCGGGACTTTCGGGGGATCTCACCGGACTGCTTTGATGGGCGCGGGAACTATGCGCTGGGTCTTCGCGAACAGCTGGTCTTTCCAGAGATCCAGTACGATACCGTTGACAAAGCGCGTGGTATGGAGATTATCATCGTCACCACAGCAAAGACCGATGATGAGGGACGGCGCCTCCTGCAGCTTATGGGCATGCCCTTTGCGAGCAACTAGGCGAGTCCGTCGTCTTGAGCACATCCGGGGGGAACACGATTGGCTAAGAAATCGATGATTGCACGAGAGACTGGCCGGAAGTACGCGATTCGTGTGCGCAATCGGTGCGTCAAGTGCGGAAGGCCCCGTGGCTATTTGAGGCGCTTCAGGCTGTGTAGAATCTGCTTTCGTGAGCTGGCTGTGAACGGGCAGATTCCTGGGATTATCAAGTCTAGCTGGTAACGGCTGGTATGTGGTGGGAGCACCCAGACACCTAGGGGGAGTATTCTATGGTAGTGACTGATCCAATTGCGGACATGCTGACGAGAATCAGAAACGCGCTGATGGCGCGCAAGAAGTATGTCATGATTCCGTCGTCCAAGCTCAAGCTAGAGCTCGCGCGGGTTCTCAAGTCCGAGGGCTACATCGAGTACTTTGATGTAACGAAGGACCGTCCGCAGCCCGTGCTACGGATCCAGCTCAAGTATTATGAGCCCAACAAGCCGGTGGTTTCCGGGCTGGTACGTATCAGCAAGCCAGGTCGCCGGGTTTACACCAAGCGCCAGGATATCCCTCTGGTGATGAGCGGTCTTGGAATCAGCGTTTTGTCGACTCCGAAGGGCGTGATGACCGGTAAGAAGGCTCACCGTCTTGGGGTCGGCGGGGAGTTGCTCTGCTACATCTGGTAGCCGCAGGCTGGGCCTGGAGCGTTGTCGCCAGTCACATGTTCGCGGGCTGCCGAGTTGTCTGGAGGTGAAACAGTGTCGCGTGTAGGTCGTTTGCCAGTGTCACTCCCGTCGGGAGTTGAAGTGAAAATTGATGGCCCCGTTGTTGTGGTTGATGGCCCCAAGGGGCAGCTTCATCGGGAGTTTGACTCGCGGATAGGGATCAGTCTGTCGGACAGCGAAGTGACTGTCAGCCGGTCCAGTGATCACCGCGATGTGAGGGCGCTTCATGGCCTGACTCGGGCACTGTTGGCCAACATGGTAACCGGGGTGCATACCGGGTTCAGAAAGTCCCTGGAAGTGGTGGGCGTTGGATACAGGGCCGAGGTCCAGGGCAGTGATCTTGTGCTGCAGGTTGGGTTTTCTCACCTGGTCAAGTTCTCGCCGCCCGAGGGCATCAAGCTAGCCGTAGAACAGGGAAACCGTCTCATTCATGTGGATGGCATAGACAAAGAGCTGGTTGGTGAGGTTGCTGCCAGAATCCGCAAGATTCGGCGTCCAGAACCATACAAGGGCCGAGGCATTCGCTATCAGGGCGAGGTGGTGCGGCGCAAGGCCGGCAAGGCCGGCAAGGTTTCTGCAGGCTAGCGAGAGCCTGGGTTGATCCGTGAGAGCGAGTGAACTGAGGAGCGTTAGATGGCAAAGACGATGGCAAGGAGATTGGCGCGAGGCCGTAGGCACATTCGGGTGCGCAAGGTCGTCAGGGGAACGGCTCAGCGCCCGAGACTGAATGTCTTCCGCAGCGCGCGGCACATTTATGCGCAGCTTGTTGACGATAGCGTCGGTCGCACTTTAGTGTCGGCTTCCACTCTGGACCTAGCGGTGAGGGAGCAGATAGGTGACGAGCACAAGTCCGGGCAGGCCAACGTGGTTGGCAAGGTCCTGGCGCAGCGGGCCCTGTCTCAAGGAGTCAAGCTGGCAGTGTTTGATCGCGGTGGCTACAAGTACCACGGACGGGTCAAGGCG
>DDYO01000193.1 GCA_002348045.1 Anaerolineales bacterium UBA2232
CCTTGATGTGCTCGGGCACCCAGTTGATCTGGTCGTTGTTGGCCAACAGCTGATCGCGGAAGGCAGTGGTGCGAATATACCAGGTCGTGCGGGCGTAGTAGAGGAGCGGGGTATCACAGCGCCAGCAGAAGGGATAAGTATGCTCATAGATCCCCTGCTGGAACATCAAGCCTCGCTCCGTCAACTCTCTCTGAATGAGGGGGTCAGCTTCTTTAACAAAAATACCTCGCCAGGGCGTCACCGCCTCGATGAATCGACCCTGTGCATCAACGGTCATCAGGGTGGGCAAACCGAACTTCTGGCCGACCTCAAGGTCGTCGGCGCCGAATGCGGGGGCAATATGGACCAGCCCGGTGCCATCCTCCGTGCTGACGAAGTCTCCCGCTATGATGTAGCAATAGTCAGCCTCGACGGGGAGGAAAGTGTAAAGCGGTCGATAGTGCTTGCCGAGCAGTTCGCGGCCCTTCACCCGTCGCAGGACCACGGCGTCGTCCAGGTGGGCGCCGAACACGGCTGCCATCCTTGCCTCGGCAAGCCAAAGCTTGTCCTCGCCGAACCGCACCAGAACATAGTCGATGTTTTCACCGACAGCAACTGCCACGTTACCTGGCAGCGTCCACGGGGTGGTGGTCCACACCAGCAAATAGACGTCCGTCTCACCCTGCAGCGGGAACTTGACAAAGATGCTCGGGTCCTTGGTGCCTTCCTGATAGCCCTGGGCGAGCTCATGACTGCTTAGCGGCGTTCCGCAGCGGGGGCAATAGGGCACCACTTTGTAGCCCTGATAGATCAGGCCGCGATCCCAGAGTTGCTTGAGGATCCACCAGAGCGATTCGACGTAGTCATTTGTCAGGGTGCGATACGCGGTGGGCAGATCGACCCAGTAGCCAATCCTCTCGGTCATCCGCTCCCAGTCCTCAACATAGTCGAAGACGCTGTCACGGCACTGCTGGTTGAAGCTGGCAATGCCGTACTCTTCGATGGCCTTCTTGCCGGTGAATCCTAGCCGCTTCTCAATCTCCAGCTCGACAGGCAACCCATGGGTGTCCCACCCGCCGCGTCGCGAGACGTAGTACCCGCACATCGTCTTGTAGCGCGGGAAGATGTCCTTGAAGACGCGGGCCAAGACATGATGGATGCCGGGCCGCCCATTGGCCGTAGGGGGACCCTCGTAGAAGACGTAGCGCGGTCCGTTTGCCGTGGTCTCCAGGGTCTTGTGGAATACATCTTCCCGTTTCCAGAAACGGAGGATAGACTCCTCCATTTCGGGCAGCTTCACCTGCGGTGACACCTCTCGGAATTTCGCCATCAGCCCACCTCGGTCAGCGAGTAGCGCGGGGCGCACCCCGGCATCGCAGTGTGCCAAGCGTCCAGACTCAGGACAGCTCGATGTAGATTCGTTTGTTGATGGCGCCCTTGGACTTGTAGTCCGTGACCCGAATGGCGCCGACTTCACGGGTGTTGGCGACGTGAGTGCCTCCGTCAGCCTGCAGGTCCAGGCCCACCAACTCGACCGTGCGGACTTCCCTGATTCCTTCAGGCAGGAGGTTGATCTTCGTGCGAATCAGATCCGGGATGGCAAATGCTTGCTCACGGGGAAGGATGCGCACTCGCACATCACGAGCTGCCTGGACCTCGACATTACAGCGGGCCTCGATTTCCGCTACCAGGTCGCCATGCATGGTGGCGAACTCGAAGTCCATCCGCCCCTGCAGCGGGTCCATGTTTCCGCCCGTCACCTGAGCGCCATAGTCACGCCAGACCACACCACAAAGGATGTGCAGGGCGGTATGCGTGCGCATCAGCGCGTATCTGCGCTCCCAGTCAATGGCGCCGGTGACCGGGCTTCCCTGCACAGGCAAGGCGCCGTCCAACCAATGCCACACCATTTCCCCCTCTCGTTTCACTTGTTTCACTGGAATCGGTGTGCCATCGGCAACCAGCACGCCCAGGTCACAGGGCTGGCCGCCGCCACCAGGGTAGAAAGCGGTGCGATCCAGAGCGACGCGACCGCTGTTGGCGTCAGTCGCCACGACCATCGCCGTAAACTCGCGCCTGAATGAATCGGTCTGATAGAGATGTTCCATGATTGATATCGCTTCCCCCTCGCGCCGGCGAGCAGCCCAATCGGGCCCGCCCGACCGGATTGCGCACAAAAAACACTCTCGCCCCTTAGGGGGCGAGAGCGTTCACTCCCGCGGTACCACCCCGATTAGCCGCCAGGCTCCGATCGACGAGCCTGTGGCTCCCTCACGGGACCCCACCAGGTCCCTGTGCGTGCTAACGGGGCACAACCCCGGCGGCGCCTACTGCACCGCCAGGCACTAACGTGCGAGGCGACGGTTCGGACCGCAGCTCCGGAAGGATTTTCGGCAGCCCCGAGACGTCCGGCTCACACCTTCCCGGACTCGCTGCATCCCCGCTGATCTGCCTACTCGTTTCCATCTCCGCCTTATGGCGTGAGTCTAGCACAGGGGCCAGCCCTTGTCAAACGTTTTCCCCCGTTGTCCTCGGACTATGCACCGCTTTCGATGCGGCCGCCGGACGCCCTATTGGGCTCGATCAGCTCTGAGTGCTCCGGCACAGGCAAGGCAACGTGGAAAGTGGAACCGGCGCCGAGCTTGCTCTCGACCCAGATCTGACCGTGGTGCGAGCGAACGATCTCGCGCACGATGGCAAGTCCAAGACCCATGCCGCCAAATCGGCGTGTGCTCGAGCCGTCGACCTGATAGAATCGATCCCAGATCCGCTCCAGCTGGTCGGGCGGAATACCGGTCCCCTGATCGCTGACACTGATCCGGACGGCGTCGACCGGCTTCCCGGACTGAGGGACGCCACTTGGCACGATCTGGGCGCGTCGGCAGCTCAACGAGATCTTGCCGCCGTTTGGACTGAACTTGAGCGCGTTGCTCAAAAGGTTGTCGAGCACTTGGGCGAGGCGCCGGCGATCGCCGAGCACCAAAGGCAGATCCTCCGATACATCAAGTAAGAATGTGTAGGAGCGTCCTTCCCCATACTCGCGTTGCGCCAGAATCTCGGCCGCCTGCACGGCAGATTTGGCTAGAGCGGCGACGTTGACGGGAACGGGCGAGACCTGGTCAAGCGCCGCCTGCTGCAGGCTGATGATGTCGTTGATGAGGCGGACGATGCCATCAGTGCGATCCGCAACGGTCTCCAGCGCTTCTCGCTGTTCAGCGCTCAGCGGACCGAATGCTTCCTCCAGCAGGAGATCGGTATATCCGCGGACAAAGGTGAGCGGTGTGCGCAGCTCGTGCGACACGTTCTGAACGAACTCATCTTTGAGCTGGTCGAGCTTCTGCAATTCCCGGTAGGCGCGCTCCAGCTCCGTTGCGCGCCGGTGGAGATTCTCAAAGAGTCGCGCGTTCTCCAGGGCTACGCCAATCTGGCCGCCCAACGAACCGAGAAGCTCGATGTCGGGCTGGGGGTAATAGTCATCAGGGTCACGTTTGCCCAGCAGCCACAACCCTATCAGGCTACCGCGCGCTTCGACGGGCACAACCAATCTCACCCAGGCCAGCGGACCCTCCGCGCCCGGCTCTGGCGGTCGGTAGCGACCGGCCTCATCAGCCAGTTGCCACAAATACTCTGACTGGACAGGTCCGGGCGCATCGACGCCATCGGCGTAGAGCGTGTCGACCGAATTCCCGTCCACCATGCAGAGGGCAGATTGGCGAACCAGCAGGCTCGTGGTCACCTCCCGGGTGAGGAGGCGGGTTAGTTCGTCTCGCGAGATGGCGCGAGGAATCTGGTTGGAGAATGCGCGGAGTATGTCATCCGGGTTGTGAGCCGTCCCGTACGCGAGCCGATCCAGGATGCGCTGGAACGGTTCTCTGACGAAGAGCGCGACGATCAGGAAGAAGATCGAGACAGTCAGCGCGTAGACCAGGCCGCTACCTGTCAGGTCCAGGCGGCTACTCCCAGCCATGAAGGCGATGATGAAAGCTGTGCCGTAGATGGCCAGGAAGCTGTACAGGCTCAGCAGGCGGTTGGCCCGGAATTCGAGATCGCCCAGTCGCTGCTTGTAGAGAGCATAGAAGTAGACGAGAGGCAGAAGCGGGATTGGCACGGTGGCGAAATAGGTGGCAACGAAGCTGACCGCCCCAACGTTGACCAGGCTGGGCAGCACCCACAAGATCAGACCAGGCCCGAACGCGAGGGCGATGCCGGTTAGCATGAAACGCACCACCAGCCGGACAGGCGGGCTCTTCTCCGTTGCCAAACGTCGCAGGAGGATCACCAGGCTGCCCACCACAGCGAAGAGCAGTCCGGCGCTATTGAGGGGCTGGCTGGTGCTTGGAAAGACGCTCTGCACCACGAGACCAACGGCGCCGGCGAGATATAGCGCCGGGATGATCCAACGGCCGGCGCGAGGGAAGAAGGGCACCGGCAAGCTGAGATGCAGGTGCAATGCCACCGGCACCAGCAACGCTGTCACGATGCGCAGAGCCATCACTGCGCCGGCGACATGCGTTGCCGACATCACGCCGATGGTCACCCAGGCGGCTGTCACGTAGTTGAACGCAATCAGGATGTACCAACGAGAATCGCGCGGCCGCATGAAGAGCAACACAGTGGTGCCGACAAGCCAGAAGGGCAGGAACAGCAGCACGCCCGACAATCGCACCCAGCGAGAGCTTCCCACCGGGCCCAACATCAGCCATTTGGCTTCGTGCTCCACTCCGCCGCGAACGTACGTGACGGGGACTTCCTCGCCAACCTCATACCCATCAAATGGGACGGCAGATCGGTTCGTGCGGTACTCGGCGTAGGTAAGGTCGCCTATGCGAAGGAGTTGGTCGCCCGGTCTCAGCGTGTCCGGATTCGCTTCGCACCAAGCCCGGTTGTGGTCGCAAGGGCTGACCAGATTAAGCACCTGCCATCCGACGTCGACGTCCAGACCGGCATAGGGAACAAAATAGGC
>DDYO01000094.1 GCA_002348045.1 Anaerolineales bacterium UBA2232
GTCTGCTCGGCCGGTTTGAGCACGATGCAGTTACCGGTCGCCACCGCAAACGGGGCAAACCAGAGAGGAACCATGAACGGGAAGTTGAAGGGGCCGATGATGCCGAATACACCAAGGGGCTGGCGGATCAGGTACTCATCGATGCCCGAGACGATGTCCTCCAGATTGTACCCCATCATCAGGGATGGGATCCCGGTTGCGACCTCCACCATCTCGATGCCGCGCCGGGTTTCACCGCGTGACTCGTCGATGGTCTTGCCATGCTCCATCGTCTGAATCCGGCTGAGTTCCTCGAAGTGCTCTTCCATCAGCTCCTTCAGTCGGAACAGACACCTAACACGGGCCAGTGGAGGCGTTCTTCGCCACTCAGGGAATGCTCGCTTTGCGGCCTGAACCGCCTCATTGATCTCCTCTGTGGTTGAGATGGGTACTCTGGCAATGACCTTGCCCGTTGCGGGGTTGACCACATCTTCCACCGCGCCCTCAGAATCTACCCACTCGCCATCGATGAAGTTCTGGAGTTCCAGAGTCTTCTTGATCGGTTCGTCCAATATCGCCATTTTGCGCTCTCCCTTCGAATCGTGTTTCTGTTGTTGCCCTGTACCGCACGGTGCTTTCTTGCGGGCCCGTCAGGCCACTGCCACAAGCGCCTTGTCGAGAATCGATAGTGCCTGCTCCAGTTGGTCTTTGGTGATGACCAGCGGCGGCTGAAACCTGATGACGTTGCCCAAAGATCCCCCCGATCCTACGAGGAGGCCATGTTCCCGGCAGAAGGCGCGGACCGCTTTGGTCTGGGCTGCGGCCGGCTCCTTGGTTTTTTGATCCATGACCAGCTCGATGCCCACCATCAACCCCTTGCCCCGCACGTCTCCAATCAGCGGACGCCGCTCCTTCAATACGTTGAGCCGTCCCATCAGCCAGGAGCCCTTCTCCGCAGCCTGCTCGGGCAGTTTGGTCTCCTGCATGTACGTGATGTTGGCCAACGCAGCCGCGCATGAGACTGGGTTGCCTCCGAATGTGGACAGGTGCTCGCCGGGTCGGAAGGAGTCCGCAATCTCCGCCCGGGCAATGAATGCACTCAGAGGGAATCCATCGGCGATCCCCTTGGCCATGCACATGATGTCCGGCACCACATTCCAGTGCTGGATCGCGAACATCTTGCCGGTGCGGCCAAACCCGCTCTGCACCTCATCCGCGATGAAGAGGGCGCCATGGTGGTCGAGTATCGCGCGAACCCGCTCGAAGTAGCCAGGCGGCGGGGGGATGATGCCGCCTTCTCCCATCACCGGCTCGGCGATGAAGGCGGCGACGTCCGCCGAGGTCTCGTGTTTGAAAACCAGGTCAACGTAGTCGGCGCACGCAAGGTCGCACGCAGGGTACGTGGCTCGGAGCGCACAACGATAGCAGTGTGGCGCCGGGGCAAATGACACGCCTGACAGGTACGGAGCGCCCCGTGTCTTCCGCTTTGCGTTGCCGGTGATACTGAGCGTGGCAGCGGTGCGGCCATGGAAGGACTGCTGGAGGGCTATCAGCTCACTCTTGCCTGTGAACACCTTGGCGAGCCTCAATGCGCCTTCGATCGCTTCGGCCCCGCCGTTGCCGAAGAACGTCTTTGTGAGATCTCCGGGCGTCACCGATGCCAGCAATTCGGCCAGGTCGGCGACCACGGGCACGTGGTACACGTACGAGCAGCAGTGGACCAGCTTCTTCATCTGGGCAGCCGCCGCATCCAACACCACCTGGTTGCTGTGGCCCGCGTTCGTGACCGAGATTCCGGCGAAGCAGTCAAGGTAGTTGCGACCCTCTTCATCGGTCACGACCGCTCCCTGTCCTCCGATGAGAACGATGGGTTCCACTTGCTCGACGAAACTCGTATTGACGTACTTTCGATACTTCTCCTTAGCGTCCATTTCCTACTCCATGTTCGCAGTGTTTGGCGGTTCTGCCGCCCACGTGCGGACTACGCAGATCATTCTCGCGTGCCGCGCACACATCCGGCTCGTTGATGGACTCCCGGCCACGATTGTCCCGTGGGCCCCCGCCCAAAACATCGGTCACCCGGAGACATAGTGCTTGTAGCCGGCCTCCAGCGCTTTCACAAGATCCCTCAGGAGCGAGTTGACCGGAGTCGCCACACCTAGTGCAGCCCCTTCTCGCGCAATCGCTCCGTTGATCACGTCGATCTCGGTGGGAGCGTGCCTTAGGGTGTCCTGAAGCATCGAGGACAGGTTCAAGCCTGTCCGGGCTGCGGCGGTTCGTACATGGGCAACCGGATCTGAGTACGGGAGCTTGATCCCTTTGGCCTCAGCTACCTCCACGGCCTCAAGCACCGCTTCATCCATCAAGCCCCTCATCGGCTCGACTTCGACCAGTATTCCATTGCGGACTCTCAGGATCGCGGTGAGGGCATTGATGCCAGCGTTGATGATGAGTTTGCCCCAGATCAGGCTGTCAACGCTGTCCGAGGCATACACCTCGAGGCCGGCCTGCGAGAAAACCGCTGCCACCTTCCGGACCCGATCCTCGTTTTCCGCGCTGAAGCCGAGATGAGTCGGGCCTTTCCCTGCGTGTCTCACCTGTCCGGGACCCAGCAGCGTAGCACCGTGCGACGTAACGCCCGCGGCTGTCCGCCCTCGTCCCACCCTGGCCTCCAGAACATCGCTGTTCCCCAGTCCATTTTGCAGTGTGATTACGAGTCCGTCAGACTTGAGTATGGATTCAGCAATCGCGGCCGCCCATGCGGTCTTGGACGATTTCACAAAGACTATCACCAAATCTGCGGGCACAAGGGCGGTGGCGTCGGATGTGGCAGGCAACCGGACAGTCCTCTCGCCGGACTCCCCCGAGAGCCGCAGGCCGTGCTCGTTTATCTCCCTCACATGGTCTTCCCAGGGATCGAGAAGTGATACGGATGCTGCGGAGGACAGCAATGCGCCGAAAAGACTGCCCATCGCACCAGCGCCTACCACCGCGATGTCCATAGGTACCGTATCCCTCAGCTTTCTGGGAAGGCGTTCTAGGTCCTGCTCAGCTCGGCGACCTGTTCGGTTAGAACCTGATCACTGATCGCGAAGATGTGTTCTGACGCCGGGAATGTCCGCGCTGCAACGTCATCCCGATACGCTTCCATAGCTTGCTTGATGCTCTCATACACGTTTGCGTACTTCTTGACGAACTTGGGTGTGAAGCGATCGAACAAGCCGATCATGTCATGCGTAACGAGCACCTGCCCGTCGCAGTCCACTCCCGCTCCGATGCCTATTGTAGGGATCTTGATCCGTTGCGTGATGATCTTGGCCAGGCGGTCGNNGATGCTCTTCCCCTGCACCTTGAAACCGCCGAGCTTGGAAATGGTCTGGGGGGTCAGGCCAATGTGCCCTTCGACAGGGATCCCAGCGCGAACGATGGCTGCAACCACAGGAGCCATGTCAACCCCGCCCTCAAGCTTCACGGCGTCCACGCCGCCCTCTTTCATCAGGCGCCCGGCATTGGCCACCGCTTGCTCGATGCTCACCTGGTAGGACATGAAAGGCATATCGCCAACCACCAGCGGGTTCAGAGCGCCTCGTACAACCGCCTTGCAGTGGTGGATCATGTCTTCCATCGTGACGGCGACCGTCGTGGTCAGGCCCATAACGACCATCCCAACGGAATCGCCCACCAGCAACATGTCGATCCCGGCGCGATCTGCCAGCAGGCCTATGGGATAGTCGTAGGCCGTAAGCATGGTGATCGGCTCACCCTTCTCTTTCTTGGCTTTGACGTCCAGCGTTGTGACTTTCCTTCGTTCCATCTTGTCTCGCTCCTCTGCGCGTAATCGGTCTGCTGGATATATCCAAGACACCATCGGGTCACCCCAAAGCACTCGAGCGGAGCGGCCTGCAATCCCACCTTGTGGGGCCACGCACTGCCAGATCCAAACTCACCCAGGCGATTCGCGGATTCCGAGAAGACGGCCCTCAGAGTCAGCCGTTGCCCCTGGCTCTGTCCTGTGCGGCGGCGACATTCTGTACCGCTAGCTTGCCGCCGGTGATCTCGATGGCTGCGCCATTGATGTAGCTGGCCGGCTCGCTAGCCAGAAGCACAATGATGTTCGCCACGTCCTGCGCGGTGCCGNNCATGTTCTCGGTTAGCGCCGTGGCGATGACGCCCGGTATGTAGGCGAATGTGCGAACTCCGTAGGGCCCTAGCTCGCCGGCCAAGGTTCGGGTCAGGCTGAGGACGCCCGCCTTGGCGGCGGCGTACGCCCCGTGTCCGGCCGACGGAATGACCGCCGCAAAAGAAGAGGCGTTGACAATACACCCGGACCGTTGGGCGATCATCGTCGGGGCGACGGCTCGGGCGAACAAGTAGGCCGACTTCAGGTTTACCGCCAACAGCAGGTCCCAAAGCGATTCGTCTGTGTCTACAAGATGCGCCTCTCTCAGCAGCCCGGCATTGTTGACCATGATGTCGATGCGACCGAACGACTCGAGCACACTCTGCACCGCATGCGTCACCTCGGGTGACTTGGTGGCGTCCGCCTTGAGGGCCAGAGCGGTGCCCCCGCGATCCCGAATCCCCGCCGCCGACGCGCTTGCATCTGCGATGTCGACCAACGCGACTCTGCCACCCTCCGCTGCGAAGGTCTCAGCAATCGCCAGTCCCATCCCTTGAGCCGCACCCGTTACAATGACAGACTTGCCCTGCAGTCCAAGATTCACTGTCAACCCTCCGCTATCGCGAACTCGGCATGAGGTCAGGCCTCGCAGTCCCATGAACAGCTGTCGAGCAGTGCGCGGAACGCACTGCGGACTGACGCCCCGCGAGCCACGAGGCTTGGAGGCCATGCCGCCAACTCATCTAGAGCAGCCAATCCTCATAGGGCGTTTTCGTCAAGGGCTCCGGCCCGTCCTTTGTGATCAGGATCATGTTTTCGACGTGGCCGCCGCCAAGCCTAGGCAACGAGATGCCGGGCTCCAAGCAGATGACCTCGTTCTCCATCAGCACGGCCGGCTCCGAGCCCCCGGCCACCAGCTCGCCAATGTCGGGAGCCTCGTGGAGGTCG
>DDYO01000319.1 GCA_002348045.1 Anaerolineales bacterium UBA2232
TCTAGTTTTCAACTGTGCCTAACACCTGACGCCACACCTGGCTACTTGCTTTGACACCGGCTGGCGTCCAGCGTAGAATGCCAGCCAACCTGATGACGAAAGGGCAGCCACATATGGAAAAGGGGACTTGGCCGAGGGCCAAAGCCGTTATCATCGTGGGAGTGGTCATCCACCTTGTGGTCATCGTATACGCATTGCTGGACTTTGTTTCGTCACCGTTGAACATGGTGACCAGGTCAGCCGCTCTCGTCGGCTACCTGGCCCTGTTTTTGGCCATCATGTCGTACCAGTACCGGCGCGAGATGCTCAAGATGTTTGGTCGACCCTTCTTGAAAGTGCACCACATCCTGTCGGTAACTGGACTGGTGCTTATTGTGGTGCATCCCACGGCTTTTGCCCTGCAGATGGGCAGCCTGGGTGTCTTTGCGCCGATCTTTAGCCCTCTCTCCGACTTGCTGATGCTGGCCGGCCGCCCAGCGTTGTACCTGTTCCTGATTGCGGCAGGCGCTGGCGTGATCCGCAATCGCATCAAACCCAGTTGGAAGTTCATCCACTATCTTAACTACCTCGCCTTTGTGCTCGCCTTTATCCATGGCGCTCTCATCGGCACGGACCTGGGCCCAGGGCTGCTGAGGTGGCTGTTTGCCATCATGGCCCTGGTGGTTGTGGCGGCACTGATCGAGCGGCGCTGGAGGGAAAGAAGGCTGGCGGGCACCAAGGCTCCATCTCTGTGATCAGCTGCCAGCGCTTGGTTTTGCTGGCAGCAGTCTTTCTGGCCAGCGTTGCTTGCCAGGCGGCGCCGGTGGCTTACGAAACGCCTCAGGCGAACGTGAGCGCTGTGCCGTCCACGTCGCCGAACCCTCAGCCATCGGCAACCGGCACGTGCTCCTCGGACAGCGTTCCCAGTGCAGCAGCCGCTGTCCGGGCCACTGCCACGCCAACGATCGTCATTGCCAACCCTTCCGAGCACCGTGCTGCGCTGCCCAAGCTCATCGCTGTCGACCCTGGACATGGCGGCAAAGACCTCGGGGCCCGACACTTTGGGCTGGACGGCAACATGGATTTCCACGAGAGCACCATTGTCCTTGAGATCGCCCTCCGGCTGGAGACCGAGCTGCGCCGCAGGGGCTACCGCGTGTTGCTGGTCAGGGACGGTGACTACTTGCCCAATAGCTCTGGTGAAGATCTTAATGAGGATGGCGAGTTCACCTACCGAGACGATCTGCTGTGGCGCGTGCGGATGATCAATGAGGCAGGAGCTGACCTGTTGCTCTCACTCCACCAGAACGCCTGGGCGTATCCCGACGAGGCGCTGGTTCGAGTGACAGGTGGTTGCACGACCTACTACTGCCCGGACCGGGAGTTTGGCGAAGACAACTGGCGCCTGGCCAACCTGGTGCACGAGCGCGTCCTGGCCGCCATACAAGGCATCGATTACGAGCCCTTTGACCGCGGAGTTCAAGATGACAATACCCTGGCTGTCCCTGGCGAGTCCGGTGAACACCTCATTCTCTTGGGTCCTCAGGACGACGTGATCAAGTGGTCCTCCCAGATGCCCGGAGCGCTGAACGAGCCTTTCTTCATCACGTGCGACGCTGAGGCTGATCTCATGCGCCGAGACGACGTCCAGAGCGCTTTGGCGATAGCCTATGCCGATGCGGTGGATGCTTACTTCACTGGGGAGGAAAGCTAGGATCGGATATTTGGGCGAGCCACGTGGGCCAGCGCGCGCCGACAACAGAGATCTGGCCGCGCCCACAGCCAGTGCCGCTGCGCGGCGACCTGTGCGAGGAGAGCACCCTCCTTGGCACTGCCACTGATCGGTTGACCGGAGTCACCGAGGCGAAAAATGCTTGGTTTCAGCGACCCAGGCTCTGCTAGGGCTGGTTTGCTCACCAACATCGGCGAGGGTTGGCCGCTCAACGCCTGGCGACCCATGACCCCCGCAGGAGCACCGGGGGCTGTGGGCTTGCCAGCTCACAGTACTCGCCTGCTACTCCTGATCGCGTATGCTCCGGGAAAAGGCTGCTGCCGCTTCCTCCGCCTGTTGAAGATGCTCGGCGGTCGGTGAGCCCCGGAACTCGATCGCGGGCGCCTGAGTCCAGTGCAGGCGTTCTGCTAGCGCATCAAACTCCTTCTGGGCCCCACCTGACCACCCGTACGAGCCGTAGCGCAGCGCGGACTTGTTGGTCATACGCTTGCGGGCCACGCTATCCAGCAGATGGGCCATGGGAGGAAAGAGCCCAACTTCGTAGGTGGGCGCTCCGACGACGATGCCGCGGTTCTTGAAGACGGATGCCAGGATGTAGGATTCCTCCACGCGGGGCACCTCAAAGACCTCCATGGGCACCCCTTCGCGTGCGATTCCCCGCATGATCGCATCGGTGGCGGCTTTGGTCTTGCCGTACATACTGGACCATAGCAGGGTGATGCCTCGCTCGGCCTTGCCCGCAGTGTACTGAGCGAACTGCTGATAGAGCTCAATGACCTTCAGGGGATCGCGCCTCCAGACCAGGCCATGGGATGGGGCAACCATCTGCACGTCCAGCCCGGCCAGCTTGGCAATCGCGTTCAAAACAGGCCGCGAAAAGTTGGCAACGATGTTGGCATAGTAGCGAAGCATCTCCGCCGAGTACATGGGCCAGTCATGGTCGTGGACCTGATCGTCAAATAGGATGCCCTTGAGGACACCAAATCCACCAAAGGCATCGCACGAGAACAGGATGCCATCGGACGGAAGGTAACTGACCATGGTTTCGGGCCAATGCACAAAGGGCGCGTGGTAGAAGACCAGCTTCTTGCCCGCACCCAGATAGAGCTCTTGCCCATCGGCCACAGCCTCGACCCCTGCGGTGATGTGACACATGTGGGCTGCCAGATCAACCCCCTTGGGAGTGGCGAGGATCTTGGCCTCCGGTGCCATACGCCGAAAATCGTGCAGGAAACCAGTGTGGTCGGGCTCCAGATGGTTGAGTACGATATAGTCGATATCCCGCGGCTTGACACCAGCCGAGTCCAACTGCTCCAGGAAATCGCCGGAACTGCCGCTCCACTCTCGGACGACATCGACTAGAACGGTCTTCTCACCCCTGACCAGGTAGGAATTGAGTGACACGCCGTGAGGAAGGGGCCACAAGCCCTCGAAGAGGTCATGGGAGCGGACGTTGACGCCGACCCACCAAACGCCAGGCTTGATCTCAACTGCGGGCATGGGGAACTCCTTTCGATCTAGTAGTATGGTGATCTATAACGGAGGCAGGTCGCGCAGCTCGGTAACGAGCGTGCCAGCCGGTAATCTCTTGAGGGATCGAAGGGCCAGCAATACTCCGTCGACGTGAACGACGCTGGACAACTCGAGTACTTTGACTGAGATGGACTCGTCGCGCCTGGCCAGTATGATCTCGTGCTCCGAGTAGGTGGGTGGGATGGGAAGGCGCTGACTGAGAATACGTACACCGTTGGCCTCACCGCCCAAAACGCCGGCAAGAAGCTCCTGACTTCTCACCTCACCGCCAGTCTCTGTCGAGAGAGCCCGGGCCAGCCACAGCGCCGTCCCGCTGGGAGCATCGGCCTTGTCTTTGTGGTTGCGTTCGACGATAGTGACATAAGGGTAGTGATGCCGGATCCTCCTCATAAAATCCAGGCTTAGATTCATACTTAGGTTGAAATTGGCGATAAGCCCCCAGCGCAAACCGTGCTCTTGCGCCCATGCGCGTGCCTGAGCTAGCCGTGCGTCGTCGAATCCCGTCGTGCCCACGACCACGTCCAGGCGCAGTTCCGCGCACGCCTCCAAGTTATCCATCACCACGGAGGGCGCCGTAAAGTCAACCACGATGTCTGGGGCGGACTGGGCTAATGAGGATGCGAGGTCGGTGCTGGTGACAAGGCCGCTGGGTCGCTGCCCACCCAGCTGGTTCAGATCGATCCCAGCAGTACGGCACCAGCCGCCAGCCAGTTCCAGGTCCGGAGCGTCAAGAACAGCTCTGATGACCTCGCGCCCGACGTTTCCCGTCGCGCCGGCAACGTATACTCTCAGGGCCTTCACCACGTGTCTGCCTCCCATTCTGCCTACAGAGCCTGATTCTACCCGCGGATGATCGAGTCGCCAATCTGACCGGGGTTGAGGTTAAGACCGGAGTGGTTTGACAGGAACTGAAAGGCAACCTAAACTGAAGCCCAAGTACTGAGCACGGTGGACGCACGAGGGCTGCCGGTTAGCGAACCCGTGGAGGATAAACAATGCATTCGCGTTCACGGATGTGGGTCGTGGCGATGATGTTGACCACGGCAATGGTTGGCTGCACGTGGGTGACGCCTACGCCTACGCCTTTGCCCCCGCCTTCAGACGTGCCTGCGGCGGTGGTAGCTGCCCGCGATGCCGCCCTTACCTATGTTGCCAAAGCATACCCTCAGTGGGCGCCTGCTCTGACCTTGCCGTGGCAAGCCGATGATCTCACCCCGGCTGGGCTGGTCGGCGTGTCCTACTATGAGTTTGTGAATCAAGACTGGCGAATGGCTGTCAACGTGCCAGCAGTCTCCTCGACCCAGATTCTTTATGAGATCGAGCTGCGGGACGAAGAGGCTAGCGTGGCCTGGGTTGGCAAGCTCAACGCCAATCTCGCCATCCTCGAGTCAAACGTCAATGTGGCGCCAACTGCGCGCACAGCGCGGGAGGTCATCCTGACCTATGTGCGTGCAAACATGCCAGAGCAGGCGCCGCCTGCCTCCCTGGTGTGGATGGGTGAGCGCACCACGCCCGTGAGTTCTGAAGGCCAGGAGTACTGCAGCTTTGTGGCGGCAGATTGGGCGCTGTACCTCGCCTTCCGACCGACGCCGCCGGACCAGGTAGCCTATCTGGGCGAGCTCTACCGCAATGGGACCGCCCTCGTCTGGCGCGGGCAGTTGGATTCCGACGGCACCGTCATGGAGATCCGCCCCTAGCGACCATTTCAGGTTAGCGCGTCGGCTGCCGCCATAGCTCCATCGGCAGATTGGTTCCTGAACAGGCATAGCCTGTCTTGCGGCAAGGCCATTTCTCTGGGTCACGTCGTCTTGACATGTATTCTTCAAGTACACTGAGCAGTGTACACAACAACAGTTGTCGGGAGCAGCACGTGGTGGATGCGGGGGGACTGGAAGTCAGCGAGATAAGGGAACCAGCCGAGCGCAGGGAGATGGCTCTGTTTCCCTGGCAAGTCTATCAGGGTGACCGAAACTGGGTGCCCCCCTTGATCAAGGACCGCCTCAGCCAATTGGATCCTGACGGCAATCCCTTCTTTCGCACCGCGGACGTGGCCCTGTTTGTCGCTCGCCGGCTCGGTCGCGCGGTGGGCACCATCGCCGCTTTTGTCGACCGTCGCTTTAACGAGTTTTCGAAGCAGAACCTGGGCCAGTTTGGGTACTTTGAAGTGTTGGACGACGAGCGCGCAGCCCACGCGCTGCTGGCACGGACAAAGGTCTGGCTTCAGGAACGGGGCGTCTCCGAGATGCGCGGTCCCATCAACTTTCACCGGGACCGGGAACGGGGTATCTTGGTTGATGGAGCTGACTGTCCCCCTCCCATGATGTGCGCTCACTCCCCCCGCTACTATGCACCGATGATCGAACGCTTTGGCATGAGCAAGTATGCCGATGATCTTGCCCGTCGCCTGTTCTGCGATCGGGTACTGCTGCCGGACGGCAGCCTGCCTCCTCGGATGGCCCGACTGCAGAAGGTAGCCGAACGGCGGACTCGCCTCGTTATCCGCCCTGCTCGCCTGGCGGATTGGGATGCTGAGGTGGAGCGGGTGCGCGCGGTCTATGATGCCACCATCAACCAGATGCCTGATCATGCGCCGTGGAGCGACGAGGACTTGGCCACCTTTGCCCACCACTTGCGTCCTTTCGTCGATCCCGAGTTTTGCTTGTTTGGCGAGATCGACGGCAAGACGGTGGGCGTGGCGCTGGCGTTTCCCGACCTGAACCAGGTCCTGATCCACCTGAACGGGCGCACTGACGGATTCAACAAACTGCGCGCCTGGTGGTACTGGCGAAGGATTCGCGTGTTGAGCTTTAAGGTCGGGGGAGTCATCGATCAATTCCAAGGCCTTGGCATCGAGGCGCTGTTCATGCTGGAGATTGCCAAGCGGGCAGTCGCCAAACGCTACAGGTGGGTGGACATGTCCTTGCAGGCCGAGAACAATGACAAGATCAACACGCTGGTCAGCCATTTCGGGGCTGAGGAGTACAAGCGGTATCGTCTGTACACCATGAAGGTTTGAGGCGTACTTGTCGAGGGGTTGCGCTGGGCCGTCGCAGTCGTGCCCAGTGCCACCGGAGTTCTGGGTGTCACGAACGCTAGCGCACAAGTTTGATGCGCTTCTTCAGTCGCTCCTGGGGACTGACCAAGATTGCCGGAGAGGGAGGCGCATTGATCGATTCCTTCAAAGAGGCCATGCTGGCCACGATCCGCGGTCAGGCCACGGCCAGCATCCCATGGGTTCCTCGCCTGGATTTGTGGTTCAATGCCCAGAGACAGGCTGGAACGCTGCCAGCCAAGTACCGGCGTGCGTCTCTGATGGAGATGACTGATGACCTGGGCTGGGGATTCCATGCCGTGATCCCTGACTTTCGCGACCTCCAACATTCTGATGACGATCTGCATCGTGGGCTCGGCGTTTGGAACCTGGGGACGATGCCGTGCCGAACCCTGTTTGAGGACGTGGACGTCCTGGTGGAGCGCAGCGGCGACCGCACCACGGTCGAATACCACACGCCTGTCGGGGTGGTGCGCACCTCCACGGTCTACAACCAGTCGATGCGGGATGCGGGCATTACCATTAGCCATGTCAGTGAGACGGCTATCAAGGGATGCGAGGACTATGACGCGGTAGGTTATCTGTTCGAGCACGCCCGGGTTGTGCCCAACTATCAGGGTTTCAACAGGTACATGGAGGCCGTCGGTGAACGCGGGCTAACGGTGGCGAGGATCAGCGGAGCCGCTTCGCCCATGCACCTGCTCCACAAGGAGCTGATGTCTCCCATCCTGTTGTTCTACGAGATGTACGATCATCCCGATGAGTTGTCGCGTTGCGCTGAGCGCATCGGTGCGTATTTTGAGCGTTTGTTCGAGGTGGCACTGGCGTCTCCCGCTCAGGTATTACACCTGGGGGGAAACTATGATGCCGCGATGCTGCCTCCGCCCTTCTTTGCCAAATACCTGACTCCTTGGCTGCGCCGGTTTGCCGAAAGGGCACACGCGCAGGCCAAGTTCCTGCTGTGCCACACGGATGGCGAAAACGAAGGAAACCTGGATGAGTATTTGATGAGCGGCATGGACATTGCCGATTCTGTGTGCCCCGCTCCCATGACGAGCCTCACCCTGAGGCAGATTCGTGACGCCTTTGCTGGCAAAGTGACCATTATGGGTGGCATCCCTTCGGTTGCATTGCTGCGGGACTCAATGGGAGACCGCGAGTTCGAGAGCTTCCTGGACAAGTTCTTTGGTGAACTGGGCGCTGGTGACCACATCATCTTGGGAGTCTCGGACACCACTCCTCCAGCGGCGGAGTTTGATAGACTGGTGGCGGTCCATGAGCGGGTCAAGGCCTTTGGCCCAGTAAGGTCTACTGCAGAGAGCTCAGCGTGACCGCCCGTGCTCACGCCGAGACGGACTGATTCAGACAACACAGGAGGTTGAAGATGCCGAAAGCAGGTCAAGTGGCGCCGGATTTCGAGTTGCCATCTGATTCTGGGGAAATGGTCAAGTTGTTCGATTGGCGGGGCAAGAAGGTGATACTGTACTTCTTCTCCAAGGCGAACACCTCGGGCTGAAATGCCCACGCTGATGGATTCCGTGACGAATCCGAGAAGATCGCCCAGGCCAATGGGGTGGTGGTAGGCATAAGCCCCGATTCCGTCAAGGTCCTGGCCAAGTTCCGTGAAGACAGGAATCTGCCGTTCGTCCTGCTGTCAGATCCGGAGCACAAGGTTATTGAGAACTATGGGGCCTGGGGCGAGAAGAAGATGTACGGCAAGAGCTACATGGGCGTCGTCCGCAGCCACTTTGTCATCGACGAAGAGGGCCTCATTGTGGACGCGCAGATCAAAGTCAGCCCCGACGACAGCGTGCGATTGGCCGTTGAGGCAATAAGCAAGTAGAAACCTTGGTCTCGCGTCCCTATTGGACGCGAGACCGGCCTTCCCTATCGGTACCTGCTCTGATTCTCGAGGTGCTCGGCGAAGGTTTTGGCGAAGGCGTGCGAGCCATCGTTCTTGCTGTAGAAAAAGAGGAACTCGGTCTCGGCCGGCTCGAGGACGGCCTGAATGGAAGCCAGGCCTGGGTTGCAGATGGGTGTCGGCGGCGGACCAGGATTCAAGAAAGTGTTGTAGGGGGAGTCGATGCTCCGCAGCTCCTCAAGGGTGAGGGGCGCCCACCATCGGTTAGTAGCAACGTCATAGCCTTTGGCGTACTGCACCGTCGGGTCGGCCTCGAGGTACATGCCTTTGCGCAGGCGATTCAGGTAGACGGAGGCGATGATGGGCCGCTCTTCAGCAAGCACAGCCTCTCTCTCGACAATCGATGCGATGGAGAGAATCTGATAGAACTGCAGATCCTGGTCTAGCGCGAGTTGCCTCATTTCGATGGTGACGCGGCGTTCAAAATTGGCCAGGAGCGTGGAAATGATCTCCTCGGCACCAATGTTGGGGGCAAATTGGTAGGTATCTGGGAACAGGAACCCTTCAATGGTTTGAGGAGCCGACTCGGGGCGGTCCCGGAGACAGTCCTGGCGGAACGAGTCGCTGCGCACCAAATCGATAAACTCCTCCTGGTCAACCAGACCCTCACCCGCCAGCAAGTGGGCGATTTCCTCGGAACGCAGGCCTTCTCGAATTGTCACAGTCTTGCTGCGCACTCGACCGTTCTGGAGCTGTTCAGCGATCTCCGGCAGGGTCATGTTCTTGCGGAGGCTATAGTCGCCTGCCTCGATCTTGGCGTCCACACCCCAGTAGCGCAAGAGCAAGCGGAATAGCTCGGCATCTCGAATGACACCGAGGCGCTGCAAGCGGGCGGAGATGGTTGCGGCGCTCTCCCCAGGCTGAATGCTAAAAGTAACGTCGGATGGGTCTGAACTTGCCTTGGTGTCAATCTCTGCCTTGCGGAAGTTAAGGTACAGCCCCAAGGCCGTGCGCTCCAAAGAGCCGATGTCAATGGCTGTGCCAGGCTGAATCCCAGCCGAGCGAATCTGCTGAAGGAAAAGCCAGCCCACAGAGACCGCGGCACCGACGATCAGGACCAATCCCACGAGAAACACCGCGATCCGCAACCCTGTGCTTCTGCCCACTTGGAGCGCCTCCTCTATCCTCGGTCTCGCTGTGCATCTAGATAGCTCTGCAGGATGACGGCGGCTGCGATGGCATCAATTCGCGAACGCTTTGCACGCCGGCCCGTCTCGTGCATCAGCCGTTCGGCCTCAACAGTGGAATAACTCTCGTCCCATAGCACCACGGGCACTGGCAGATGCTCGCGCAGTAGCAGCACATACCTTTCGATGCGGCGGCCCTGGGGCCCCACCGTACCGTCCAAGCTGCGGGGAAACCCTGCCACAACTAGCTCAACCCCGTATATCTGCACCAGTTGGCGGATGGCGGTCATATCTGCGGCGCGACTGGTGCGGGTGACCACTGTCAGCGGCATCGCCAACCACCCTGAGGCGTCACTGAGAGCCACGCCGATTCGTCTTTCCCCCAGGTCCAAGGCCAGAGTACGCAAGTTCCTATCCTGCAGTGACGCGGACCTGAATCCTGAGGGGCCACCAAGGCAATCGTCGCAGCGGCGACCATCCCAACTCCACCTTTGGCTCTGACGAGAGATCGATCAGGCTGGCCAGGGTGCGCTGCGCATCCTCGGCAGTTTGCCCCGCGATAGCACCTCGCAAAGCATTGATGTCCAGTGCTGGACCAGCGAATGCTCGGGCGCTCATGCTAAAGGTCGCCTCCGCCGCGCTGGCGTTCAGCACCGCGGTCCTTTGAAAGACGGCACTGTCGGGCACCAATCGGTACCCATCGGGCAAGCGCTGTTCCAACAGGCGAAGGAGTAGCTCCTCACCATCAGTGCTGTCGATGGCGAGTCCGCTGACGCGCACCCTCATAGTCATACCAAGGGCATCGGTCAGGTCACCGATCTTGTGGTCAAATTCCTCGGCGAGCACCGTGATCACCAGGGATTCTTGGGGAATAAAGTCCTTGGCCGACAGGGATGCAATCAACTGGGCGTAGGCCTGCTGCTGCAAGCTCTCCATGAGCTTGGCACGAAGTTTGACCTTGTCCTCGCCATGTACGGCCGGCATGCGTCGAACGCTGCCCCCTGTGGTCCGAGCATCGTTCAATACGTTCACCCGGGCTGCAAGCTCGCCCTCGATGACATTGATGGTGAGGGGGCCTACGTTGCTGAAAGGTCCGGGCTCAGCAGCAAGCACGCCAACTCGTACCGCTGCATAGAGCTGGCCAGGGATTTCAACGTCGGCCACGGTAAAGAACCGGATGCTTTCGCCAAAACTGGTGCGTACGACGGTGCCCTTGGGGATGGTAGTGGGTTCACTAACCTTATTGGCGAGAATCACCGTTCCGCTGGAATAGCCGTTGGGCACATCCCGCCCATCGGTGGCAATGATGGTGTCGCTACTCTCAAGCTCGACCGACACGATTCGAGCGCGTACTTGAGCCTGCTCATAGTTGATCTGAGCGAGGCCAGCAACACCGGTCATATCCATGCTCGCTGCGATAGGCTCAGTAAGAGGGTTCAATGTCACGGTTGCACTGGGGAGGACGAACAACAGGATGACGCCAACCAGCAACAGGCCCACGGCAGGAAGCGCGAGCCCTCGGAGTGCTGGTGCAACACTCGCTCGCGGGCTTGCCATTCGCACGGCTTGCTGAGGCCCCTGCGCTTCAGCCAGCGGAGGTGAGGGCCGCGGTGGTATTCGAACGGATGGTCCGGCGGAACCGGGTTGTGGCCACGCTTTCTTTTCTGCTGCCGACACTGAGGAGAAGACGAGCAACCCTACTGCCCGGGCGATCATCCGTGTCTGCGAATCGTGTACCACCAGAGCGAGGGGCAGAGCGAGGTTCTCCGCCCATCGGCGGACCAGGGCAAGGTTGACCTGACTCCCGCTTAGGGCTTGGCAGTTCCTGGGTACCACCAGCAAGACCTTCTCACCGTACGCGGTTTCCAGCAGGTTGCGGACGGCGGTGATGCTTTCAGTTCCACTCAGTTGAATGATCTGCATGCTGCGGCCGCTCTTATCGGTCAAGGTTGCGTGAACCAGCCGGCTTGAGGGCCGGCAAAACTGCTTCGGGTGCAGCTGCGAGCGCCTGGTCCAGGAGGGAGGCATCGCGGCCACCTGCCTGTGCCATATGGGGCTGTCCGCCGCCACCTCCACCCATGATCTTGGCCAACTGGCCCACCAGGCGCCCGGCGTGCAATCCTCTTTCCACCAATTCCGGCGCCACCGAGGCCACCAGTATGGGCCGACCGTTGATGACCGAACCCAACACGATGACAGAAGCACCAAGGCGCGGCCGAAGTTCATCGATCATCTCGCGCAACCGATCCGGGCTGTCGGCTTCGACCCTGCCGCTGAGTACGCAGATACCGGCCACGCTTTGAGCGGAACCCAGCAGGCCATCCACTTCCTGGACCGCGAGTTGTCGGCGCAGCGAGTCGATCTCCTTCTGCTGCTCCCGAATTTGACCAAGCAGTTCCTTGAGCCTGGCAGCAAAGTCGGACGGTCGTGTACCCATGAGGGAAGCCGCCTCGTCAAGGATCCCGAATCGCTCCCTCATATAGGCTTCTGCGGACCTTCCGGTCACCGCTTCGATTCTACGCAGGCCTGAACCAATGCTGGACTCGCTCACGATAACGAACGCACCAAGCTGGCCGGTTTGGGTAAGATGAGTGCCGCCGCACAACTCGCTGCTGTAGCCATCTCCGATCGTGACCATCCGAACCGTGTCACCATACTTTTCACCAAACAGAGCCATGGCTCCTTGTTCTCGCGCCTGCGCAAAGGTCGTCACCGTGGTCATGACCGGGAGGTTACGACGAACTGCGGCATTGACCTCCGCCTCGATGCGCACCAGCTCTTCTGCCGAGACCGGCATCAGGTGGGTAAAGTCAAAACGCAGGTGGGTGGGGGCTACCAGGGAGCCGGCCTGTCGTGCATGATCTCCCAGCACTTGTTGCAGGGCGCGGTGCAGGAGGTGAGTGGCCGTGTGATTGCGGGCAATGTCCAGCCGGTCATCCTCCGTCACCACGACCTGTACCTCTGCGCCCTGCCGAAGCACGCCGAACTTGACCGTGCCCACGTGTACCGTGAGATCAGGCAGCGGATGTCTGGTCTCCCGCACCTCCAGGCGACCTTCGTTGCTGCTGATCAGCCCGGTGTCTCCAACCTGACCTCCGCTTTCAGCATAGAAAGGCGTGGTATCGAGGATTAACCCGACCTCTTCGCCCTGGCCGGCGTGGGATACCGTTGCGCCGTTGCGCACGATAGCCAAGACGCGGCCGCTAGACTGCATGCAATCATAGCCGGTGAACTGGGTGGCGGGCAGGTTGAGAGAGCGGTAGAACTCGTCGTCGCGGCCGGTCTCAAAAACCTGAGTGGCGCGTGCCCGTTCACGCTGGGCATCCATGGCCAATCGGAAGCCTGTTTCATCGACTGTCATGCCCCGCTCTCGCGCTACGTCACGGGTAAGGTCCAGAGGGAACCCGTACGTGTCGTAGAGCTTGAAGGCCGCGCTACCTGGGATGACCGAACTGCGGGCCTGTTCAAGGTCAACCATGATCTGGTCAAGCAGATTCAAACCAGTACCGAGCGTCTGCAGGAATCGTTCTTCCTCGCGGGTCGTCGCTTCCAGGATGAAACCACGGCGCTGCTCTAACTCTGCATAGTGGCGTCCCATTTGGTCGACAACGACTTGCACGACCTGGCCCAGGAAAGGTTCCTGAAAGCCAAGGAGCTTTCCGTGCCGTGCAGCGCGGCGCAGGATCAACCGCAGTACATAGTTGCGTCCTTCGTTGCCGGGCAGAACGCCATCGGCGATGAGAAACGCAATCGAGCGAGCGTGATCGGCCACGACCCGATAGGAGACCATCTGGTTGTCACGCTGTGCATCGGTGTGACCCAAAAGCCCTTGAGTGCGGACGATGATGGGCCAGAAGAGGTCAGTCTCATAATTGCTGGCTTTCCCCTGCATTACGACCGTGTTGCAGGGGAAAGCCAGCAATTATGA
>DDYO01000205.1 GCA_002348045.1 Anaerolineales bacterium UBA2232
AAGATTGGATGGTGGGGGCGGCCGGGCTGTCGAAGTTGGCAGTGACTGCGAGGCATGATGATTTGCCCGCGCTGGGACTGAGCAAAGACTGAGGCGCGCCACTGCTGGTACAAGCATAGCCGTGGTTCAGCGGATCGCAGTTGCCCGGCAAGTAGGAGGGGAGTAATGGAGGTGTCGCGACGGGTGGGCCTGGCGCTGAGCGGCGGCGGCGCGTTAGGAGCTGCCCACATTGGGGTTCTTGAGGTCTTGGAAGAGAATGGCGTCATTCCGTGTTGCGTCTCGGGTACGAGTGCCGGATCCGCAGTTGGACTGGCGTACTGCGCTGGTCTCCCAGTGGAGCGCCTTCGAGAGCTAGCACTGGAGATGCGCTGGTCTAGACTCGGACGAATGGTGCCGCCCAGGAACGGGTTCTTTGATGGCCAACGTATGGAGGACTATGTTCGCCGGGTTATCGGTGACCGCCGTTTTGAGGACCTGGAGAAACCATTTGCGTGCGTGGCCACTGATATTCTGCGTGACGAGGTGGTCATCCTGAGGTCCGGTCCAGTGGCGCCGGCGATTCGCGCAAGCTGTGCGTTTCCCGGCATCTTTACGCCGGTTGAGAAAGGTGAGCGCCTCCTGGTGGATGGCGGCCTGATGTGTAACCTGCCGGTCGCTGTTCTCACGGAGATGGGCGCGGAGTACACGATTGCGGTTGACCTTCTGTCGCCAAAGCCTCGGGTGCGCCGCATGCCCGAGACCGTGTTCGAGATGTGGTTCCAGAGTCTAAGGATTCTCATGTTTAACACGGGCCACGAGGCTGAGCTTGCTGATGGNNCGTACTGCTGCCGAGCACATCGTTCAGATTCGACGTGATCTGGGGCTGGAGGAACTTGGTGGAAGCTGATCTGGTCTTGACGAACGCAAAGATCAGAACCATGGACCGCCAAAGCCCAATCGCTGAGGCAGTCGCGGTCCGGTGTGGCAGGATTGTGGCCGTTGGTGACAAAGCAGCTGTAGGTGAGTGGATCACGAAGGCGACGAAAGTGTGGGATGCGCAGGGTGGATGCGTTCTGCCAGGGTTCTGTGATTCCCACATACACCTGGTGGAGTATGGACTTGGTCTAGAGAGAGTCAGGCTTGACGGGCTGCCCTCACTTGGACAGGCCGTTGAACGCATCAACGTTCGCGCGAGCCAGGTACAGCCCGGAGAATGGGTTCTGGGCCGGGGCTGGAATCACAATCTTTGGCCCGGAAGCCGTTTTCCCAGTCGGCATGACCTGGATCCGGTGACTCCGAGGAATCCGGTGTACTTGCCTGGCAAGGACGGCCACTCCGCTTGGGTCAACTCCCTTGCGCTGACCCTCGCCGGCCTGGACTCCCACACGGTAGATCCGCCCGGCGGTGCTCTGGACAGGGACCCACGGAGCGGCGATCTGACTGGCATTCTCAAAGAAGGACCGGCGATGGAGTGGGTGGAGCGTGTGATTGGCCGGCCCAGCCTTGAGACCCGATCCCGAGGTGTGCGGCTGGCTGTCAGTGCTCTTCACCAACATGGCATTGCCAGTGTCCACTCGGCGGAAGATGAGGAGGGTCTGGAGACGTTGCAGGTGGTGGAGGCAAGCGGACACCTCACGCTCAGGGTGAATGTAATGATACCCGACGGTTGCGTGGATGCGCTGAGACGCATCAGGCTGCACAGCGGTTTTGGGGGAGAGTTTCTGCGGTTGGGGCCCGTCAAGATCTTTGCCGATGGAGCCCTGGGTTCGAGGACGGCCGATATGTTCGAGTCGTATTGCCTGGAGCCGGGCAATCGGGGTATTGAGGTTACCACTAGCCTGCGCCTTGAGGAGCTGATCGAGGGCAGCCTGGCGGGTGGCCTGAGCGTAGCAGTGCATGCAATCGGCGACCGTGCGAACTCGCGGGTGTTGGATGTCCTAGAGAAGCACCAGGATCTCTGGCGGAAGCGGGGGCTGAGACCTCGGATTGAGCACGTGCAGCTGCTGGCTCCTGGTGATGCGCAACGCCTCGGGAGTCTCGGAATAGTGGCATCCATGCAACCCATTCACTGTACATCGGACATGTTGATGGCCGACCGCTTCTGGGGTGAGAGAAGCCGCAACGCATACGCCTGGCGTTCGCTTAAGCAGGCGGGTGCTGTCCTGGCATTTGGCTCGGACGCCCCGGTGGAAGTGCCTAACATAATACATGGACTGCATGCAGCAGTAACTCGCCAGCGGGCTGATGGAACTCCGACGGAGGGCTGGTACCCTGAGGAGAGGCTAACGGCGGAAGAGGCAGTGGAGGCTTACACCCTGGGTGGCGCGTACGCTGCTGGCGAAGAGTCCTCCAGAGGCTCCATCACGGTGGGGAAGGTCGCCGACATGACGGTTCTGTCCCAGGATCCCATCACGGTGTCGCCCGACGAGCTGTTGAGCACTCAAGTGATGGGGACGGTCGTCGATGGAGAGGTGGTATTCCGGCGATAGCCATTACATCGGAGATACCGATCGGATGTCCAGTGCTGCCACTGTGGGACCCCTCGCCACTGCCGCAAGGAGGCGGCCAGTCCAGCAGCTGCCTGCTGTTCACGTTCCCGGGGCTGGGCGCCTACCTACCGGGAACTGATGCCGATTGGCTTCATTGCGACCAGGGGAGGGAGTTCCCTGCGGGCCGATTGAGACGCCAGTAGACTGGTTTGAGCCTGACGTAAACCTGTTTGAACTCCGCAAACAGCGAGGTGTATACCGGGAACAGCTCTTCCCTGGGTTCGTAGGTCTGGCCCAGTGGCACCACGTTCCTCAGCGATGCAAAGCTTGGGAACAGCCCCAAACCTACCGCAGCGATACAGGCGGCGCCGATGGCACCGGCCTCTTGTGGCTGCGCCACGATTTCCATCCTCTTGCCTGTGACGTCAGCCAGAACCTGCATCCACGCGCTGCTCTGTGCTCCACCACCTACGACCCGCAGCGTGCTGAGGGGCATGCCGAACTTGTGCTCAACGGTCTCGATCACCCAACGAAGGTTGTAGGCTACGCCTTCGTACACGGCACGCATCACATGCCCGCGCCGGTGCTGTACCCCCAGGTTGATCAGGGATGATCTGACATAGACATCGGCTACCGGAGAACGTTCTCCGCACAGCCAAGGAGTAAAGATCAGACCGCACGAACCGGGAGGCACCTGCAACATCTCTTGTTCCAATACCGTGAGGTCTCGCGAGGCCTGCTCTGCGCTTGACGTGGGAAACAGGCAAGTTCCAAGCCAGTTTCGGCATGCGCCTGCCGTTTCCGATTCGGCTACCAGCAACAGAGCCTGCGGGTCCGCTGACTGGATGGCAGCGATGCCTGACTTGCCGATGGGAGCACGAGCCGTGGTGACGCCCAGCCATGACGACGTTCCAAGGGATATGTGGCCTTCGCCAAGCCGGACAGCGCCGGAGCCAACTGCGGCAGCGGGAACATCACCCGCGCCACTGATGACCGGGATGCCGGCGATCAGGCCCAGGTCCGAAGCCGCCGCCAGGGTCAGAGCACCTACTTGCTCCTCGGGCCGAACCAGTGGGGGCACCTTATCCCGAGGCACGCCGAAGAGGCGGAACAGCAGGTCATCCCATCGCTTGTTCTTGAGGTCAAAGAGCCCAGTTGCTGACGCCGAGGTCCAGTCAGTGACCATTCGCCCGGTGCACTGGTGAACGAGATAACCTCCAACGTCGAGAAAGTACAGCGTCTTGCTGAAGAGTTCGGCCTCATGGTCAGCCAGCCACAGCCACTTGGGGACGACGTCCTTGCCGGTTGCAGCGCACCCTGCCAGGAGGGCGAAAACCCGGGGGCCGAACAGCCTGCGCATCAGCCTTTGCGCCTGTACCTCCCCTCTTGAGTCCAGCCAGATGATGGCAGGTTGCAGAACCGTTCCCCTGCGGTCAACGGGTACCACGCCGAGCATCTGCGTGCAGAAGGTAAGGCCGTCAATGCGAGATGGAGCGAACCCTGTCGCGTCGATTAGCTGATGAGTGCTCAGGCAGATGGCCTTCCACCAGTCAGCGGGGTCCTGTTCAGCCTGACCAGATTTGGGATAGTGCACGTCGTAGGGCGCAAATGCTTTGCCAACGATGCGGACCTGGGAGTCGACGAACTCGGTGAGGACTGCCTTCACGCCTCCCGTACCCACGTCATAGGCTATGATGTGAGCCATAGGACCTCCAGTTGAGGGATGGTGACGATGAGAGGCAGCAGTTACAGCAGGCCCTGAGAGGCTCACACCGACGTGTGAGAAGACTCGTTCTCGTGGCGAGCCAGTACCTGCCTGTAAACCGCCAAGGTCTCGTCAGCGGTACGCTCCCATGAGAATCGGGCCGCCTGGGCGAGGCCCTTTTTCCGCATGTCATCGGCGAGCTCATTCTCGCTCAGCACCCGGCCTATCTGGTGGGCCATTTCAGCCGTGTCGGTTGGGTCAAAGTACAGGACGGCGTCGCCGCCCAATTCCGGCATGCTTGACGTCCGGCTGGACACGACGGGAGTGCCGCAGGCCATGGCCTCCAGGATGGGCAGGCCAAAGCCCTCATACAGTGAGGCAAGCACGTAAGCCTGCGCTCCGCAGATGACAGCGGGCAGATCATTATCGGGCACAAAGCCCGAGAGAAGAACGGCATTGGGGTCAGGAAGCTTCTCCAGGTGCTGAAAGAACTCCTGATACATCCAACCAGGTCGCCCTACGATGACGAGGCGGAGGTTGGGGTGTTGCCGGCGCAGCGAGTGCAGCGCTTGCACAAGCCGAATGAGGTTCTTACGTGGCTCAATGGTGCCCAAGGCTAGGAGATACTGGTCCGGGAGGGAATAGCGGGCCTTGACCTGGGCTACATGGGCGGGGCTACAAGGCGAAAAGTGTTTGGAGGCTGCCTCGTAGATGACGCTGATCTTGTCCTCGTCCACCCCATAGACCCGCATCAGGTCGCGTTTGCTGGATTGGGAGATGGTAATCAGGGCATCGGCCCGCCGCACGAAGACCGGCATCGCGGCCTTGAGGTACCAGTAGTTAAGGCGACGGTGGTAGGCTGGGAACAAATGGTAGATGAGATCGTGCACAGTGAGCACGGTGGGGAAGGTTGTGAACCTGGGAAGAAGGTGTTCCGTGGCGTGGAAGAGCTGGGCGTCCGGCATCAACCGATCAAAGCTGAGCCCAGCCAACTGACCCAGCAAGACGGCCAGGCGCCATGGTTTGTAGCCGGCCCGCACAGTGCGTGTCGGAACGTCCGCAAGGCCCAGGGGCGAAACAACGGGCGACGCCGAGTTATAAAACAGGCCCCACGACTGCTTATTTCCATGTCCGGCGATCAACGTTCGCGCCAGGCTTGCCGAGTACCGGGCCATACCTGCTCGCTGATGGACTGCCGACGACACATCGATGTAAATGGTCATGCCGCTATAGTATGGTTCCCAGCAGCTTTGTCAAATGAGAGCTGGACAACGCTGCGGCACAGCTCTCGCACCACGGACGAATCGTCGGCTTGTTTGCAGCGCAGGTCTTCCCGCGCTACAATGGGGCTCAAGCGGTATTGATGGTGGGAGGCAGGTCGTCATATGTTGGATGCAGGTCGGCTCGCCCGCAACCGGCAATGGCTTGAAAGTGAGCGGCAGCGTTTGCAGGACACACTGGCTAGCCTGGCGCCAGCGATGGATGCCAGCGAGCGACCGGGGTTGGGCTCGCACATGGCTGACAGCGCCACAGAAGTGTTTGAGCAGGCCAAGGATCTGGCCATGGCGCAGAGTCTGCGCCGTACGCTGTACTTGGTGGAGCAGGCGCTCATCCGTATGGAGCGAGGCGCGTATGGTGTCTGCACAAGCTGTGGCCAAATGATTGACCCGGCCAGGCTTAAGGCATCGCCCCACGCTGATCTGTGCATGGCTTGTCAAACTCGTCTTGAACAGGCTAGATTGCGTTGAAGTCATACCCTCATCGGAGGCCACGATCTTGATGGCGCGATTCCAGCGCGACTGGTTCGTCCCGTTTGTTGCAGTGGTCGTGATTGTCGCAGATCAATGGAGCAAGGCGTTTGTTCGGTCTCACCTGCCCCTGGGAGTTCCCTGGGATCCGGTGCCCGCCCTTCGGCCGATCCTGAGCTTCACCCACGTTCAGAACCTGGGCGCTGTTTTTGGGCTTTTTCCACAGCTCCACTGGTTCTACCCCATCCCGTCAGTCATCGTGACCTGTTTGCTCCTGGTCCTCTACCGTCGCTTTGCATCGTATGGACCCATTGTCCTCCTTGCGTTTGGTCTGCAGTTGGGAGGAACGGTGGGAAATCTCATCGACCGGCTGCGACAGGGCTATGTAACGGACTTTATTGACCTCAATTTCTGGCCCCTTCAAGAATGGGCTGTGTTCAACATCGCTGATAGCGCTGTGGTGGTTGGGGTGGTCATCCTGGCAGCCTATATGCTTCTCGCGGGTGAGCTGGATCCTGATCGCGATCACTTGGACGTACTGCCTGGCTAAGGGGTGTACAACCATGGCGGAGACTGACCGGACATACCGCAGGATCATACACGCTTGGTGTATGTACGATTGGGCCAATTCAGCCTTTGCGACGACCGTGATGGCTGCTGTGCTACCCACTTTCTATGCCGCGGTGGCCTGCGCTGGACTGCCTGGCAACACGGCTTCCGTCTACTGGGGTTACACGTCATCACTTGCCCTGCTGGTCGCTGCATTCTTGGGTCCAGTTCTTGGCGCGATGGCCGATTACCTCGGCATGAAGAAGAGCTTTCTGGCCTTTTTTGCTGCGGTGGGCATCTTGTTCACCTCACTCTTGGTGTTTGTCAGCACCGGCGACTGGTTGCTAGCCTCGGTCCTCTATATCATGGGTGAAATCGGATTCAGCGGCTCCATCGTATTCTACGATTCGCTGCTGCCCCATATTGCCAAGCCGGAAGACATTGACTATGTTTCCAGCCGCGGTTACGCGATGGGCTATCTCGGCGGGGGTTTGTTACTAGCCATCAACGTGGTCATGATCCTTTTCTGGGAACCCCTGGGAATGGGTAGCCAGGAGATGGCGTCCCGGCTATCCTTCCTTAGCGTCGGCATCTGGTGGGCGCTCTTCTCCATCCCTCTGTTCCGCACGGTCCCCGAGCCCTCCATCGTCCGGGCAGCGATTCCTGTGGCGCATGCCTTCCGCGAGGCATTTGCCAGGCTTCGCACGACGTTTGGTGAGATCAGGCAGTACACTGACCTCACCAAATTTATCATCGCTTTCTGGTTGTACAACGACGGCATCGGAACGATCATCAAGATGGCCACCATCTACGGGGCAGAAATCGGAATCGGACAGACTGATCTGATCGGCGCGCTGCTGCTCACGCAGTTTGTGGCGATTCCGTTTACGCTGCTGTTTGGCAAGCTCCCCGGCCTGTTGGGAACGAAACGATCCATCTACCTGGGACTGGCAGTCTATGTGGTGATCTGCATCTCTGGGTATTTCATGACCGTCGCTTGGCAGTTCTGGCTTCTAGCGGTGATGGTGGGACTCGTCCAGGGAGGCACGCAGGCGCTGAGTCGGTCTCTGTTCGGCGTAATGGTGCCAAAGGCCAGGACGGCCGAGTTCTATGGGTTTTATGATGTCAGCAGCAAGTTCGCGGGCATCGCGGGACCGGCCGTTTTCGCCGTCGTGGGACAGATAACAGGATCCAGCCGCTTGAGCATCCTGGCTCTGATTGCGTTCTTTGTGCTCGGCGGGCTGATCCTTGCGACAGTCGATGACAAGGAGGGCACAAGAGTGGCTCGCGCGAAGGATGCCGAGGCCCTGCCCGCCCGTTGAGTCAAGACAAGCTGAATCCTTGCCGGCTCCCCTCCGCGGCTACCACAACCGTCTCCGGGCGTTCAACTCAAGGATGAGCAGAGGAACCATACCCAGCAGATGAGGAATCCAGAGGCTGAGCAGGCGGAAGAGAAGCGTGGCGGCAAGGGCGGTCGACAGGGTCAGTCCCTGCTGGTGCAGCAACGCAGACAGGGAGCACTCTGTCACCGCCAGCCCTGCCGGAGCGGATGATACGCCCCCCAGGGCCACAGAGAGGCCGTAACCGGCGGTGGTGGCATGGAGAGGCAGCGTGAGCCCCATGGCCACCAGGGTAAAGTGAAGGCACAGGGCCTCTCCCGCCGCGCGGCCAATGCTGCCCACCAGCAGGCGCAACCGAGTCGTACCGTTGATGGCCCGCGTGGCTGCTCTGAACGCTTCCACTCGTATCCACAGAGCTTCTGCGGTTAGGGCCGAACGACCGGTGAGAGATCGCAGCCAGTTTGTGGCATCCATGCCTCTATTCAGCAGGCGATGGACCCATCCATCCCTGTCCAATCCTCTGGTCAGCGAGGCTAACAATGACACCCCCAGGATTACTCCGCCCAGCAGGGCACCCAGCGTTCGCCAAGGCGAAATCCCGCTGTAGAGTCCAGACTGGAGTGCGGCAGTGGCGACCAGCAAGACCATTGCAGCGGCTTGACTGACCGATTCCACGGCATAGGCGAGCAGGCTAGCCTCGGTGGAGTAACCTTGCTCTCCAAAGTGGCGCAGTCTAAAGGCGTGGCCGCTGAGGCCAGCAGAGGGAACGAACAGGATCAGGAAGGCGGCCGAACGCAGCACGCCAAACACGCGGCGAAAACTGATCTGCCTGCCGTAGATCATCAGGGCACTATGGACCACGTATGCCTGAGCCAGGACACTCAAGAGCTCACACGCTAGGGCCAGGCCCAGTACTGGGATGTCGGCCTGGCGGGCCAATCGTAGACCATCGCCCACCCCGCCGAGCCTAGGAAGGATCAAGTACAGGCATGCGACGAACACGAGGATGATCGCCATTCGGCGTAGGGTCGTCAGGATCAATCCGTAGGGGCGCCGCTCTGCTCCGAGTGGGTGACCTCCATGAGGGCTTGGCGCGTGCATGCGACTCGTCTTCTCCCCCGCTAGCTCAAAGGTATGTGATCAAGCTTGACCAATACACAGAAGGCATATAGCCGAGCCAAGCCGAAGCCCCCTTCACTTCGTGAGTCAGCACAGTGCCCCTTGCCCGTGTTTCAAGACACGCACCGCGGTGGCTCAGAATTCGGCGATCACTAGGCGGACGCAAAGAGGCTCTGCGTGCGCCTGCCCGCTTGGCAACATCAGGGCACAGTTGCTCAGCCAGCCGGCAGCGCTACCAACAGGATACTTGCCAATGGTCCTCCCACAGCCCTTGTCCCTCAGCCCTTGCGGACAATGGGCAGGTGGATGCGATACAAGGAGGGCAGGCGCAGGGCGAAGAGCCCTCCGTCACGCGCAGCCACCACGACCCTGCGTAGCTCCGCATCAGCCGCCACGCTGCTGGCCACACCGGGCAGCCACCGCGATCCGATCAAGGTAGGGATTTGAGGCTCCAACAGGGATACCTCATGTACGCCTTGGTTGCCGCCAGCGATGAAGGCACGGTCCCCTGCCACGACCAGTCCCCAAGATGTACCGGGCAGAGGCAAGGCGCCATAGGCCTCCGGCTGCATCGGGTTGGACACGTTCGCTACGAGCAGTCCCTGAGATCCATCGGTCAGGTACGCCAAGTCGCCGCTGAGGACGATGCGCGACGCAAAGCCGGGAGTCTCCAGAGCCCCGAGCTCTTGCCCATAGGTGCTTGCGCTCAAGGATAACACGCGCAGTCCAGCGTCGCCATCGGCCACGTAGGCTGCGTGTCCGGCGATAGCTACGTCTGTGGCAAACCCAGGCGTGTCCAACACTGCCCACGTCACCAATGCCGATGGGTTCTCTACAGATACCACCCACAGACCAGCGTCACCAGCGGCAACAAACGCCTGCTGGCCCGACACGGTAACGCCCAGCGCCGGACCTGGACCATCCAGTGCGCCCAACGGCGCGAGGCCATCGGTCTCAGTAAGGGTAAAGGTGCGCAACCCGCCGGATTCATCGGCCACGTAGATGATCCCATTGGCGGCGCACACACGAACGGCGTTGCCAGGAGTATCCACACTGGTCACCAAGTTGAAAGCGTTCTTGGTCAACGTTAGGACCGTTACTCCACTAGCGCCGTTGGCTACTAACCATCTTGGTCCCAGCGGGACGACGTCCCAGGCATCGCTGAGATCAGCGTAGGTACCGTTCAGGGCAGGCCGTTCGGGATCGGCGACATCAACGGCATGCAGGCCGCCTGCGGCCGCTGCGACCCACAGCTCGGATCCCGATCGGAACAGCCCGACGGCTGGTCCAGGGCACTCAATGGAGGCGGCTTCGCGCGGTCCGTCGGCNNGCATTTCGCGCGGTCCGTCGGCGCCAGCGAGGGTGACGATGCGGATCCCTCCATCCAGAGCAGCCACAAAGGCGTGGGTGGGCGCAGTGGAGCCGTGCGAGTCGCTGATGACCACCGCGTTGGCCAAACCCGCATCAAGTGCGACCTCCTCCATGAGCTGTGGTCGTGCTGGATCGGCAACGCTCACGATGTGCAATCCCTGCTCAGCCGCTGCAACGTACGCTACAGTTCCGGCTACATCCACCCCCAGTACGTCGTAGGCTTCGGTATAGGCTCCGATCTCCACGGGATGCTGAGGGTTGGTGAGCGACATTATGCGCAAACCACCCCAGTCACAAGCCACGTAGAGACGCTGTTCCGCGATCACCAGACTGACAGCTGATCCCTTCAAAGGAACCGTGTTCAGCAGTTCAGGCGCTTCGGGATTCGTCACGTCAAATACAAGCAATCCTGCACCAAATCCTGCGGCATAGACATGATTGCCCTGGCCGGTCACTGCAACGACGGCTCCATCGGTGATGACTTGGCTGAGGATTCGGGGTGCAGACGCCTGCGAAAGGTAAATGGTGTACAGACCACTGTCTCCTGCCGCTACGAAGGCGAGGTCACCCACAACGTACACTCCACGCACAAGGTCACCCACACCCACACTGCTGACGAGGGACCAGCGATCCGAACCCCGCTCCAGTAACGCGAGGTTGGGCCCTACGCCTGCACAGCCAAAGGTTCTCCACAGCGTCACGGCATACGTGGCGCCGCCCGATTGGGCGTAGACCGCACCGGGTGCGCTGGCACGTGCTGGCAGGGGCGAAAGAAATAGAGCCAGCAGGGCAAGCAGGATGAAGAAGAGGCGATAGGGTTCGCGGCACGTAGGTCGAAACATGAATGCCAGCCTCCAGGCAGCAACTGCGGGACTATTGATGCCAACTCGAGCCTCCCGATTGTAACGGCGATCGAGGTGCCCGTCAATCAAGCGCCAGCGGCGTGTTGACCAGGGCGCTTGACGGCATATGCTCATCCGCCATGCATGCGGTCATGATGGGTGTCGAACAATGCCTAGTCCTCGCATTGGCGCTTGTTTGCCAATGCCTCAAGACGATTCCGTGGTCAGGTTGACTCAAGAGCCGAAGATCGTGATACTCCCTGAACGCCACGAGGGGAAAGCAATGAGAATCAAGTTCGGTGTAACTATGCGCTGTTGTGCGCGGGGGCTTGACGATGCTGGTATCTGTGATCATTCCGACCTGGAACGAGGAAGCACATATCGAACCGTGCCTGTCGTCTGCCATGAGGGCATATTCCACTGATGATGTAGAGATCGTCGTTGCCGACGGCAGCAGTGCTGATGGCACACTGGATCGTCTACCTAAACGGGTGAAGGTCGTCCATGCGTCCCGGGGTCGGGCGAGCCAGATGAACGCAGGTGCGCGGGCCAGTCACGGTCAAGCGCTGGTGTTCTGCCACGCCGACACACTATTGCCCGAGCGCTGGCGCGAAGAGGTATTGGCGGCGCTGATGTTGCCTGGAGTGGCTGGGGGCGCATTTCAAGCGGAGTTACACCCTGAGGTTGGCTTGCTTCGGCTGTTCAACCGAATACCCAAGCCTGCCCATTGGGCAACCATGTTTGGGGACCAGGCGCAGTTCATGAGCCGGGCAGCCTTCGAGCGAGTGGGCGGTTTCCAGAGCTTGCCGCTGATGGAGGATCTGGAGATGTCGCGGGCGCTCCGCCGTATCGGCCGACTGATTCGCGTACGCGCCAGGGTCTTGACATCGTCGCGGCGATTCCTGGAGCGAGGAGTGCTGCGCCAGAGCCTGCAAGACGCTTGGCTGCTGCTGGCCTACCTATTTCTTGGGTTATCTGTCCAGGAGGCGGCGCAGCGGTACGTGTCCAGTCGGGAGAATGATTAAACGGGTGGCAGACAGGGCTCGAACCATCTGATTTGGTGAGAGCAGTTTGCAGCCTGGCCATTGTCGCGCGAGCGCATCCAAGAGGATTGACAGGGCTCGGCAGAAGCACTGGCTCATCGCGATACCCGGCGTGCCCAAGCACTGCGGACTGGCAGCTCTTCCTTACTCCTTGGGCCAGCTGTAATAGTAGCTGAGCAGCTTGCCGTCCAGGACAAGGCCGCAAACTCCGTAGGGAGTGGGAGCCGTTGCCCGGGCTTGCTGTGCGTTGACCAACGTGACCACATTCGTTCGCAGTCCCCGTTCCCTCGCTTTCTCTAACGCGTGGGCCACCCCCTTGTGGAAATAGGGACACTGGCCGCTGGTTACCACCGAAAGCCCGGGACCAAAGGCCTGACAGCGATCATCCCAGTCTCTCGGGAACGCCGGAAGGACCGCCTCACCAAAGCGCAGGGCTTGCAGGGCAAAGCTTGGAGGGGGCTGATCCACAGGCTGGAATCCGTGCTTGTGGAAGAGGAGCTCGTCCGCCANNTACAACGACAGCGACTCCCGACAGGCCAGCGGCTCGCGCATCGCGGACACATGCCTGCAGCAGCGCAGACCCGTAGCCCTTTCCTTTGTCCCGACCCACGACCCACAGGCAGTGGATGACCATGTATCCTGGCGCTTCCACGGCCCGCCAAGCAAACTCCCCAGGGACATACTCGATGAAGCCAACGGGCCGCCCCTCGTCCGTGGCAAGCAGCAAGCGCAGGCCCTCACCGAAGCGCTGCTCAAGCCACTCGCGCTTGTCTCGGTAGCCAGGGGATTTGCGAGCGCTCTTGTAGCAGAAGAAGCCAACCTTGTTCACGTTGGCGGCATCTACCGGCACGATGGTCACGTTAGACACGACGACACTACTCCTCTGGCATCACTTCCACAGCTACGGTGGCTTGCTCCTGGCCATTGGCCACAATGGTGAGCCGGTGCAGGCCCGGAAAGATGGCACGAGTGGAGCGGTGGGCCAGTGACATCTTGCGTCGAACCCTGTGGGTGCCGGGCGGTAGCACTGCCTCACGAATCTGGAACACCTTGCGCGAGGTCCTGCCACCGGGGCGAGCATAGTCCACTCTNNGCCACGACCGGCTGCAATTTCCGCTAAGCTCCATCCGGACGCGCACGGGAGCATCCTGAAGCACGACTAGATCGAACGAGTACTCGATGTCCTGCCCGATGGGCACCCACTCCGGTGTGACCGCGAAGCGAGCGACCGTGACCTGGGCCCCACTGTCCAAACCAAGCAATCGCAGCGCTCGCGGGTTGCCGGCCTTGAGCAGCGTCCGCAAGGCGTGGCGTACGATCCAATCGGTGCGCCGGCTGTGTCCGTACCAGCGCTCGCATAGGTCGAGCACGAGGTCCGGGTGGTCCTTGGCGATATCGTTAAGGTTGTTGGCGACGCTGTTGCGCACCGTTTCGGCGGGGTCGTCCCTGAGCCGCTCCAGGATGGGCAGGATGGGCGACGGGTCCCTCTTAAAGTCGGACAGCCCAACGCCCCAGGGCAATCTCGGCCGGCACCCTTCCGACGCCAACCTGCGCACATCCACGCTTTCATCCGTGGCCCACCGCAACATGTAAGCCATGGCTCTGGGAGCGTCCTGCTGAATGAACGCCCGCACGGCAAACTCAGCACTGGCGAAGCGGGTAAAGAAGCGGAGAGCATCCATGGACAAGTCGAAATGGTCAAGTCCGTAAACTGCTACAAATTCGGACAAGCAGAGCGCTTCAAAGCCGACAATCTGAGGGGCAGCGTTTCGAAGGATGAACAAGGCCGAGGAATAGTCCGCTGGAAGGGCTGCATGCAGAGCCCGAGTCACGTGCCGCATGCGAGCCATGAGTTCCTTGCTCGGCCACAGACTGTCGTACACCGCCGCGAGAAAGCGTTCGCGGTCCAGGTGGGGCCAGGCGATGGAGACGGCTTCCGCCATGCGCCCCAATGACTCCCGGGTGAGGAAGCGGTCCTTCAGCCTCTCGGGCACAGGTTCCTACTCCGTAACCGGGTAGGCTATCGCAGCCAGCGCGGCAATCGCTTTCACCACTTCCTGCGGCGCCTCCTGTTGCAGGTTGTGCCCGGCATTGGGAACAGTCACTAAGCGTGCGGCAGGCTGTGCCTGCACCAACGCCCGGGCGTTGTCCACCGGATTGACCCGGTCGGCTTCGCCCCAGCAGATGACGGTGGGAACCGCAAGGCCCGCGACTTGGCTGGAGAGCGCCGCAAACTGACCTGCGGTGCCCGCAATGCTACGCAGGGTGGAGAAGAACGCTCGTCTTTGGCGGTCGCTCCAAACCCGCTGATTCACTCGCTGGAAGAGGAAGGCCCGTTCCTCAGGAGCCAGCTGTCCCAGGTCATGATAGAACGGTTCCAAGGATGCATAGGCGGCGTGCGGATCCTGGCGCAGCCGGTTGTATAGCCATTCGCCGACGCCCGGTATCAGAAACAGCAGGCTCTGCAGGTCCACCTTGCGGCGTAGGCTGCACAGCCCACCGCTGATGAGCGCCAATCCGACCACGCGCTCGGGATGGCGCAAAGCCAGTAAGTGGCACAGCATCGCGCCCAGTGAATGCCCCGCTATCACAGCCTGGGACACCCCAACCGCATCCAGCAGTTCCAGCTGAGTAGACGCTAATGCGTCCAGGGAGTATCGTCCCGCCAGCGGCTCAGAACGACCAAAGCCTGGCAAGTCCGGAGCGAGCACCCGATAGTGCTGCGCCAGGTCTGGAATCACGTGGCGCCAAGTGTCGGCTTCGTCGCCGAGCCCATGAACCAGGAGAACGGCCGGCCTCGCAACACCGCCGGCGTCAAAGCAGAACACGGTCCTGTCGGAGTGTGAAAACCGGATTGTCCTAGCATGTTGCACAAGGATCGGGTGCGGCTCCATCGGAGTCTGGTAGGGACCGATCACCTTGCTCATTGCCCTTCCGCCTTTCGATCCCAAGGCTGATGGCTGCTGCCCTGGCGTTTCGGGCAAGGCCAAGGGCAGAGCCAACCTTCAGCCGACATGCCCGGCTGCCCAGTTCAGGGCACTTGTTGGTAAGAACCATGCCCTTCAGACCACAAAACGTCCAAGGGCTTCTATCAGCAACCTTACGCCAAAAACGCACAGCAGGCCGCCGCACAGGCCAAAGGCCAGCTGTTGAAATCGGCTGCCAAAGAAGCGCTTTCCGAGAAATGACACATTGGACAGGAACTCGCACCACCCCAGATCGGACAACCAGTGAACCGCCGCAAAGGCCACGAACCCGGTCATGCCAAAGGCCGCGGCCCGAGAAATCAGGCTCGCACCAACAGTGGCCCACCACAGCAGAAAGTAGGGGCTGGTCAGGCTCAGCCAGAACCCTGCACGGATCGGCGATGGCTCCCTGGCGCAGCCGCCATCAGGGTCAGCCCGGTAAGCGAGGCGGAACATGGCGATGCCCATCTGCATCAGCACGGCGCCACCAAGTGCGCTAACAACAGTGCGCACGCTGGGCCACTGGAGTACCTGCGCCATCCCAGCAAAGACGACAGCCATCAGAGGAATCTCAACCATGCCGTGACCGACGGCTACCCAGGCCCCAGCATGGCGCGAACGAGCTCCGCGCCCCACCACCACAGCGGTAATGGGGCCTGGTGCCAGGGCGCCCGAAAGGGAGATCACAAAGGCCTCGGTCAGGAACGATAGCATCGCCACAGCCACCAAGGCTCCATCGGCAGCCTGGACCAGGACGTTCTTGGCAGGCCAACTCGCTGCCATCCATCCATAGCGATACTAGCCAACCTTGGTCCCGCACTCGGGACAGAACTTGGCTCCCTTGGTCTCTTTGCCGCAGTTGGGGCAAGTGGTCGGGCCGGCTGCCTGCTCTACCTTGGCGCCGCAGTTGGGGCAGAACTTGGCCCCGTGCACCTCGGCGCCGCACTTACTGCAGGTAGCCACCTGTGGCTGGACCATCTTACCGCCGCACTCAGGGCAGAACTTGGCGCCGGGCATGCCAGGCTTCCCGCACTGCGAACATCGGGGCGTGGCGGCCGCCGCAGCTTTGGCGGACTCGGCGACTCCGCGGACTACTTCATTCAAGCCAAAGGCACCCGCGATCCCCTTGAGTACGCCTGCGGCCTGCTCGGCGGCAGCCTGTGCGATTTCTTCACGCCGAGGCGAGTCGTCTGTGCAATAGCCAGACTGGGCGTCCCAGCAAGAAGGGCACACGATCAGCCGGCAGGTGGGACACTCATGAAAGCGCGTTTCCACCTGTTTCCAGGCCGACTGGAGCTGCTGCGGGTTCAAGGTGTAGGTGTAGCGCTGATCGTCGCCCATGGCACGATCGGCAGCGGCTCCCACGAGGGGAACGTTGCGCAAAAGACCGCCGACCAGGTTGCGTCCGACGTCTTTGGCCACCGTACCACCGATGTCCGGGGAACTCCGGAACTCGCGGTTGCATTTGTCACAGTAGAATGCGGCATAGGGTCCCGCACCGTCGTTGCGAATGTCGTAACGAGGCATGCGCGCCGTCATGTCAGACTCCTCTCTGGGGGCACTAGGCTCCCACGCTGGTGTTGTTTCACGATTATGATGCAATCACTACAGTGGGTCAACCATGCCATGATACGCTAATGGAAAACCAACTGCTGCGCGCGAGGCTGGTAGCCCGCAGCCGGAGCCTGTTGATGCACATCCGGTATCGCGTAAGAGTTGGCACAAGGCTGGGGGCGGGGCAGAGTGTGACGACTGGTCAGTCGTTGCTGTCGCGATCAGGCTGTGGCCATGGCACGTCGGGCTCCACCGGCGGCGCCCCCAGACGCGCTGACACTACCAGCCGAGTAAAAACGGTGTCGCCCTGCGTCAAGAAGGCTTCTTGCTGCTTACGCCATACGACTTGGGAATTGCCCCACGGCACGCGTTCGCTATTCAGTGCTGCTGCCGACGGCGCCTGGACCCAGGCCCCGTTCGCTTGGCGGCGAAGCCACAGCGTCAGCAGATCCTTCGCGGCCGCCAAAGATATGCGCTCCGCGGGACACAGCCGGTAGAGCAACAATGGGATGGACAAGGCCCTTGCGTCGTTGGGCGCGGGCTCGCCTTCGGCAAAGTATGGCTTGATGAGCTCATCAAAGCGCTCGACGCTCACGGTCAGCGCAGCATCCGGATCAACAGGGAAGAGGATATTGGCTCGTGCATCAATGACNNAATCAGAATCTCGTCAACCAGGCCTATGGACCGACACCATTGGCCGAGTCCCCACAAAATCCCGTACGTCTGGCTCACTGACAACTCAACGGTACCCTTCCAGTTTGGGTTGTTGAGGCGAACCGCGCGCTTGCCTCGGATCGTTTCCACCCCCAAAGGTTTACCATCTGTCCACGGGTCAAGTTGCGCGTCGCCTGTAAAGAGAACCAGAAAGTTGCGACGAACCAGAGGGCAGGCCCGCACCGCCTGAGATAGGATGGAGCGCGCCTCCGGTGACAGGGAGTCCCTAGCAGTGCCCTCTTTCACCGAGGCCAGGTCCTTGCCAATGGCCGTCAGCCGGTATCCGCCATCGGATGGCTCAATCAGCGCCAGGATGCGCAGGGCATTCCAGTGATGATAGCGCGTGGCGCGACTGGGCGCCTGCGGCCGGTTGGCAGAGAACAGAGTCGACATGGGAACGATGGGCCGTTCCACGATGTCGCTGTAGCGCAAGGGTTGGTTCGTGCTGAGGACGGCAGCAAGGCGCTGCAGCAATGGGAATGACACGGGCCGCGCCGGCACGCTAGCATCCAACGTGAATTGATGGCTAGTTTGCTCTTTCGAAGAAGATGACACTCTCCCGTGCCTCCTGCCTGCCATAGACGCGCATCTGCTGAGCGCTGTTGCCACGTCGTCGGGCTACGACCAGCTTGAGGGGGCGCAGCCCAACTGCGGCGCCAATCTCTCCGACGAGGTCATTGACCGGTATGATCACGCCGGCAAACCGTACGTCACCGAGGACAAAGGCAGCCTTGCCGCCCCTGGCCAGGTTCTCGTGAACGCTGTGCAGGACGTGGTACATGTCTTGAAAATAGCCACGAAGCATGCGGTGGACTCGTCGGTCTCGCGTGTTGATGGCAGCCACGCGCTCCAGGCAATCCTGCAGGCGTTGGGGTTCACAGTACTGGTCCATGGGTAGGTCAGGGTCGCGGGCCTCAACATGGGACCGAAGGGAGCGGTACCTCAGTTGCTTGAGCTCCTCGGCATCAGCAACCTGTAACAGGGCCAGCTCCAGCGCAAAGATCCGAGTATAGTCATGGCGGTTGGGGTAGGGTGGTGAGGTGACTATGGCGTCGACCGGCGTCTCAAAGCGCTCGGTGCGCGCGTCTGCCAGCCATACCCTTTCTGAGCAGTCTGGGTGGCAGTACCTCGGGTCCGACGGCACATCCTCCAGCATCGCCTGGACACGGGTTTCGAATAACTCCCGAACGGCGGCCTCCCTGATGTCCTTGGTCATGTCCAACCGCAGCCATCCCCCAGACTTGATGGTATAACTCAGGTCCTCCAGGATGCCCAGCAGGGCGATCATGAAGAATGGACGCACATCGGATGGCAGTCGAAGGATCTGGTCCAAGAGGGACGAGACGCGGACCCGGATGCGGGCGCTGATGGAACGGGTAACGATCGGGATCTGGGCGAACCGATCAACGCTGCCCGGCTGGATACGGTAGTCGAACTTTTGGGCTGCCCACGACAAAGCAGCGTGGCTGTAGCTACTCAGCTTGGCCTGGCTGACCACGATGGAGAGCGGCAGCAGGTCTGATCCAAAGGCCTCAATGCCGAGATCCCTACAGGCAAGGACGGTGGTTCCCGCTCCCACAAAGGGGTCCCACACTCGGTGGCCCGGCCGGATTCCCATCTGCGCGAGAACATCCTTCACGAGGTCCGAGTCAAAACTGTGGGGGTATAGGTACCAGCGGTGGACTGGCCTTGCGCGGGTCAGCGCCGGTGTGACAAGTTTGCGCCAGGCTGGACGTTCTTCAGCTACCATCGTGATGTTCGCGATGCTCACCCATTACCTCCGCAAAGACAGCCCAAAGGTTGCCTGCAGGGCCGCGTTGAGGGCGCCCGGGCCGCACTGCTTGCCGCGCAACAGAGGCTGAACTGCGGCCACAAAACTCAGCCGCACCGCCACCTTGGGCGCTATTGTACTCAAGTTCCGCTGGAGTCAAAAACCAGGCGCGGGATCGGAGTGATTCACTGATCTCAGTTGTCACGATCATGCTCCGAGCGCCCGACTCCACTGCCCGTTGTGACGCTGCAATGGCGATCGTGGCTGGGTAGTGACTATTGACGGTTCACAGCCGTCGCGAGCAAGGGCCCCGCGGCAGAGCAGCCCCAGGGATTGCCAAGCCTTAACACGATGTTAACATGCCACACAAGTTCCATTAACCTGTCCCCTGTACACTTATAGATGGACAAGCAACAGAAACTCGCGAATAATGAGAAGGAGAATGTGGCAAGATGAGACGTTTGAGTGTGTTGTTGGCCGGCGCGATGATTGTGGCAATGGTGCTTTCGGCTTGCGCACCTGCGCCCGCAGCTACCGCTACGCCTGTTCCGGCGACTCAGGTTCTGCCTACCGCTGTGCCGATAGTGGTGCCGCCGACGGTGGCTCCTGTGGTTCCCACACAGGTCCCGAGCACGGGCAAGGTTGTGCTGCCTGTGGTAGACGCAGGCAAGGTTACGGGTGACATCATAGCGGCGGGCAGCTCGACGGTGTTTCCGTTGGCAGAGCGGATGGCGGAGCGCTTCCGCGACGAAGGGTACAGCGGGAAGATCACGATATCGAGCATTGGGTCTGGCGCTGGGTTTGAGCGGTTCTGCAAGACGGGAGAGACGGACATTGCGAATGCGAGTCGGCCGATCAAGAGCAGTGAGGTAGAATCTGCCAAGGCGATCGGGCGTGTACCGATCGAGTTCAGGGTTGGGACGGATGCATTGGCGGTGGTGGTGAACAAGCAGAACACGTTTCTGAAGGATGTGAAGCTGGCGGAGTTGGCCAAGATCTTTTCGAGCGAAGCGGTCAAGTGGTCGGATGTGAACGCATCGTGGCCGGCTGAGGACATCAAGCGGTACAGTCCTGGGACGGACAGTGGGACGTTCGACTACTTTGTTGAGGAAGTGATGATTCCGGCGTATGGGAAGGACAAGGCGAAGGAGATGATCCTGAAGGCTCCCGGCATTCAGCTGAGTGAGGATGACAATGTGCTGGTGCGTGGAGTGGAGGGGAGTCCTTACGCGATCGGGTACTTTGGGTATGCGTACTATCAGGAAGAGGCGTCGAAGATGACGGCGCTGATGATAGAGGGCGTAGCTCCGACGCAAGCGACGGTGGATGCTGGGACATACAAGCTAGCGCGGCCACTGTTCATGTACTCGGACGCGCAGATCATGAAGAGCAAGCCTCAGGTAGCTGCGTATCTGAACTTTATGCTGACGTACGTGAACGAAGAAATCAAGTCGGTGGGTTACTTCCCTGCGCCGCAGAGTGCATTGGATGGAGCTCGCCAGGCTTGGCTTGACGCGCTCAAGTAAGCGGCTGACCGAAGGTCTCCAAAGCGCCCTGCTCCTTGCGAACAAGGAGCAGGGCCAAGCGCATGTTGTGCAGCCACGGCCGGGCGAACAGCCTGGCCTGTGGCATGGAGGGAGGGGATATCGTGGAGGGGATGCTGTGTTAGAAGGGAACGTCGGGGCGAGGGAGGGGATGGTGCCAGCTCCGGCAGCTGCGAGGCCTGCGCCGGGCAGCCTGAGGAGGCGTCGGAGACTGGGGGAGGCAACCATTCAGGGTTTCCTGTTCCTGAGTGGTGCCTTCTCGATCCTCATCACTCTGGGTATTGTCTACGAGCTGGGGAAGGAGTCCTTGCTGTTCTTTGGCAGCGGGGTGGTTGACCTCAGGGAGTTCTTTACTGGGACATCATGGCAACCGCAACTGGGCGAGTTTGGTGTCTTGCCTCTGGTTTCGGCTACACTGATGACGACAGGACTGGCCATGTTGGTCGCCCTGCCTCTAGGTCTTTCGGTGGCCGTCTACCTGAGCGAGTATGCCTCGTCGCGGACCAGGAATCGCTTGAAGCCGACCCTGGAGGTCCTGGCCGGCATTCCGACGGTGGTCTACGGCTATTTTGCGCTGACCTTCATGACGCCACTGCTGCGGGCGGTGTTTGGCCAGAACGTCGTCGATGTCTACAACACCGGCTCGGCTGGACTGGTGATGGGAATCCTGATCCTGCCCCTGATCACCTCCATGACTGAAGATGCATTGAGTGCGGTGCCTCGCTCCCTGCGTGAGGCGGCGTATGCGTTGGGCGCGACCAAGCTGGAGACGGCCGTCAACGTCGTGGTTCCTGCGGCCATCTCGGGGATTGCTGCAGCGTTTATCGTTGGGCTTTCGCGGGCGATTGGTGAAACTATGATCGTGGCCGTGGCCGCAGGCGCCGGCCCTGCCCTTACCCTGAATCCGTTCAAGTCGGCGGAGACCATGACGGGGCACATCGTGCGCATCAGCGGCGGTGATTTGAGCTATGACTCGGTTGACTACAACAGCCTCTTTGCCATTGGACTGCTGTTGTTTGTGATGACTCTGTCCCTCAATATCGCCAGTCAGCAAATCGTCCGCAGGTTCCGGGAGGTGTATGAGTAATGGCCACGTCGTTGGATTTGCCGGATGGGTTGCCGGCCAAGGGAGGACCCGTACTTGACGGCGTCGCACGACGGCATCAAGTGGCACGGCTGTGGCAACGTCTGTTCGCACTGTCTACGGTCATCGCAATTGTTGCCCTTGCAGCGCTACTGCTGAATATCGTTGATGGTGCGTTCGGGTATGTAGCACTGCGAAACCAGGTTGAGCCAGAGACTCTTGCGGTCAATGGCGTTCCTCTCGAGGACCTGCCAAAGGAAGAGCTGGTCCGCATCCTTGAGGAGAATGTATCGGCCGGGCTCTTTCGCCGCTTCGAGAGGGACCAGCCCTTCGATGAGCGCACACGTGAGAATGTCCTTGATCTTGTGCAAGAGCGAGTGATTCAGCCGACCCTGGTCAGGAGCTGGACGCTCTTTGCTTCGTTGACTAATCGCCATGGCATTCGAGCTGAGCTGGAGGAGCGCTATGAGCGCGTGCACCTTCAATTTCGGTCGTGGCTCACGCTTCGGTTCCTCACAGTGCCGCAGTCCAGCGTGGCTTTGAGAGCTGGTGTCAGGACCGCTCTGCTCGGATCGCTGTGGATTATTGCCATCACGGTGTTGGTGGCGTTTCCTGTGGGCGTTGCGGCCGCGATCTACTTGGAGGAGTATGCGGGCAACCACTGGATCAACCGGGTGATTCAAACCAACATCAATAACCTGGCGGGGGTTCCTTCTATCATCTACGGCATGCTCGGTCTGTCCATCTTTGTTCGCACGCTGCAACCACTCACCAGCGGGGCGATATTTGGATTGACGGACCCTACCACGGCCAGCGGTCGTACGATTGCCTCGGCGGGCCTCACCCTGGCATTGCTGGTGCTGCCCCTGATCATCATCAATGCCCAAGAGGCGATTCGGGCTGTGCCCAGCTCTCTGCGGCAGGCAAGCTATGGTCTCGGTGCAACCAAGTGGCAGACCGTCTGGTCACACGTCCTGCCGGGTGCCATCCCTGGCATTCTCACCGGCACGATCCTGGCCATATCGCGGGCCATGGGCGAGACAGCGCCCTTGGTCGTGGTGGGCGCGGCAACCTTCATCGATGTAGATCCCGACGGGCCGTTCTCGTGGTTCACTGCGCTGCCAATTCAGGTTTACCAGTGGGTTTCGCGCCCGCAGCCCGAGTTCCGCAGTGTGGCCGCTGCGGCCATCATTGTGCTGTTGGCCTTGCTTCTGACCCTTACGACATCAGCGGTATTGCTACGGAGTCGTTTTAGCAGGAGGTACTCGTGACCGTGGAATCGACACTGTCGTGCGTTGCAGCCGACTGCGCCATTGAGGCCAAAGGGTTACGAGTCTTCTACGGCTCATTCTTGGCCATCAAGGACGTCGACCTGGCAGTGGAGCGCAACAGAATCACCGCCATCATTGGTCCATCTGGGTGCGGCAAGAGCACGCTGCTGCGTGCCTTCAATCGAATGAACGAGTTGGTGCCGACGGCAACGACCGAGGGTCAAGTCGTGTTTGCTCAACAGAACATATACGGCGAGGACGTGGATCCCGTTGAGGTTCGACGTCGGATCGGGATGGTCTTTCAGAAACCGAATCCTTTCCCCAAGAGCATTTATGAGAACGTGGCCTGGGGTGCGCGGATCAATGGCGTGTTGGGACCCAAGTCCGACAAGAGCGACATGGACACTCTGGTTGAACAGAGCCTTCGTCAGGCGGCGTTGTGGGATGAAGTGAAGGACAAACTGCAGCAGAGCGGTCTTTCGCTCTCAGGGGGCCAACAGCAGCGCTTGTGCATCGCCCGGGCGATTGCGGTCAGACCCGAGATCATCCTCATGGACGAGCCTGCCTCGGCGCTTGACCCCATTGCCACCCTCAAGATCGAGGACCTGATGCACGAGTTGGCAGCCAACTATACCATCGTCATCGTCACACACAACATGCAGCAGGCGGCGCGCGTCAGCGACGAGACGGCCTTCTTCCTGCAGGAGAAGCAGGGGGCGCCGGCGGAGTTGATCGAGTTTGGGCGCACCGCCGATCTCTTTACGAGTCCGCGGGACCGCCGGACAGAGGACTACATCACGGGCCGCTTCGGCTAGGATCCGTTCTTACGGCGGTTTCACATTCGGCGGGCGCGCGAGCGGCTATAATGGCGTGCACAACCCAGACATGGGGATCTACGCCTCATGATCGCGGATGAGAGGTCAGGGACCATGCGCGACACGTATCGCAAGGAACTCAAAGCGGCGAAATCAGAAGTTGTTGACATCGGTCACCTGATAATCGAGATGACGCGAGATGCCACCACGGCGCTCGTTGAGGGCGACGTTGCTCTTGCCGAGCGTGTGATCTCAAACGACGACGTGATCGACAGCAGATGCCTCGCGCTCGAGGAGCGCACGATCGAGACGATCGCGACGCAGTTCCCGGTGGCCCGGGATCTGCGATTGCTGCACTCGCTCACGCATGTTGCACTGCACATGGAGCGTATGGGCGATCTCGGCGTCAACATTGCCAAGGCTGCGCGGCGTACGGCGGACCGCCGCGGTCCTTCGACGCTCTACGACCTCATCCGAGCGCAGGGCAACCTCGTCCACCGCGTCCTTGAAGCGATGCTTGAGGCCCTCGAGACAAACGACCTCGACCTTGCGTACAAGTTGGAGGAGATGGACGAACCAATCGACCATCTCTTCAAGCAGTTCTTCCGGGAACTCGCGCGCCTGCACGAGGAGGACGACATAGAGTGGGCAAGCCAGATGGTGCTCGCATCGCGCTATCTCGAGCGGAT
>DDYO01000313.1 GCA_002348045.1 Anaerolineales bacterium UBA2232
CACCAAGGGCATCCGCCTTGGGCTCAACCTCTGAAGTCAACAGCCGGGTGCCAAAGCCCATCCCACCCACCCATCGCGCGATGAAGGATGGCTCCAGGTTCTCGATCTGCGCCTCTCCTGTTCTCAGATCGACGCGCAACAGTTTCTTACCATAGCAGTCTAGCATGAAACGCCTCCCAGCCTACTCACCGATGCTCAGCGCGCCGGCCATACAGCCAGCTACACACTGGTACTCGCCACCGCACGTGTCGCACTTGATGGCCACTCCGGATAGGGGATCCAGCCATATGCCATCGTACGGACAGGCCTCAACGCAGGCGCCACAGCCCGTGCAGTCCTCCCACTTGACATGCACCACCCCGTCCTCGCCACGCTCCAACGCTCCGACGGGACAAGCGTCCAGGCAGCTCGGGTCATCGCACTGCCGGCAGAGTCGGACGTGGGGCAGCTCCGGCCAGCGGGCAACAATGCGTATGCCGGCTTTGTTGGGGTTGAATACCCCAAAATGCGCAAACGAGCAACGCAGTTCGCAGGCGCGGCATTCCGTGCAGATGCTCTTATCGACCACCAGGGATTTGGCCATCGTCTTCTCCATCGGCTATTGNNACATCGTACAGCTGCTCAAAGGGCAAGCCTCTTGGCGCGTCCTGAAGCAACAAACGGTCCTTGTAGCGACCATACAGCGCCTCGACGATGGGAGCCGCCGTCTCACGGCTCATCCCCGCCGCGGCGTGCGCCACCTCCGCGAACAGCCTGGCCATGAGCGGGCTGACATTGTTGAAACCCAGGGGTTCAGCTGGTCGCGGTCCGGAGACGTTGCTGCCGCTGGTGACGCAGGCCAGCTCCAGGGCAGCGAACTCGTAGGCGTATTGATCGGAGCCAGGCCTTCCAGCGGTGGTGTGGCTCGTCGTCGTGATGAGGTGGCTGTTGCGCGCTACCGCCTGATTGGCAAGGCTTCCCAGGAAGAGGGAGTGATTGTTGGTCTGCATCTTGTACTTGATGTGCTGCGGACCCAGGTGCATGATCTCAAAGCCCAACACTGCCGCCGCGATGAAGGATGCCACGGCGATGATGGCCGTACCATCGGGTCCACCGCCGTATCCCCCCACCAGCGGGGTGCAGGCGACATACAGCGGGCACCCGTAGGCGGCGTAGTAGGCTAACCGGGTCAGGGTCACGTCATCCACCTGGAGCTCCGACAGGAAGACCATGGCCCGGGGATCGGTGCGGCGCAGACCCCACTCCTCATTGGTACAGCCTATCTCGTTGAGCGCCATAACAGCGTGACCGCAGATCGGCATCCCGGGACGCCCCGCACGGCGCACGGCCTCCCTGGCCCACTGGCCGTACAGGACGGCCGCGCGACTGCTCATGCCCGAGTTGGGACGAATCAGCAGTCCATCCAGCTCTTTCAAGTATCCCGGTAGGAACAGGCAGTCGATGATGCGTTCTTGCGCAAAGGCCTCGTTCAGCGCCACGAACATACTCTCATGAGTATCGGCATTGAACGGACCGCTGAATACAAATGGCAATCGCGGGTCGGCAACGCCACGATGGCGAACGTTCACGGCGTCCTTACCTTCACCCATGGGAAGCTTGCTGGGAGCAAAGCGCAGGGCGCCTGCGACCTCCTCCGCGCTGAACTCGATCACCCTCCGGCTATTGGCGCTGAACAGGCCTGTGGTTAGGACAAGCTCTTGCCCAGCTTGCCAGCACCGGTCAGCCAAGGCGTCGTCAAGGTTCAGCAGCGTCTTGCCATCCGAGCGGATGTCGTACTTCTTCTGTAGCTTCTGCACGTTCGCTGCCACCCGCTTCATCAAAAAGTCGTTGGCATCCATCAGCGGGCCGGTCTCGGACCGCTTTAGTATCTCCTTGAGGTTCATCGGGCCCACTCGTCCCTTCGGCTGTCCAGCACCCGCACCGCCTCCGTAGCATCGCGAGCATAGGCGTGGGCTCCGATCTGCTCAGCCCAGGCCGCAGTCACCGGCGCTCCACCGACAATTGCGAAATACTTGCCTGCCAGTCCCTTGCTTCTCAGCATCTCCATCACGTCCCTCTGGGACAGCATGGTGGTCGACAGCAGAGCTGACATGGCAATGATGTGCGCCCCAGCCTCCTCCGCTGCCTGGATGAACCGCGGGGCGGGCACCTCAACGCCCAGATCGTGGACCTCATATCCCCCCGCTTGCAGCATCGCGCCCACGACCGTCTTGCCAATGTCGTGGATGTCGCCCTCCACCGTGCCCAAAATGACCACGCCTTTGCGTTCCAGACGACCGCCGCGCTCTGTCATGGCTGCTTCCAACACCTTCACGCCTGCTTTCATGGCATCAGCCGCCATGACTAACTGCGGCAAAAAGACCTCCATTCGGTCAAAGGCTTCTCCCAGTTCACGGATGGGTCCGGCAAAGCCGGCTTCCACCGCCGCTGCCGGGTCCAGGCCCGCATCCACCGCCTCGCGGGCAGCCTTTTCGGCCAGGGTTGGATCGTACAGCTCAATACTCTCTCGCATCCGCCCGTAGATCTCGTCTGCGCTCGCCATCGCCTCGCCTCCTTGCGAATTCGCCGGCGCCCCACCATCGGGTAGCGCCCAACCAGTGGACTCTACACCCCAAACAGCTTGAGCTTGGTTCCGAAACCCTTCTCCTGAGCGATCTTGAACACTTTGTAGGCCACGCAGAGGTCCTCCGACCCGGCTCCGATTGGTGAAAAGAACACCCGCTCATCGGCGCTCTCCCGCCCAGGCTTGTCCCCACAGATGATGGCACCCAATTCGGTAACCCTGCTGGCGTCCAATTTGCCCTGGGTTACCATGAGGGCCACCACCGGCGTCACCCGGTGCATCACGTGCTCGAGGTTGTCCACAACCACCTTGTCCGAGCTGGTTACGACCTCGAATTCCTGCTCCTGATAGGACCCGACGGCCGCGAAAAAGCTGCCCCGTTTCATCCAGGCGTCCTTCACGATGGGCTCGTCGGCCACGGTGACGGTTGCCACGATGTCAGCCTCGCGCACAGCCTCCTCAGGCGTTCGCACGGCACGGACGTCCAGACCAAGCTTGGGTCCCATCTCCTGAGCGTACTGCTCCGCCGCCTCGAAGCGAACATCATAGGCCCGGACGACGCGGATGGACGGCACCGCGACCTGGATCGCCTCCAACTGGGTGCGTGCCTGCACTCCGGCGCCGATGATGGCCACCGATTCCGAGTCCTTACGCGCCAGATAGCGAGCGCCCACTCCGGTAACGGCACCGGTTCGCATCGCGCTGATCAGGGTGACATCCATGACAGCCAGGGGAAACCCATTCCAGGCGTCGTTCAGGATAAAGAGGCCCGTACCTCTGGGCATGCCCAGACGGGCAGGGTTCTGCGGAAAACCCGAGATCCACTTGATGCCGAACACGTCGTACGAACCCCCGACATACGCTGGCATCGCGTTGCCTCGTCCGCGCTCTCGCTCCCCCAGGTCCAGCACGGTCTTGTTAGGCACCAGTGTCTTGCCCTCATGCTCCAAACGAAACAGCTCCTCGATGGTGTCCACAACCATCGGCATGTTGATGCCGGTCTTGCGGACGTCGGCTTGGTTGAGATACAGAAACTCGATGTCTTTCATCTCGGCTCTCCTCAATCCTTGATTGAGAGCACAGGCGAGACCCGCCCCAGCAAGTCGTCGCTCCCGTGCCCACGACTACCGATCGTGGCGTGCTTCGCGTTCCTCAACCTCGTGAACAATACGTTCCAACTCAGCCTCCACGTGTGGCTCCAGAGGATCAACCTCATGTTGAGCCAGGACCTCCTCTACCTTCTCATGAGCCCGCTGAGCCATCCCCTTGCTGCCATCCCGTTCCCAGGCCTGTCTTGTCAGGCGGTCGCCCAGCTTGGGTATGAATTGCTCTCGCTCAAGGAACCGCATAGTGTGGCGCTGACCCAGAAAGTGCCCGCTGGGCCCAACGGTGTCGATCACATCCAGCGCCAGCGTCGTCCGGTTGACATCCACGCCCTCCAGCACCCGATAGAGCCCTCCGACGATCTCGTCGTCGATGACCAGACTCTCCTTGCTGACGGTGAGCGCCCCCTCCATCGTTCCCGGGTAAAAGATCTTGTTCACACCGCCGAGGGCCGCCATCGTCAACACGCTGGCCTTTTCGTGGCCGGCCTGAATGTCCAGCAACTTGGAGTCCGTGGCCGATGCCGTGCCACGACAGGGTATTCCGTAGAAATGCGCGATCTGCGCGCTGGCCACGTTGATCAGCCCCATCTCGATAGCGCCAATGGCGATGCGCCCGACGCGCATGTCCATCACTGACCCGCACGTCCCGTACCACACAGGATTGCCGGGATTCGCCAGCTGAATGATGGCGATCCCGCTGATGACATCCGCAGTCTGCTGGGCCAGCAAGCCGGCAAGCGTAACGGGTGACGTGGCGCCGGCCTGGGGCTCACTGGTCACATCGATGGGCAGCCCGAACTTGGCAAACTCCAGAATGCCCTCGGTTTGGTCACGGTCATGCTGCAGTGGAGCAACCGGGTTGTCCGTTGTAAAGGTGAACGGCCGGCGGCGCAGCTCCGCCTCTCCGCCAGCGATGGCAGCTACCATCCGCAGACAATCCTCAGCCAACACCCTTTCTCGCGAGGTCGCCTTGATCACTTTGCTCGAGTTCCGCACCGAAGCCAGGTAGCCGTGCACGTGAGTGGCGCGTATGGGAACGCCTTCGATCTGGGGCATGATGGCACCAGAGTGCAGCAAATGGTAGTTTGGCATCGCGTCAGCGATTTTGACCAGATGACCTACGTCTTCCAGAGTGGTACGATGCGTTGTGCCACTCTTCCAATCGTAGCAGTTCAGCCGTCCGATCATCGGCTCATAGTGCAGGTCGCGAGTTGACACCTGCACGTTCTGCTTGGGATTGCGAGCGTAGACTGTGAATGCCGACGGCGCGCGCTTGAGAGACTCCTCAATGACGTACGCCGGGATGCGGCAACGCATCGTCTCGTCGTCCACCCGTGCTCCGGCCTGGCGCAGAAGGCGGCGCGCGTCGGCCGCCTTGACCAGCACGCCGGTTGCCCAGAGGATATCCAGCGCCGCCTGGTGAATCTCGTGTACCTGGTCGTCGGACAGAACGTCAAGTCGGGGACGAAACTGCATCGTTTTCCTCCTACCACATCTTTGTGGTCATCTGTCTTCAGCTGATTGGGGCGCATCCGGGCTCGAGTGAACTTGAGCAGCCCTGGGAGGCATCCCGTGGCAATTGGCACGGATTGTACCGTTACCGCCCTGTGCTGTCAATCCAGGTTACCGGGCGCTTGCTCGAGTGTGCCAACAGGCGGCCGAGCGGTGCGTTCATCACTCAGGCAACAGCTCAGGATCGGCATCCTGCGCCTGCGAAACCACCGGCTCCTCGGAGTGGCAGAGCGGTGGTGGCTTGGAACAACGATCGGTCCGTGGCATAATCGATCAGGCCGCCCTGCTGCTTTCATGCCAGGGAGTCCGTCCAGCGCTCAAGCCGCAGTGCTTCTGTCACATGGCGTGTCCCAGCGCATGATCGCGCTTCCACGGATGCCACCGCACTGCAAACTTGGTTGTTATCATGGCCAGATGTACATCTTATTTGTCGATGAGGAGGAAACCATGTCCCAGAATGCAAAGCAGGTCGCGATCGATTGGATTGCGCAACACGAGCAGTTGCTCATAGGCGTTCACCAGAAGCTCTGGGAGTTGGCCGAAGTTGGCCTTCAGGAGCTAGAGTCTGGCAAGTTGCTGGCAGACACATTGGAGCAACATGGGTTCCGCGTTGAGCGCGGCGTCGCGGGCATGCCTTCGTCGTTTGTCGCAACCTATGGCGAAGGAACACCGGTCATCGGAATCATGGGTGAGCTGGATGCCTTGCCAGGTCTGTCCCAGAAAGCAGTCCCCTACCGTGAACCGGTGGTGCCAGGCGGCGCCGGACACGGGTGCGGACACCATGGCTATGCCACAGCTGCCCTGGCTGGAGCGCTGGCGGTCAAGCAGGCCATGGATTCAGGCCTGCTCCAGGGCACGGTGAAATGCTTCGGATGTCCCGCCGAGGAAACGTTGGTGGGCAAAGTATTCATGATCCGCGATGGGGTGTTCGATGGGGTAGATGCCTGCTACGGATATCATCCAGGCTCCATGAACTCGGTTCGACTGAGCAGCGGCAACGCGATGAACTCGATGAAGTTCGAGTTCTTTGGGGTTCCCAGCCATGCTGGGGGTAGTCCGGAGCAAGGCATCAGCTCCCTCGACGCTGTGGAGCTGATGAATGTGGGAGTGAACTATATGCGCGAGCATGTGGTGCAGGAGACGCGCATCCACTATGTCATCGAGGACGGAGGCCATGAGCCCAATGTGGTTCCTGCGTACTCTCGGAGCTGGTACTATGTCCGTGCCCCCCGCCGGGACCTTGTTGAGCGCTACTACGAGTGGATCCTGAGCATTGCCAAGGGCGCCGATCAGATGGCCCGCACCACCCACAAGGTGACCTTCCTCACCGGCGTCCATGAAGGGCTGGCCAACCATACCCTAGCGGAGATTGCCGTCGCTAACATGCGAGAAATCGGCGCCCCAACATACAGCGACGAAGAACTGGAGTTTGCGCGGCAGCTGTCCACCAGCATTCCTCGAGAGCAAAAGCTGGACCGTCTTCGCAAGCTGTCCGAAGTACTACCGGACGCCATGGAGCTGGCGGATGTAGATATCGACAACAGCATCCATGATCCACACGGTGAGCGGATCAAGGGGGGAGGTGGTTCGTCCGATGTCGCCGACGTGCAGTGGAACATGCCCGCTCAGGAATTCAGTACATCCATGTTCGTGGTGGCGTCACCCGGCCATTCCTGGCAGAACGTAGCCAGCGGCGGGATGAGCATCGGCCACAAGGCAACCCTGTTTGCCTGCAAAGTAATGGCCACCAGTGTAATTGACCTCTTGTCGAAGCCAGACCTCCTCCAGAAGGCCAAAGATGAGTGGAAGGAGAAGACAAAAGGCTTTGCCTACAAGTCGCCACTGCCGCCAGACCTGGAGCCGCCCATGGACCAGCTCAAGAAAACTCACTAGGGATTCGCCGGCCGCCGAAGCAGGCGAGGTCCCGCTTGGCGATCGCAAATAGCCACAGCCCAACCAGGCTGTGGCTATTTCACGCACCACCCATCCAGGCCGCTCCGGTATCAAATGGGAGCTAGGCCCGGCGAAGTGGGAAGAACGCCTCGCTTGCCAAGTCGGAACGCTGTAGAAAGTCCGGCAGCGCACTCACGCTGGGGATGTGGTGCCCGGCATACGAGCCGTACAGGCCGAACGGATCAAGATGGATAGCCCCGATGCCCGCGCGATTGGCTCCCAGCACATCGATGTGGTAAACATCCCCGACGTACAGGCACTGCTCTGGGAGCAACCCCAGTTCGGACAGGGCAAAATGGAACAGCCTGGGATCAGGCTTCTCGAATCCCACCACGGAAGAGTCATACACCCGCTCCAGCCAAGGCCGCAAGCCAACCGAGGTCAAGTCCCTCTCCACCCTACCATCGGCGTTGGAAATCACGGACAGGCGGTAGCCCTGGCTCAACAGCTTCTGCAAAGCGTCGTGGACCCAAGGGTACGTGTACGCCCACAGGCCTGGACCAGAGTCAAGGTCATACAGGGCTTCTGCCAGCTTTGGGACCTTCGTCGAAGGGATGCCAGCTTTCTCCAGCACCCATGGGACAAACTGCGGCCAGTCGGAGCGCTGCAGACCTGTAAAGAGTCTGTCCTCCATGCCAGCGGTGAACTCGCCGAAAGCTCGCCTGAAGCACTCTTCTCCAACATCCTCTCCAGACGCCCGCGCCAGATCAGACATCACCCGGAAATTGGGAAACATCAAGGTGCCACCAGCGTCTAGCAGAAGGTAAGACTGCTTCAATCCACCACTCCCTACGATTTGGCGGCAAACGAATGCTGGCGCGCAGGCGTGTCAGTTACCGCACCTCAACTTGGCAGAACTGACCGCACCAGCATCACCTTAATCGCCAAGGTTATACTGCAGATAGGCCTCAATGAACGGATCAAGGCCACCGTTCAGCACAGCATCCGTGTTGCCCGTCTCATAGTCCGTTCGAAGGTCCTTGACCATGTGGTAGGGGTGCAGCACGTACGACCGGATTTGATTGCCCCATCCGGCGGAGACATGCTTGCCCTTCATCTTGGCCCGCGCCTCCTGCCGCTTTGCCTCTTCAATGGCGAAAAGGCGAGCCCGCAGTACCTTCATGGCCAGCTCGCGGTTCTGCATTTGCGACCGTTCATTCTGACACATCGCCACGATGCCAGTCGGCAAATGAGTGAGCCTTACCGCCGTCGAGTTCTTTTGCACATTTTGGCCACCGGCTCCGGCCGATCGGAACACGTCCATCTTGACATCGTCTGGCTTGATGTCGATCTCAATGGCATCGTCCACGTCGGGCGTCACCTCCACCAGTGCAAAGGAGGTGTGCCTCCTATGGGCCGCATCATAGGGTGACAGGCGTACCAGCCGGTGGACGCCAGCCTCACCCGTCAGGTAGCCGTAGGCATACTCTCCGCTAACGCTGAAGGTGACGCTCTTGATGCCAGCCTCGTCTCCCGGCATATTCTCCAGGAGCTCGGTCTCGAACCCACGCTGCTCTGCCCACCTCAGGTACATGCGGAGAAGCATTTCTGCCCAGTCCTGGGACTCGGTGCCGCCAGCGCCGGCGTAGATGCTCACAATGGCATCATAGGCGTCATAAGGACCGCTCAGGGACAGGAGAAACTCCTGCTTGTGCAAATCCTGGTCAAGTTGCTCCAGATCACGCTGCAGTTCAGCCATCATGCCTTCGTCGTCCTCAGCCAGCTCCAGGAGGACGGTGAGATCAGCAGTCCGGTGAGCCAGGTCCTTCCACAGCGCGACCTTCTCCTTCAAGCGAGTCAGCCGGGCCATCACCTCCCGTGCGCGGTCAACGTCCGCCCAGAATTCCGTCTCGGCCGACTGCTGTTCCAGCTCTGTTATCTGTTTCTCGTCTCCTGCTACGTCAAAGATGCTCCATGATGTCTTGGATCCGTGAGCTCAACTGGCCCACTCGCTGATATCCCTCTTGCATCTTCCCCCACTCCTACCCTTCACCCACCTGGCGCCCCAACTCAGCAGTGCCAGGAGGCGCAATTGACTATTCTAACAGACCTTCCACATAGGCCTCGGCATCGAACTCGGCCAAATCCTCCACCTTCTCGCCTGTCCCCACAAACAGGATGGGTATGCCCAACTCCTGTACGACAGCGAACGCAATTCCCCCTCGGGCGGTGCCGTCGAGCTTGGCCAGCAACAGACCACTGACGGGCACTGCCTGGCCAAAGGTCTTGGCCTGGACCAGACCGTTCTGTCCCGTAGTGGCGTCCAGAACCAAGACGGTTTCGTGAGGCGCACCAGGTACTTGCTTGGCGGCAATACGGCCCATCTTGCCCAGCTCTTGCATCAGGTTGTACTTGGTGTGCAACCGTCCAGCCGTGTCCACGAGGACGACGTTGGCTCCACGGGACTGCGCCGCGGCCAGTGAGTCGTACAGAACGGCGCCGGGATCCCCGCCTGACTGGTGGGCAACAATGTCCACACCCAACCGGTGGGCCCACACCGACAACTGCTCACCGGCCGCGGCTCGAAAAGTGTCGGCAGCCGCCAGCAGAACACGGTCTCCCCGCGCTTGATGGTAGCGCGCCAACTTGGCGATGCTAGTCGTCTTCCCTGACCCATTCACGCCGACGATGAGAATCACCGCCAACGGAGCCGGTGGTCCGGGCAAGTATGATCGCCCCTTTTCTCGCAAGGCCGCGACCATCTCCTCCTTGACTATGCGGTGCAGGTCAACCGCCCTTCGCAGTCGGTCCTTGGACACCCGCTCGCGCAGCGCATCAACCAGGGCGATGGTCGTTGCCGTCCCCACATCGGCCTGTATCAAGAGGGTTTCCAGTTCTGTCCACGTGTCGTCGGTAATGTCGCTCTGCGCGATCAAATCGACGATGCGACCAAAGAACGACTGACGAGTTCTCGTCAGGCTGCCTTGCAGGTTGGACGGGCGCTTGAGAATCATCCCCAATTATACCACGCGCGGCTTTTCGGCGCAATTCCCGGGCTTTATGGCCGGTTGAGTGCAGAGAAGTGGCCACGTTGGTTGTTGCACACCGACGTGGCCGCTGAGTCAAAGCCGTATCCCTTTCACTACAACACCTAACGAAGCAGGAGCCTTTCGCGCTGCCTTGAGAGAATCATGATCAGCAGCAACAGAACGACAGCCCCAGCCAGCGACAGCTCCACCCAGGGCAATATTGCCCTCCACGAGTCAAGCAGCGGCCACCAGCCTGTTGGGGCTGCGCTGACAGGCGAGGCCACAACACCTGGAGGCAAACCGAGCCCTGGTTCGGTGGCTGCCGTATCGACCGCTGCAACGTTGCCAGGTGCTGCGCTGGGATTCGCAGGTGCATCCGAGGACCTGGCGGCTTCAGCTGATGGAGACGCCTCAACAACCGTCGAAGGCTGGGACGGCGTTGGGACCTGGGGAGCCGGATGCGCGGCGGGGGGAGAGCCTGATGCGGACAAGGACCCGGGCGACGGAACCGCCTTGGCCACGATGGCCTCCCCATCCGAGCGTCCGGCCACTTCCGTCACCGGCGCCTGAGGCGCTGATGCCAGGTATTGAACAGAATCCTCCTGCTCCACTGCATCCGCTTCCACTTGGGGTTCCTGCATCACGGTCAGGTTCGGCTCCGGTTCTTGCCCTCGGCTCACATCAAAGGCTGGCCGCGCCGCGAACACCGGAGCCCGCAGCAACGCATCGCTGGAGAGAACCAGGGCCAGGAGCACTGAACACACCGCGGTGGCCATGCGCAGGTAGCCATAGGTCACCCGCTGACGGCGCACCTGACGCTGTCTAATCCCTTCGCTAGCTGGCAAGACAAACGAGCGAGGCAGCATTCTCACCGGTGTCGCCCTCAGGATGTCAGCAGTTTGCCGCAGGGAGGCTAGGTCGGCGCTGCACCGAACACAGGCCGCCATGTGCCTCTCCACCTTTGCCCTGTCGCCAGCGCTCAGCCTTCCATCCATATAGTCCGACAAGCGCTCTTGTACACGCTCATGTTCAGATTGGGTCCAACGCTTGACCATTTCAAACATCATTGCCTCACTCCGCCTCACTCGTCTGATAGACGATACCTGCGAGGCAAAAGTTCCGGCTCTCGCTGAAGGTAATCTCTCATACGGGCGCGACCTCGGCTCAAACGAGACTTGACCGTGCCCAATGACACACGGGTAATCTCGGCAATCTCGTCGTAGCTAAGCCCTTGCACATCCGACATGACCAGGGCTGCCCTTTGGTCCACAGGTAAGGTGTCCAGAGCAGCCTGGATAACGCGATCCAAGTCCTTTCTCATCACATAAGCCTCGGGTGACTCTCCCGGGTCAAAAAGCACTGCGCTGTGGTCGGGGTCAATCAGCATGTCGTCTAACGATGAGGTAGGGCGCCGCTGTAAGAGGCGAAGCTGATCGTAGCAGGCATTGGTTACGATACGCAGGATCCAGGCCTTGAAGGATCCGCCGCGAAACTGCTCCAGCCCGTGGAAAGCAGACAGAAACGCCTGCTGCGTAGCGTCCGCAGCAGCGTCTTGATCGCGCATCAATCGGCTGGCCACGTTGAAGGCCAGAGACTGGTACGCCACGACCAGTTGGTTGAATGCATGAACGTCGCCGGCACGCGCTGCCGAAATCAACGCCTGCTCGTCCATGGAGGTCAGTCTCCTGGCAATTCCAGAGTCTTATAGCCCGATTATAGGACTGCGAGTACCCGGGGTCAAAGCGATTACGTACGGTCTGTGGGCCACGATCAGGAACGCGAGTCCAGGTGTGTCCGAGTTCGACGCCAGCGCCACGAGGCTTTGCCTCTGACACCGAGCAGTCGGTGGCGCCGCATTGTCTGGCTGGCGGGTGGCTCCGCTGGCAAAAGACTTGACTATTCCGCGCGATTAACCTATACTGGCCTCAAGCCGAAGTGGCGGAACGGTATACGCGGCGGTCTCAAAAACCGTTGGGGGCAAACCCTGTGTGGGTTCGAATCCCACCTTCGGCACAGCGCGGAGCTACCCAGCAGCAATTGGGGCTATGGTCACCATAGCCCCTTGTTTGCGCGAAAGCGCGGAAAGTGAGCGAGGCAAACATGGCTCTGGTAACGAGCAGACCAATCTTCGCCGCAGCCCTGGAGCAGCGCTTTGCCGTTGGTGCCTTCAACGCCAACAACATGGAGCAGATTCAGGGCATCGTCGAGGCCGCTCATGAGGAGCGCGCGCCGGTCATCCTCCAGGT
>DDYO01000164.1 GCA_002348045.1 Anaerolineales bacterium UBA2232
TGGCCTCCGACCTGCGCCTGGTAGCCTCCATCCTCGAAGTGGTCAACGAATTGGAGCGCATGGGCGATTACGCCAAGGGCATCGCCCGCGTCTGCCTGCGCCTCGGCGACCAGGAGCACATCAAGCCTATCGTCGACCTGCCCTACATGGCCGATCTGGCCGTGGATATGCTCCACCGCGCCATCGCCGCCTTCGTCGCCCAGGATGTTGAGCAGGCTACCGCCATCCCCGCTGAAGATGTCCAGGTCGATAATCTCTACCAGGTCATCTACAACGACCTGATCACCATCATCACCCGCGACCCCGCCACCGCCGGGCAGGCCAACTTGCTCATGTGGGCTGCCCACAACCTCGAGCGCATGGCCGACCGGGTTACCAATATCTGCGAGCGCATCGTGTTCGCCGCTACCGGCATCATGGCCGAAATGGACGTCGACGATCCGGGTCCTTCGTAGCCGGGCGGCAGAGCGCCTCGAGTAGTTGGTGCGCCCGGACTCGGGACATTCCGCTACACTCAGCGGCGGGTTAAGCTCGGCAAGCACCGATGGGCTGGGTGCCGCCTCCCTTGCCGAGAGGCGGGCGTGGTTGGAATACGGCGTAGTCACGGACGATCCAGAGACAGGGGCCGCAGAGGGCAACTGCCTCTGCGGCCCCTCAATCCACTGCGTTTACGGTTTCAGCAGGATCGTAGCCAGCATGCTGGCTTCCAATGGCTGATCGGCCGAGACGATCTTGTTCTCCACCAGCAGATGAGCGAGCACCTGAAAGTACTCATCGGCCTTCAGACTGCCCCTGGCGTTCGAGGGCATGGCGCGAGTGATGTACTCCAGCAAGGCCTGGGCGCTTCCGTACTTGTCCAACCTTGCGCTACTTCCGATTAGAGCTTGGGCGGTGCGGCCTTGGCCCGTAGACCCGTGGCAGGAAGAGCAATACCTGGCAAAGACCTCCTGGCCCAAGGTTGCCAGTTGCCCTGCTACGGGCGCTGCTGGTGGGGCAACGGTGGGCGGCACGCCGGTGGGCGGGATCGTCGTCGGTACCACCGTTGCTGGCACCGCGGTGGACGAGCTTGGCGTGGCGGGAGCCTGGGTGGGAGGCACGGCCGTCGGCGGGGCCGACGTCGGCACCACCTGGGTCGGGGTAGGTGCTGGAACTGGCGTAGCCGCAGGGGCAGCGCAGGCTCCGATGAGGACGAGGATACCGAGCCACAAAAAAACCAGGCGTCGTCTCACTTGTAGACCTCCTTGCTGACCATCTCGTTTGAACTTGTCACCGACAGATCCCGGCCGCGCGTCTTTTCTGCGTACGCGACTGGTAGTGAGTACATTCTATCACGACCAAGGAAGACAGTCAAGGGTGCCGGGGTACCGTATGCCAGCATGCCAGCCTGTATCAGCTGCGCTTGTCAGAAACCGTGGGTCACCTTGGCATCATGGTTGCTTGCGAGCTGCCTCAGTGTGAACGCGGAGACTGGTCCTGAACGTACACGACGGGGTCGGCTGGTTCTTCATTGACAATGAGTCGGAAGACGTCCGGCCGTGCATAGTGGCCAGTCACGTCCAGGTCAAACCGGGCTCGAGGGATCTCGGCGAGGTCGAGCTCAGCAGTGAGGATTCCTTCGCGGTCGTAGAGCGGTCCGGCCAAGATATCACCCCGTGGGGAAATGATAGCACTGCCACCTCGGCACATGACCTCTGGGCTGCTCTCCAGGTGCTCGCGGTTGATCAGGTCGGGAGGATACATGGAGCGGGTAACAAACTGATTGCAGCCCAGGACAAAGCAGCGGCCTTCGCACGCGATGTGGGTGAGGGTTGCCTGCCACGTGTCCCGGGCGTCGGCGGTGGGCGCCAGATAGAGGTCAACGCCCTTGCCGTACATCGCCATACGCGCTAAAGGCATATAGTTCTCCCAACAGATCAGGGCTCCCATTGTTCCGTACTCGGTGTCCACAGCAGTCAGGGTGCTGCCGTCCCCTTCACCCCAGATCAGCCGTTCCGACGCGGTAGGTTTGAGCTTGCGGTGCTTGCCCAGGAACTGACCGTCTGGCCCAAAGAACAGCACCGTGCAGTAGAGCGTGCCCCGGCTATGGGTAGAGTCCCGTTCAATCACGCCGATGGCAATGTAGGATTGACATTCCCGGGCAATGCGGCCGAGGGCAATCGTGGAAGGGCCGGGAACGTCCACGGACTGTTCCCAGTAGAGCTGCCAGGTGAGACGTCCCTCGTCACTGCGGCTGCCCACGTTGGCACCAAAGGACATGCCCCGAGGGTAGGCGGGAACGAATGCTTCGGGGAATAGGATGACCCGCGCCCCGAATGCTGCAGCGTCCACCGCCAGCAGGCCGGCCCTGGCCAGGGTGGCATCCCTATCGAACAATACAGGGGCAGCCTGGATCACTGCGACGGTGACATGAGGTGAACGTTCGCCCATTGGGACCCCCTGATGATTGGCTCGTGGCCGCGGCACGCAAGAGTAATTCTACTTCGACCGCAGCATTCAGTCCAAGTACCCGTTATGCCCGCGCGCGAACAGCGGAGAGGTGCAAGCAGCCAGTATCTGGCAAGGACCATTCAACCTGGCAGTTGTGCGAGGAGACGTATGCCAGTATACTGACTCGTGGTGGGGTGGCTATTGACTGCTCATCAAGGCGATCTTGCGGTCACAGGGGAACTGAGTATGGGTCGCTTGCGTCCGGTATGTAAGGCGCAGGACGGGCGCCATTGGTAGCACCGGAACCGGGAGGTTGCCATGGGTGGCGTTGATGAACCGCGAGATCGCAGTGCACGCCGATATTTGGCTCACATGCGCGTTGCCCTCAGTCTCTTGTTGGCATTGCCTCAGGCGTTGGCCTGTGGTCGGGTGGCTACACCCACGCCTGTAAGCGTCTCCCCCACGAATGGACTGGCAGTGGTGCGTTCGTCGGCCGCAGCAGGGAATCTAGGAGGTACAGGGGCCATGCGTATGTTGGTTAGCGAAGGCTCGGAGCCTCGCGAGACACAGGACCGAGTTGAAGGCGCAGTAGGACAGCCGCTGTCCGATCAGGAGACTGAGGCCATCCTGCGCCGGCTACCTCCCATGCAGGGCTCTCTGGCTGACATCCAGGAATTCAGGCTTCCTCCAGAGACGCTGCCAGCGCCACGGCCAGGGGAGACCATCACGCAGACCTTTCCACCTTCCGAGGCGCTTGAGCCACCGGAGCCGGAGGTGCAAGGTCCCCTGCACGTCCTGCGATACAGCCCTGAGGGCGCTGTCGACCTGGCGCCGATGGTGAGCGTCACCTTCGACCAGCCCATGGTCGCCCTCACTTCCCACAGCGAACTGTCGGAACTTCAGGTCCCGGTGGAGCTGACGCCCTTGCCGTCGGAAGGCTCCTGGCATTGGGTCGGCACCAAGACTCTGGTTTTCCAGGCGGCGGGCCGGTTGCCCCAAGCTACCCGATATACGGTCCGGATACCAGCCGGTACCCAGTCCGCCGTGGGAGGTATGCTGGAGAACGAGGTAGCCTTTGCGTTTGAGACGCCAGCGCCACGGGTGGTTGCGGCCCATCCCGGCGGGGGACCACAGGTGCGGAACCCCATCCTTTTCGTCTCCTTCGACCAACGGGTAGATCCTGAGGCGGTGCTGGCCAAGATCCGGCTGGAAGCGAGTGGCACCAGTTTTCCCCTACGCCTGGCGACGCCGGAGGAAATCTCGGCCGACCAATCGGTGGCCGACCTGGTGAGGGCTGCGGTAGACGGGCGGTGGCTGGCCTTCCGTCCGCTGGATGACCTGCCATATGACGCCCAGGTGGATCTAATCGTTGGACCGGGTGTGCCTTCGCTGGAGGGCCCACTGACCAGCGATGCCGGTTATCTGCATCAATTTCAGACTTACGGGCCGATGAAAGTAGTCGAGTCGCGCTGCGGGTGGGGTGGCGAGTGTCGCCCGGGTACGGCGTGGTCCATTCGCTTCTCTAACACCCTTGACGAGGAGTCGTTCAGCGAGGAGCAGGTAACCATTGTGCCCGCCCTGACAAGCGGGCAGATATCGGTGAACGGCACCACATTGACCATACACGGCAGTTCGGTGGGTAGCACGACGTACCGCGTTACGCTGGGCTCCTCAATTCGCGACGTCTTTGGGCAGACCATGGGTCGCGAGGAGACAGTGCGCTTTGAGGTTGGTCAAGCCGCTCCGTTCATGGCACAATCGGGACAGAGCATGATCGTGATCGATCCTGCGGGCAAGCCGAGCTACACCGTGTTTACCACGAACTATGGAGCGGTAAGCCTGAAGGCCTACACGGCCAGCATCGAAGACTGGCCCGCGTGGCAGAGCTACTTGCAGGAAGCGAGCCGAAAGGTTGACCCAACAGAACCGCCTGGGCGCCGAGTGCTGGACACCAAGATCGCGGTCGAGAGCCCCCAAGATACGATGGTGGCTACGACCCTGGACTTGGCTCAGGCCTTGGGAGACCGCCAGTACGGCCACCTCATCCTGGTGATCACGCCGGAGTCACCTCTGGCCCCTCTTCCCAAGAACTATCACAAACCGGTGATTCGGATCTGGGTACAGGTCACCAACATCGGGCTCGACGCCTTTGTGGATGGTCAGAAGATGCTGGCGTGGGCAAATGCCCTGTCCGATGGAGCGCCACTGGCTGGCGTCAGCTTGGCGATTAGCGGTGGTTCTGGGCGCACCAGCACCGGTACGGACGGTGTGGGAACCCTGGCTCTGCCCTCGTCGTTAGCGAACGATCCCAGATTTCTCGCCGCCACGCTGGAGCAGGACAGCGCCTTCCTTCCTGAGACATACTATTGGTGGGGCTATGGCTCGTGGAACGAGAGAAGGCATGCCGAGGACACCCGCTGGTACGTGTTCGATGACCGCGGCATTTACCGGCCCGGCGAAACGGTGCATGTCAAAGGCTGGGTGCGCATTGTTGGCCTCAGCGAGGGCGCAGACATCTTTCGGCTGCCCAAGAGCGGCAGCTTGATCTCGTACAAGCTGCAGGACAGCCGGGGCAATGCACTTCTCGAGGGCACTGCCACCCTAAACGCCTGGGGCGCATTCGATACACGGCTCATCCTGCCTGAGACAATGAACCTTGGGTCAGCGCAGCTTGCGCTGACCCTCAGCGATGCTGGCTCTGGAACCAGCACCTACGGACACAGCATCCAGGTGCAGGAGTTTCGACGTCCCGAATTCGAAGTGCAGGCACGCATGAGTCAAGGACCCCATTTTGCGCGGGAGAGTGCTACGGCTACGGTCAGCGCCAGCTATTACGCAGGTGGCCCGCTGCAGAATGCCCCCGTGAACTGGACCGTCACGGCGGCGGCGACGAACTACCGCCCGCCGGGATGGGACCAGTTCGAGTTTGGTTTCTGGGAGCCTTGGTGGCGTGGAGTCATGGGGTTCGAACCCAGTTTGGGCCGGCAGGAAGTAAGCGTCCACAGCGGTGTGACTGATGGTAGCGGTCAGCATCATTTGCGCATCGAGTTTTCGGAGTCAGACCCACCCCGGCCACAGCATGTGACCGCCGAAGGGGCTGTGACGGACGTCAATCGACAGCAGTGGGCGGCTTCGGCCACGACCCTAGTCCACCCTGCGGAGCTTTATGTGGGGCTGCGCACCGAGCGCACGTTCTACGAACGAGGTCAGCCGATGCTGCTGGAGGCGATCGTGACCGATCTGGACGGTAAGCCGGTCGTGGATCGCCCGATCGAGGTCCGGGCAGTCAGGCTCGAATGGAAGTACAGCAAAGGCAAGTGGCTTGAGGTTGAGGTAGCTGAGCAGCGACTGTCCTTGGGATCGTCAAGCCAGCCGGTCAGTGGCACTTTGTCCACTCCTGAAGGCGGCACCTATCGCATAACCGCCAGCATTGTTGATGGACAAGGGCGATCCAATGTCACCCAGTTGACCCGCTGGGTTAGTGGAGGAATACGTCCTTCCTCCGACCGGGTGGAGCAAGAAGAGGTGACGCTGATTCCGGACCGCAAAGAATACCGCCCTGGGGACACGGCGGAGATTCTCGTGCAGTCTCCCTTCGCGCCGGCGGAGGGACTGCTGACCTTGCGCCGGGGAGGGATAGTCTCCTCGGAGCGGTTTAGCATGGCGAGCTCGACCTACACCCTGCGCGTTCCCATTACCGAGGCGCACATCCCCAACCTTGCTGTACAGGTTGACCTGGTGGGGGCGGCCTCGCGCTTGAATGAGCTCGGTGTTGAGGACTCCTCGCTGCCCAAACGAGCCGCCTATGCTGAGGGCAGCCTGGAGTTGGCCGTGCCGCCTCTGTTGCGCACGCTGGCCGTGGAGGTGCTTCCGCGGTCAACGGAGGTTGAGCCGGGTGGTGAGACGGTACTGGACGTTGGGGTGACTGATGCAGCGGGGCTTCCTGTGGTTGGAGCAGAGCTGGCCGTGGTGGTGGTAGATGACGCTGTTCTGGCTCTAACGGCATATGAACTGGACGACCCGATTTCAGTGTTCTACCGGTCGCGAGATGCTGGCGTGACGAACTACCACTCTCGCCAATACATCGTCCTGGCTGAACCCGAGGATTTCGACATGGTCGCAGGGGTCCAAGAAGCAGACGGCATGTTGGCCGCTCCGGTGATGGGTATGATGCCCACGAGGTCCGCCATGTCGGCAGAAGCCAAGGTCGGGCTTGACATGGAAGAGGCAGCGACACCGATTCAGTTGCGCAGCGACTTTAACCCGTTAGCGCTCTTTGCTCCCAGTGTCGCCACTGACGCGTTGGGGCAAGCCGCCATCGCGGTCAAGGTGCCAGATAACCTCACCCGCTATCGGGTCATGGTGGTCGCGGTCTACGGGGAGAAGTATTTCGGCAAGGGCGAGGCGGCCATCACGGCCCGGCTGCCCCTAATGGTTCGCCCGTCGGCCCCTCGCTTTCTGAACTTTGGCGATCGGTTCGAGCTACCGGTGGTGGTTCAGAACCAGACCGACGCTGCAATGCAGGTGGAAGTAGTGGTGCGCACAAGCAATGCGCTGCTAGTAAATGGCGCGGGCCAGCGCATCAACGTTCCTGCCCACGATCGACGGGAGGTGCGGTTCGCTGTGGCGACCGACCGGGTTGGAACGGCACGCTTCCAGGTTGGCGCTGTTTCGGGTGCGTGGGCTGACGCGGCCGAGTTTTCGCTGCCGGTCTACACGCCGGCGACTACCGAGGCCTTTGCCGTGTACGGAACGCTCGATCACGGAGCCGTGGCTCAGCCCATCCTGGTGCCTGGCGATGCCTTCTCACAGTTCGGAGGACTGGAGGTGCAGGCGTCGTCGACAGCCCTGCAGGCGCTAACCGACGCGGCGCTGTACCTGATTGACTATCCCTTCGAGTGTTCTGAGCAGCTTGCCTCTCGGCTGCTGGCGGTGGCCGCGCTGCGTGACGTCCTTTCGGCTTTCAGCGCCGAGGGACTGCCCACTGAGCAAGAGCTCGTCGCTGCAGTGCAGCGCGACCTTGAGCGGCTGACACAGCTGCAGAACAGCGACGGTGGGTTCCCGATCTGGCAGCAGGGACGGGAGTCCTGGCCGTTCCACAGCATCCATGCGGTGCATGCTCTCCTGAGGGCCAAGAGCAAGGGCTGGACCGTGGACCAGACTGCCGTGGACCGGGGAATGGGCTATCTGAGCAAGATCGAAAGCCACTTTACGCAGTCGTACAGCGAGGATGTTCGCAACACTCTGATCGCGTACAGCTTGTATGTGCGGGCGCTGGCTGGCGACCGTGACCTGGCGCGTGGACGAAGGCTGATGCAGGAGCAAAGCCTGAGCAGGATGCAACCCGAGGCGATTGGATTCCTGCTGGCCTTGATGAGCGGAGATCCTGGTTCGGTCGCAGAGTTGGCCGAGATCCGACGCTATCTTGCCAACTCGGTGGTAGAAACGGCCGGAGCGGCGAACTTTGTCTCATCTTATCGAGAACAGGACGGCTATCTGCTACTGGCTTCTGGCAGGCGCGCCGACGGGATCATTTTGGAGGCGCTGGTCGGGGACCAACCGGAAAACGATCTCATCCCCAAACTAGTCAATGGTTTGTTGGCGCACCGCAAAGCAGGGCGCTGGGGCAGCACCCAGGAGAACGTGTTTGTCCTTCTGGCTCTGGACCGGTACTTCCGCACATACGAGGCGGTGACGCCCGAGTTCGTGGCCCGGGTGTGGCTGGGCAACCAGTATCTGGCCGGGTTCAACTTTGTCGGTCGCAGTACGGAGTATGAGCAGGTCAAGGTGCCGATGGGTTACTTGGTGCAGGCGGAACCAGGAGCCTCACTCTTGCTGAGCAAGGAGGGTCCAGGGCGGCTGTACTACCGATTGGGCATGTCTTACGCCCCAACCAGCCTTGAGCTGGAGGCGTTGGAACGCGGCTTCACGGTGCTCCGGACCTACCAAGCGGTGGACGATCCCGCTGACGTGCGTCAGGAGGCTGACGGTGTGTGGGACGTGAAGGCAGGGGCGCGGGTACGAGTGCGGCTTACCATGGTGGCGCCTTCGCGACGCTACCATGTGGCCCTCGTCGATCCTCTGCCGGCGGGATTCGAAGCCATGAACCCCGCCTTGGCCGTGACACCCAGCATCCCCCAGGACGAGCAACGGCCCAGTGACCGGTACTGGTGGTGGCGCAGGGCGTGGTACGAGCACCAGAACCTGAGGGACCAGCGAGTGGAGGCCTTTGCATCGCTGCTGTGGGATGGGGTGCATTCCTACACTTACGTGGCCAGAGCAACGACCCCCGGCCTCTTTGTAGTCCCCCCTGCAAAGGCCGAGGAGATGTACGCGCCAGAGACGTTTGGTCGGTCGGCTTCGGATCGCGTCGTCATCGAGTAGGAGCCCCGGGAGGCCTTATCGGCAGTCTGCTGGTCAGGCCTCGCCGTATTTGCGGGGCTGGGATGCCCACCGCGCCAGGGAAGCGCGTTGTGATGTGATCTGAGCGGGAGTAGGGAGGAGCCACAGGGTGCGCCACGATGACGCCATGATCGAGTTCTTGGAGCGGGATCCCACGAGCCCCTACTGTGACGAATGCCTGGGCGAAATGCTGGGCATCGACCGACCAGAAACGGTGGATCACGTGGCTCGCCGACTGGCTAGGGATCGGCATCTGAGGCGCGGCATGGGTAAGTGCGCCACGTGTGCTAAGTACAAAGTGGTCACCAGCCTGCGGGCGTCCCTGGATGCCGTCACGACTGCAACAGGCAACCGCGCCCGGGTCACGGTGGCGGCGCCGCCACCCGCACATCGTCCAGTGCCGTGGCCTGGTGATCCGTCGACCCTGGACATTGAGAAGATGCGCAATGAGGTCGTGCGCTGGTGCCATCTGCTCTGGCGCTCCAAAAGAACCGAGCCACCGCCACGGGGCCTCAATGACCTCATCCGGCAATTGCGTGAGGCGACCCTCATTCCGACCCATGTCGCGCAGATGATGCTCACGCTCTGTTACCTGCGCAACGCACACGTCTACGAAGGGCAAGCCATGGGCCACGGAGAGCGGATGGTAGGCGCTGGAGCCTGGGAGATCGTGGCAGGCTGGTGGGCCATGCAGCAGGCAGGCACCCACCGGTGAGCACTGTTTCTAGAATGATCTGGTCAGGATGATAACGAGGCGTCTTCTTGAAGGTGCCGCGAACATGGAGGCAACGATGACTCGGGATTGGCGTTCTGGTTACGTGGAGGCCTTTGGCGTTCGGTTTCACTACTACCGGGGCGGGGTAGGCAAGAGGCCATTGGTCTTGGCTCATGGGCTCTCCGACAATGGGATGTGCTGGGCCCCGGTTGCCTTGCGCTGGTGGGACCGCTATGACATTGTACTGCCTGATGCTCGTGGACACGGTCTTTCCGATCGGCTCATATTAGGGCACGAGATGGACCCTGCCGCGGACTTGGCGGCGTTCCTTGAGGCGATGAACCTCGGGCCGGTCGCCCTTGGCGGGCATTCTATGGGCGCATCCAGTGCGGCAGTGGTGGCGTCACGGCATCCGTCTCTCGTATCGCACCTGATCCTGGAGGATCCGGGTTGGCGCGACCCATCCTTGCCGGCGGATACCAGCAGACGCGATGGACTGGCGCGATTCAGAGGAAAGACCCTAGCAGAGCTGATCTCTATGCGAGGTCGGGAGCATCCGACCTGGTCAGAGGGGGAGGTGATCGCCAGCGCTCAGGCTCTGATTGAACTCGACATGAACCTCGTCACGACTGCTCGCTTGGCGCCGGCCTGGGACACGGTGCTGGCGGATGTGCGTTGCCCGGGCCTGGTGCTCACGGCTGACCCACAGCTGGGCGCGATCGTCACGCCACACGTGGCTGCCTTGGCTGCGTCGTTGTGGCCGCAGGGGCAGTTCGTTCACATCTCGGGCGCTGGGCACAGCATTCGGCGAGAGCAAGTGGAGCCCTTTGTCGCCGCTGTGGAGGCGTTTCTCGACCAGTTCTACCCGCCTGATTAGAGCCACGGAGTGTGTGCGGTGGCTGGCAACTCCCCGTCGGGCCAGTTGGCTGAAGGCGTGACTGGTTGTGTCACGGCCCAAACGCGCTACCTGGACGATCCCGGGGCGCATTGTGTCTCGGACGGCATGGACCAGGTTGTGCTACTGGGGGTGGGCTACCGGAGCCGCGCCTGCCGGTTGGCCGGCTTGGCGTCCGCGCTCTGGAGTGCAGATTGGGATGATCCGTGGTCGAGTTCCTTCGCCGAGGAGGGCTTTGCGCTGGTGGCGGGCGTTACTGCCCAAGGCGTCACCCAACTGCACTCTGCATGCGCTATCGCGGCCAGCGGGTAGCGTACGTGTACGGCACAGTACCAGGACAAGTGGCACAGCGCAGCAACCGAATTGGTGATGCCGAGCGGGTGTCGATCGCCGCGGCACAGCAAAAGGACGGCACAGTGGACGACTCACCCATTGCTAAAGAAGTCTATGATGCTCTGGCAGCGTCCTACGCTGCCAGAGCGGATCGCAAGCCACACAACGCCTACTATGACCGTCCCGCTACCCTGGCCCTATTGCCGGAAGTGGCGGGTGAGCGAGTTCTTGATGCCGGTTGTGGAGCGGGCTCGTACGCCGACTGGTTGCTGGAGCATGGCGCCGATCACGTGGTTGCCTGCGACGTAAGCCCGGAGATGGTACGGCAAGCGCGAGACAGGCTGTCGCGTTTTGGCCCACGTGCACAAGTGGTTTGCGCTGACCTGGCGCAACCCCTGAGCTTCTGTCCAGACGACCGACGGCTGATAGTCAGCGGCCTGGCCCTGCACTATGTGCGCGATTGGGCATCTCTCTTCAACGAGTTCCACCGGCTGCTAGTTCTCGGCGGGCAACTTGTGTTTTCCATTGAGCATCCATGGGTGCAGTGGACTGATCACCACCAGGGCAACTACTTTGCAGTTGAGCGAGTCGAATACCTTTGGCGCGGTTTTGGCCAACCCGTGGTCGTGCCATCTTATCGCAGGTCGCTCCAGGATGTTCTCACTCCCCTGCTCGATGCGGGTTTTGTCCTCGAGAAGGTGGTGGAACCGCGGCCCACTGCTCAGTTTCAGGCCCTGGCGCCCAGACAATACGCCGAGCTAAGCCGGTCGCCCGGATTCCTTTGTCTGAGAGCACGAAAGGACTGAGACAGCAGTCGCTTGGTGGGAGGCATCCGTGTGCCGGTGCGATCTGTGGGAACTCCCGACGGGAGCCGGAGGCACTAGCCTCAGATGAACTTGCCCCGTTTGCCGGGGTCCAGGAGCCTGATGCGGAAGCGTTCTACGGCGTCCGCCAGTGGAATTGACGGCTCGGCCACCAACATATCTTCGTTGCCCGGCAGCAGCAGAGGGTGCCAGAAGATGCCCTCGGCGGTTACCGTGACCTCCGGTTCCAGCATGGACGCCCGCAGTTCGATCCCCTCTGAGGCGAATCCACCTTTAACCATGTTACGAACCAGGTGACGGTCTTGCCCGATGCCCAGGCCGTCCAGGAAGGCTGTCAGCTCGTTGAGGTGCTTCGCGTTGACCGGGGTACGGGTTGTGCTGACGGTCACCTGGAGCCGATGTGCGAGGAGTCGCTTCAGGCCGTCGACCGTACGCTCCCAGGTGCCAGGACCTCGGTAGGGATCATTGTGCTCCGGAGTGGCACCGTCCAGGCTCACCTGCATTGTCAGTTGTCCATTGGCGACTTGCTCGAGTCTGTCCAGAAGAACCTTGGGAAGGAGTGTCGCATTGGTCAGCACCGTGGTTGGCACCTTGCTGCACGTATACTCCAGCAAATCAGTGATGCTTTGCAGCAAGAACGGCTCGCCGCCCGTGACGTACACATGACGGAAGCCCAGCACCAGGGCCTCGTCAACAATCTGCATGGCTTGACCTATGTTTAGCGCCCTGGGTGGGGTGCGCGGGCACGACTGGGTTACGCAATAGCGGCACTCCAGATTGCAGTCTAGATTGGTGTAGAGCCAGAGCCTGTCCAGAAGGTCGGTCTGCACATGGCCGTCGGAACAGCCATACTGCTGATGGGAAGTGAGTGATGTTTGCGTCAACTCTACTCCTGTGGTGTCGGCTCTGGCTTGGCGGATCCAGCCAACCAGACGCGTACTGCTGATGGGTAAGATAGGCGCGCCTGGCCCATTGTGCAAACTCGCGCATAGTGAGAAAGATCGCTCGCCAGCCTGTCACGCTAGTCCTCTTGTGCCGCAGCTGCGCGATACAATCCATATTTGATGCTTTGACATTGTCCACTATACTTGTACTGAACTTGACCAAACCTGCTGCATCCGGCAGCACAGGTGGGAAAGGAGGCCGCAGGCACCCAACGAGCCTTGTGTCTGAGCAAGATCATTCGCAGGCAGTACAAGATCGCAACTGAGAGGATGGGACAAAGATGACCAAGAGACTTGTTTGCATGCTCGTGCTTACTGCGCTGGTTGTTTCGTCGGTGAGTTGTGCGCCCAAGGAAAAGACCACTGGTCACCTGACGGTGTTGGGCACGCCCACTGAGGAGTACATCGACATTGTCTGCAAAGCTTTTGAGGCCAAGACAGGCATCAAGACGGAGTGGGTTCGGATGTCGTCTGGCGAGGCTCTGGCTCGCATACGCGCTGAGAAGGACAAGCCCACGTTCAGCGTCTGGTGGGGTGGCCCGGCAGACGGCCAGATCGCGGCCCAAGCCGAAGGCCTGGTCGAGAAGTATGTGCCACCGAGCGCTGCCAAGATCCCTTCGTACTACAAGGACGCCGAAGGCTACTGGCATGGGATCTACGTTGGCGCTCTGAGCTTTGGATCCAATACCAAGTGGCTAGCCGAGCACAATGTGAGCGCACCCGCATCCTGGGCTGACTTGCTCAAGCCCGAGTTCAAGGGACAGATTTCCATGGCCCATCCGGCGACATCAGGAACGGCCTACACAATGATGTCCACGATCCTGCAGGTGCTTGGTGAGGAGCAGGGCTGGGAATACCTGAAGCAGTTCAATGGTCAAATCTACCATTACACCAAGGCGGGATCCGGACCAAAGGGCGTCGTGCAGACGGGCGAAGTTGGCGTTGGTATCGTGTTCGGCCATGACTGGGTCACCTCGGTCGAGGAAGGATATCCCATTCAGATTACCTTCCCATCAGAGGGTACCGGTTATGAGATTGGTGCCGTGGCGCTGATCAAGAACGCGCCGGAGCCTGCCGAGGCCAAGAGGTTCATCGAGTTCGCCCTGACCGCCGAGTGCCAGAACTTGGGCAAGCAGGCCAAGGCCTACCAGTTCCTTACTGCGCCAGACGCCGATCCGCCGGCCAACGTGCCGTACAAGTTGGCGGACCTCACGGTGATTGACTATGACTTTGACTGGGCTGGGAACAACCGAAAGGCGTTCACTGACAAGTTCACCAAAGAAATCGAGCCTAACATTCCAACCCAGTAGCCGGGTAATGAGCAGTGGCTGGCATCGCCAGCCACTGCTTCCACAGCGGAGCAGATTCAGTGAATAGAACATCCTCCAGGTACTGGAAGGAAATCAAGGCTATCGCCAGCGATCCCTGGCTATTGGGTGGCCTTGTGGTCTCGGGCGCGTTCCTTGCCCTGTTCGTCGTCTATCCTCTGGCCCGGGCTTGCGTGCAGAGCGTGCTCACCACGGATGGCTCCTTTGATTTGAGTACCTTCCACCGTCTTCTGTTCAGCCCAGAGTATCGTCTCATCATATACAACACGCTGCAGATGGGCGTTCTGGCAGCGCTGGTCAGCACTGTCATTGGCTTCGTGCTGGCCTACACACTAGCCCGTTGTCATGTCCCATTCGAGGGCATATTTCGAGCGATTGCCACGCTGCCCATTGTTTCGCCCCCCTTTGCTGTCGCCATGTCCATCGTGCTCCTCTTTGGACGGGTGGGTTTGGTCACCTGGCGATTGCTGGGCATTCGCTATGACATCTACGGCCTGGATGGACTCATGTTCGCCCAGGTGATCACGTTCTTTCCCGTTGCCTTTCTGATGTTCGAGGGGCTATTTCAGGCATTGGATCCTTCCATGGAGGAGGCCGCGCAGAGCCTGGGGGCCTCGAAGCGGCACATCTTTTTCACGGTGACGCTTCCTTTGATGATCCCGGGAATTGCCGGCGCATTGTTGCTCCTCTTCGTAACGTCGCTCTCCGATCTCTCTAACCCGGCGGTGATGGGAGGAAGCTACAAAGTTTTGGCCACCGAGGCATACTACGCAATTATCGGACGATATGATGTGCAGGAAGGCTCGGCGCTCTCGGTGCTTCTGCTTATTCCGTCGGTCACGGCCTTCATGCTCCAAAGGTATTGGGTGAGCCGCAAGTCCTACATTTCGGTTACCGGTAAGCCCGCTTCACGCCGGATCGAGATCAAGGAATGGTACATCCGCTATCCGCTGATTGCCCTGGCCAGTTCGTTGGTGCTTTTCGTGGCCATCGTTTACGGCTTTATCTTTGTGGGGGCTTTTAGCAATTTGTGGGGTGTTGATTATTCCTTTACCCTCAGGCATTTTGTCGATCCCCTATGGGGCGCCCTCAATCGTGGGCGGCGTGCGCTGGTGGATACGTTGACCTTGTCGGCCTATGCCACTCCGTTGGCGGGCCTGATAGGTATCGTGATCGCTTTCTTGGTGGTTCGGAAAAAGTTCCTTGGCAAGCAGTTGCTGGACTTTGTCTCCATCATGGGCATGGCCGTGCCGGGAACCATCGTGGGCATCGGATTCATCCTGGCGTTCAACCGCCCTCCGCTGGTGCTGACGGGTACCGGATTGATCATCGTCCTGGTCTTTGCGGTGCGTAGTCTACCGGCGGCTGTTCGCTCGGGCACTGCCGCGTTGCT
>DDYO01000212.1:0-263 GCA_002348045.1 Anaerolineales bacterium UBA2232
GGCCAGCCACCTGCGAAATGACAAGACTGCGAGCGGCAGAGGAGCGCTGCTCCTCTGCCGCTGGGGACGTGCTTAGGACAGACCAAGGACCTTGCCGGTCTCGAGGTCCAGATCGATATCCATGAACACCGGGCGCGACGGTAAGCCAGGCATGGTACGCATCGTTCCACAGAGGGGATACAAGAACCCTGCCCCTGCCGATGCCCGAATGTCACGTACCGGCAGAGTCCAACCCTTCGGTACGCCCTTTCGCGCAGGATCAT
>DDYO01000212.1:332-3523 GCA_002348045.1 Anaerolineales bacterium UBA2232
TAGAGGAAACGAAAGTCGCTGGGCTTTTCGCAGGCTGCTACCACGGCCGCGGCGAGCTCTACCGCTCCCGCATCGCCCTTGGCCCAGTGCTCAGAAACGCACGCCGCTTCGGCGCCCGCTTCCAGAGCCGCCTTCTTGACCAGCTCTAGCTCCTTCGGCGTGTCCGTGGTAAAGCTATTGATTGCCACAACGACGGGGATGCCGAACTTACGCGCAATCGCGACATTCGCCTTCAGGTTGGCAACGCCCTTCTCCAGAAGCGCAAGGTTCTCCTGCTTGTACGCGGCATCCAATGGGATTCCAGCAACGACTCGAGGGCCGCCCCCGTGCATCTTGAGAGCGCGCACCGTGGCAACCAGCACCACGCAGTTCGGAATCAGCCCGCTAGCACGGCACTTGATGTTGAAGAACTTTTCCATGCCGATGTCGGCGCCAAAGCCAGATTCGGTGATGACATACCCACCGGAACACAGCTTGACAGCAATCTTGTCGGCGATGATGGAAGAGTTGCCCGGGGCAATGTTGGCAAACGGCCCGGCATGAACAAAAGCGGGGCTGCCAACCAGGGTCTGCATCAAGTTCGGCATCAGCGCGTCTTTCAGCAGGACGGCCATGGCACCGGCCACGCCCAGGTCCTCTGCTGTGACCGGTTGGCGATTCCGATCCGTACCGATCACGATTCGGCCAAGGCGCTCTCGAAGGTCGGCCAGGCTGCTGGACATCATCAGAATAGCCATCACTTCGCTAGCCACGGTGATGTCCCATCCCGTCTGACGGGGACGTCCGTCATCTTTGGTGCCAAGACCAATGACAGCATTGCGAATGGCGCGGTCGCTAATGTCGACCACTCGGTTGAGCAAGATAGCGTAGGGGTCGATATTCAGGCGAGCGAACTTGGTGCGCTCTTCCGGCGTCAGCTCCGATGGCTTGGTAGCTTTGATTCCCAGCTTCTCCAGACGCTTGAACATCCATGGCGCAAACTCGCCCTTGGGGCACAGCGCCTTCAGCAGGCGCTCATCGGTCATCGAGTCCTCATGGAGAATGCGCGCGTCAACAGCCGCGGCGAGGAGGTTGTGGGCCGCACCCACGGCGTGGATATCGCCCGTCAGGTGCAGGTTAAAGTCCTCCATGGGCACGATCTGAGAATAGCCACCGCCCGCTGCGCCACCTTTAATGCCAAACGTGGGGCCCTGAGAGGGTTGGCGAATACAGGTGAATATCTTCTTGCCAATGAGGTGCATCGCTTGGCTCAAGCCAACCGTGGTGGTGGTCTTTCCTTCGCCAAGGGGGGTCGGGGTAATGGCAGTGACGTCGATGTACTTGGCGTTCGGCCGGTCCTTGAGGCGGTCGATCACGTCCAAGTGGACCTTGGCCTTATACTTGCCGTAATAGTCGACGTCGTCTTCGGTAAGTCCTAACTCTAGAACAATGTCCTTGATCGGTCGGAGATTGGTTGCCTGGGCGATTTCGATATCGCTAGGCACGGGCGACTTGACTTCTACGAGCACGGGCGCCTCCTTAACGTAGATGTGTTTTGTATCCACAACCCAGGTACGTTCTGCGATGTTTTGAGCGCACCTGAATGGACGTACCAGTCAGCGTTCACCCATCCTATTCAGTTGTTCTTTCGTTCTTGTGGGCCTGTGAGGGAGTATAGCATAGCTCCTGACCCTTGTCAACCCGCCGTGCAGCGAAACCACCCGCCCCGGGGCCCATAATGGACACCCCTATGGGCGGATGGCGCAGGCTGAACCCGCCAGAACCACTAGGAGACCTGTCGCAGCGCAGCCTCCAATACATTGCGCATGAGCATGATGTTGGTCAGCGGGCCGGTGCCACCGGGCACCGGAGTGATCATGCCGGCAACCTGCGAAGCAGAGTCAAAATCAACGTCACCGCACATGGCGCCATCGACAAAGTTCACGCCAAAGTCGATGACCACAGCACCTGGTTTGATCCAGTCACCCTTGATCATGCGGGGCTGGCCTATCGCCGCGCACAGAATGTCGGCCGAGCGGCACACGCCGGTGAGATCAGCAGTGCGCGAGTGGCAGAGGGTTACCGTGGCGTTCTCCCGCAGAAGCAGCAGGGCCATCGGCTTGCCGACGATGTTGGATCGACCTACAACCACCGCGGACTTTCCGGCAATGGCCACTCCGTGGCGCTTGAGGATTTCCAGCCCGCCGGCGGGGGTAGCAGGAACGAAGAACGGCCCTACCATGGGCGGTCGGCCAGCCGGCGCCACCATCGTCAAACGACCCACATTGACGGGATGGACACCGTCTACATCTTTGCCAGGTGAAAGCGCCTCTTTGATGGCGGCCTCATCCATTCCCTTAGGCAAGGGCTCCTGCACCATAATGCCATGCACTTTCTCGTCCCCATTCAGCTGAGCGACTAGATCAACCACTTCTGTTTGCGTCGCCGTATCCGGCAACACGTGCATGGCGAAACCCATGCCGCGTCCGGTAAAGGCCTTCTCGATAGCCCTGGCATAACTGACGGAAGCCGGGTCTTCGCCTGCTCGAACGACCGCAATGGTCGGAGCAAAGCCGTGTTTCCCGCCAAATTCCGCCACTTGCGCGGCAAGTTCTTCCTGCATGGTCTTGGCCAGATCTCTGCCGCTGAGAACAGTAGCTGTCATGACTCCCTCCCCGTGGTCTATGCTCGGCGTGACTAGAGTTTGCTCTCTACATCCTGCACAATCCGTTCCTTAAAGTCGGCTTGTCCCTCAAGGAGAGCCTGAAGGTGTGCATGCTCCCGCTTCACAAACTCCTCATCCGTGAGGCTGCCAAGGTTGATCAGGACGTTGAGGGCGGCCGCTCGCAGGGCTGCTTCGGCCATCAAAGCCCCCACACCCACATCGCTTACCGCGCGCACGTTCCCTTTCGCCGCGGCCTCCGGGCAGAGCTTCAGGATCTTTACGCAGACTTCCGCCAGTTCCATGGGTACCGCCGTAGCTGTCTTCAACGCACTTTGAACCGCCAAGTCTCGCACTGCCTTGAGCTCCTCAGTATCGCGAGGAAGCTTGTAGGCTGCGGACACGTCCGTATAGGCGGCGACATCTTCCTCCAGCAGTTCCAAGCACTTGAGTCGCAACGCTTCGGACTGCGACAGGAGCCGCTGTATGTCATCCTGCACATCGGCATACTGCTTCTTGCCGATGGTCAGGTTGGCCACCATGCTCACCA
>DDYO01000079.1 GCA_002348045.1 Anaerolineales bacterium UBA2232
ATGGCGTGCCTCTGCGCTACTACGTCGATTCCCTCCGCGTCTTCCGCTTTGTCCAAGGCCGAGATAGCTTCTGGCGTAAGCACACCCTCCAAACCGACGACGTGGATACCCAATGGTCGAAAATGATGCGCCTCCTCGGCGTGGAGGTCATCTATGCCCTCTCTCCTCAAGCCAAAGGAAAGATCGAGAGACCGTTCCGCTGGCTTCAGGACCGCATCGTGCGTACTTGTCTCCTGGAACATGTCACTACCGTCCAAGACGCACGCTCTGTTTTGAGAGACGAACTAGACCGCTACAACAATCGTCAGCTTCATTCCACTACCAAAGAGATCCCCAGCCTGCGATTCGAGCGGGCCTTAGCCGCAGGCAATACCCTCTTCCGACCACTCTCCTTGCCCAAACCCTACACCTGCCCCGATGATGTCTTCTGCCTGCGAGAAACACGGCAGGTCAATGGCTACCGACGCATCTCACTGTTCAAGCATGACATCCAAGTCCCCAACGTCCCGCTGTACGAAAAGGTCGACGCACATCTCATCCCAGAAATCTCAAGACAAACCATCGACATCCACATCTGGTGGAACGATAAAATGGTGCACTCAGTCACCTACCCTCTGCACGACTTCCATGTCCACTTTTCAAGTTGAGAAGTGTCCAGCTTTCAAAAGCGCCTAACAATTTCGGTGCCAGGGCCACCTGGCTCAATTCGGCGCCGCTGAGGGCGAACGTACCAGCCGTTTGTGGACAGCTGCGCTGCATCCGCGAGCGCAGCTGTCCAGGTTCTATCTGGCGCTACTGCTGCGGCATTGATGCCACGATCAGAATTCGCGCCGCCGTTCCCTGTACCGGATCGGACTCCTTCAGGGGGCCTGCGAAGGTGATCTCAACCAACTGGCCGAACTGAAGACCCTCGTAGCCAACATCCACCAGCTCATTCCCCTCTTGCCGAAGGATCGGCGTGGTGGAAGGAACGGTAACACTGGCCCGTTGGATCACCGGATCTACCTTGGCGCCTTCCACCCGCAGCACTCCCGCCGACGAGGCGCCTGGCGGGGGGCCGACATCAGAAATGTGGCCCCTCATGCTGGCGCCAGCGACGGGCGTCGGCGTTGGCCTAACTCCACCACAGCCTGTGAGGCACAGCGCTATAAGCACGACCATGAACACGCGGGACATATGCACACCCCCTGACACTCTTGAGATGTGCCGTAGACGCAAGATGACACCGCATTGTTCCAAAAACGAGAGGATTGGGCGGGGATTTGCTTGCGCCATGTGTAATATTGAGGTAGACTGGGGTTGTGTTCGCTTTGACTATCCATCGCGCCCACACCGAGGTGCAGCGCCGTGACACCAGGGTGCTGCACGCAAGCGACTTGAGCGCCGCTCCTGGCGGAACGTCTTGCGAGCTATCAGACACGCCTGCGCACGGCCTGTTCCGCATCCTGTGCTCTTTAGGAGATACCGAGTGAATCCAATGATTTTCGGCGCACTGCTGGTATTTGCAGCCCGCGTGGTCAACGTCTCGATGGCCACGGTGCGTACCCTGTTGAGCATGCGCGGACACAAGGGCCTGTCCATTCTCATCGGGTTTTTCGAGTCCCTCGTCTTTATTCTCGCCATCAGCCGGGTGCTTCAGGACGTGGGCAACGTGTGGAATGTACTGGGATATTGCGGAGGATTCGCGGCGGGCACCTGGTTGGGGCTCGAGTTGGAGGAACGCCTGGCCCTGGGCTACGCCGCGGTGACGGTCATTTCCCAGACCTCGGGCACTGTCATCGCCGCTGACCTCCGAGCAGCCGGCTACGGTGTGACAGAAATGGTGGGCACCGGCCTGAACGGCAAGGTGCAGGTGGTGACCACAGTCGCTCGGCGACGCGACCTGCCGGCAGTGCAGCGGCTGGTGCAGCAAGCCGATGAGCAAGCATTCATTACTACCGACGATGCCAACCGCGTGCACCGTGGATTCATCAGGCCCTCGACCGGAATCTGGCGCGCGTCCGAGTGACTGCCTCGAGGCCATTGGCATCTTGTGTCTCAGGGGACGTCTGGTCAACGAGAGCCCCGGCCAGCGCACATGGCAGGATCGCTTGTGGCGGACACGAACGGACAGGCTCGCGACCCTGCTGATCTTGAGCGTAGAACAATGAAAGGAGCGACACTAGCATGAGACATACCATCCTGGCGATCCTGGCTGCAGCACTGCTGTTGTTGTGTGCTTGTCAAGCTCCGCAGCCGACACCCACGCCAAATCCGCTGTCTGGCGGCATCGTTGCCACCTTTGAGGTGGTTGGTGAGCGGTTCAAAGTGTGGGTCACCAATCCCACAACGATACAGCAGATCTTGGACCTCAAGGCCGGCAAGAGCCAGGCCAACATCCCAAACGGGGCCCTGGGGCGCGGCCCGGGCCAGGCCAATCACAATCAGCCCTGGAGCTGGCATCTGGACCCACAGGACATTGAGATGGCCGAAATGACCATCGAGCTGTGCGACGGTGCCCCGTGGTTCGTGGAGAGCGAACTGGAGTACTTTCTGGATACAGTCAAGCGCTACTGTGCTTGGAGCGCCAAGCTAATCGACGTAGTCGACTACCGTTAACGACCACTGGAACTGCTGCCTCCTCCTGGCCAGCGGCCAAGATAGGCTTGTTGGATCGACGGGTAGTTCCTAAACTCTGGCCAATTCCATCAGTTCCCTGAAAGGAGCAATCACCGTGATCAATGCAATCGAGCTAGCCGATGCCTTTCGGCGCAACGCGGACCTCATCAAACAGCAGACCAAGGGTTTGACCCACGACCAGTGCTTGCTGCAGCCGCCGTTTCGCGGCAACTGCATGAACTGGGTCATTGGGCACATTGTGGACGACCGCAACCGCATCCTTGACCTTCTTGAGGCTTCGCCGGTTATGGCTGAAGCAGAAGTCAAGGCCTACCGTCGGTACAGCCATGGCTCTGACCCCGTGTGCTGCGATACCGCCGATGTCATTCCCCTGGAGCGTTTGCTGACCGATCTCGACAAAACCCAGGAAGCGATCTCCACCGCCTTGCCGCGAGCTAGCCAGGATGTCCTCAAGGCCGAGAGGGAGTTCGCTGGGCGCAAGCGTACAGTCGCTCAGACCGTGTTCTTCCTTTACTACCACGACACGTACCACACTGGGCAGACTGAGCTCTTGCGCCAGCTCGCCGGGACGAATGACCACATCGTATAGTTGTGGGAGCCCAATGGCCGGCCAGGGCATTTGCGGGAAGTTACTGCAACCCCTGTGACGGCGCAAGACGGACGCGTCGATGCGAGGGGCAGGCGCGGCTCGTCGCACATGCTCTGACCGGGTTCGCTGCAGGTGACTAACTCACAGTCAGCGGCCGACGAGTTGTAACGCGACAGCCCCTGGTGAAAGCAGGAAACCTGGTGTCGGCGTAATCGCTCGCTCAAGAGCTGCGAATCGCGGCCAACTCCCTCGTGTGGCTGATTGACCCGCCCGAGGACGATCGCTGTGTGCTGGATCCTCTCCCACCTGAGGCGATCGTAGGGGAACAGCGCGATGCGAACGTTGATGTCATTCAGCTCTTTGTCGCTGACCGCAAAGAACTGGAGGCGCGTTTGCCGGAGGTCAAGGTACGCCTGCGCCCAGAAGCAGTTCTGTGGGTGTCCGACCACAAGGGCACGTCGCCAGTGCCCACCGACATCAAATGGGACACCATCTTGGCGTATGCCCGGAGCACAGGTCCCGGTAGATGAAGACTGGTCTACCCCCATGAGGCACAGACCGGGACAGGCTGGAGCTTCACAACTTGAGGCTAGGCTATCCAGCCTGTCCACGCCGCAGCTGCGTTCTGACGACAAAGGCTGAAGGGTACTACCCTGTCAGATCGACGGCTGCGCGTTCTACACGGCCGCTACTGCACTGCCGCCGACGGCTTCCAGAGCGCTCTACTTCTTGGTCTCCTGCCCGTACGACTTCCCGGAGAAGATCGCCCGAACCTGCGCCGCGGTCAGTTGCCCCTTCAGCGCTCCCATGCGCGCAGACTCTTCGTCTCGCAGCGCCCGCACATTGTTCAGAACTGCTTCCAGCTTGTCCGCAGGAAACTTTACCGCGCCGTTCTCGTCCATGTGGATGATCTCCCCAGGCGAGACGTCCATGCTGGCCACGTGCACGGGGACATTGATGGCGTGAACCGCCATCGTTCCGTGCCCTGGGGTGATGCCGCTGAGTAGGTACTGGAACGCCATCGGACGGATTTCGTCAATATCCCGCGAAGGACCATTGGAGATGGCGCCAATGCAGCCCACTGCCTTCATCGCCGAGGTCATGTTGCCGCCAGAAAGTCCGATTTTGCCGGCAATCTCGGGCGGGAAACGCTGCTCAAACACGAAGATGGTCGGCTTGGGCGAGGCGTCCAGGGCATCGATGATGTCCATAAAGCCGAGCCGATTGTACGAAGGATCCGGCATTCCGTATACCGCCGTCACAGCATACCCCACCACGGGACCCATCTCCGGGTACATGCACCGAATGGTCTGGTCGGTGTACCAGTTCATCGTCCACGGGTTGTACAGGCCCAGGCACAACGGGTTGGCTGGGTAGGTGGCCACCACGTTCGTGATGGATGGCGTATCGAACTCCTTCAGTGCTTCGAGCATTTGCGCGACACTTTCCTTGGCCACGGCTCCTCCTCTAGATCGAATTATGTCACCAGTTCCACGCCAGACGGTACATGATGATTGTCTACGGCGGGCGAAGCCTTGTCAAGTAGTCAATACGATCGCTCCACAGAGTCACCGTTGTGTGTACCTGCCACCTACGTCGTTGCGGCGAGCATCAGCCTGCCCCGCCAATAAGAGCCCTGACTCTTTTGGCCGGTAGCTGCCAGAGGGTGATGGCTTTGTAGAGCCCATCGCCTGGGGATCGATTTGGCGCACCTGGTGGGCGCTTTCGGCGCCAAGGTCGGCGCTGTCGCCACGAGAGATGGGTCGCTGCCTGAGATGGCAGCCGACCTGGGGCTGGCCACGGCCCGCTGGCTTGAGCAGCGCTGCAACAATGTGCTTGCAGCCAGCCGCATCACCCAAGCACAGGCGACGCAGGGCGCCCTGAACAGACCGTCATTACTTTAGAGGGGGAGAGAAACGTCGAAGCCGGCAGAGTACTGGTTGCCTTTGGCCAACGCCCCAGTGTCGAGCACACCGGCCCAGAGGTCGCCAGTGTTGAGCTCCCTTAGGCCCAGCACACCGTGTCTTTCGCAAGAACAGGCGCCCCTGGGGCGACTCGAACGCCCGCGCACGGCTCCGGAGGCCGCCGCTCTATCCACTGAGCTACAGGGGCAATGGCACTATTATAGGCCCTTGACCGGGAAACGCAAACTGTTGGAATCCTTGTTGGCAAGACCGGACGCCGGTGAACCATCGAGCTGCTGTATGACTCTCATCACCCTCCCCGCACCCTCGGGATCCAGTCCATCGGCCAGGCCCTGGAGCCAATCCCTCATCTCTGACGCGAGTCCAGCACGGCGCCACGCCCGCTGGGACAGCTCGAGAAAGGTGCTCAGGAACGGCATGTTGGCGACGTACAGTGAGACGACATCCGTCGAGCGGATATGCCGATAGGCGCTTGCAAGTTCATCCATGAGAGGCCACAGCGGATCAAACTCATTGCCTTGGGTCAAAGCCTCGGCGTACCAGAGCATTTGCCGGTAGAGGCCTGGAGGTTGTGCGTGCTTGGCAGCTTGCTGACAGATCCGGACTTGAGCGAACGCGTCCTCCGACTGATCAACCCGGCCAGCCAGCACCGCAGCAACCGCCAGGTTGAGCCAGTCTGCGGATTCCTCGGATCCGTGACACGCGCGGCCTAGCCAATCGGCGGATTGGTCATACTGGCCAAGCCGGTAGTGGGTCATACCTATCAGGTGGAGACCGTCGCGAAGGTCCGCTCCCTGGAGGTACTCTATCATCAGCATGGCTTGAGCCAGGGCGGTGCGGTATTGTCTTTGTTCGAACAGCTGCCACTGTCGGCGCAGCCGCGGGGAGTGAATCAACTTGTCCTCATTCACAGGTTTGGGCGCACGTTCATTGTAGACCGGTTGAGACCGTGATGCCAAACTGAGGCGTGACGAGAGCACCCATGCACCTGAACCGCATAGCAACCTGCACTCTGCATGGCGAGAGTGTGGAATAAGCTCGGGGG
>DDYO01000256.1 GCA_002348045.1 Anaerolineales bacterium UBA2232
AGGTGGTATAGCCCACCAGTTCCACCTCCTCGCCCTGGTAGAGGGAAAAGGCCCCCTCCCGATTGCGCAGGGCACGAAGGCATTTGCCACCTGCACAGGTGTGATACCGGTCACAGATGATAACCCCGATCTTTTTCATGTGAGTCCCCTCTTTGAGTTGTGTACGTGTTCCTCTTTCAGCAGGACCGCTGTCCAGAAAACGCCCAGCAACACTTGAAGTACCGGCGCGTCCGCTCTCAGGTCTGCCAGCAGCGCCTCAATGGTATTCACCCTCGCCCTCGTTCATGTGTAGAGCGTATCTTGCGGGAATTTGATCGATCATCTGGCGGGTCTCCTGCAAGGCCTTCGCCCCTCATTCCGTTCGCTCCCGCGTGATGAGGTCCTGCTTATGCTCCACAATCCAGTATACCGCACTACTAGCAGTTTGTCAATAGATAAGATGCTGTTATTCGCGGATCACCAGTAACTTGACAAAACGAATAATCTGTGATAGCATTTATATGCAGCATGCAAATAGCGATGTATGAAAGGAGTCTGGACGATGCCCCCTGGTCGTCGCCGCAACAGAGAGGGCGCACAAACGTGCCCCAGACACATAGACCGTTTCCTGGAGCCATGCCTCCTCTTGCTCGTACACTGCAGCGAGATCCACGGATACGAACTTGTGGATGGACTGAATCCCTTCGGTTTTGAGCAGAATCCAGTCGATTCGAGCACGATCTACCGTTTCCTGCGCGAACTTGAGGACCGAGGGTTCGTAGCCTCGCGTTGGGACACCAGCAACGCAGGGCCTGCTCGCCGCGTGTATCATACCACAGAGCAAGGAGACGAATATCTCGCCATGTGGGTGCGCGACCTGCGCGAGACCGACCGGGTGCTCCACCATTTTCTTGACACCTACGATCAGCACATGGCTGTACACAAGGGACTAGTTCCCGGTGAGATCCCTGAGAATTCGGCGTTGCCCGCACCGTGACGACGGATCCGCAAATCGTTCCAAAAATACTCAACACAGGAGATCGACAATGAAAATCGTAGTCTCAGCACAAGGCAACACCCTCGATGCCCCGGCCAGCCCGGTGTTCGGGCGATGCCCCACCTACCTCTTCGTGGACACTGATACGATGGAGTTCGAGGCCGTGCCCAACCCAGCGATGAATCAGGGTGGGGGTGCGGGTATCCAGGCAGCGCAGTTCGTGGTGGAACATGGCGCCAAGGCGGTGCTCAGCGGCAACCTGGGACCCAACGCCTACAATGTCCTGGAAGCGGCGGGCGTGCCCGGCTACCTCGTGCATGAAGGAACCGTACGCCAGGCTGTAGAGGCCTTCAAGGCCAATCAGCTTCAGCCAATGGGTGGAGCCAACGTTGCCGCCCATGCTGGCATGGGTGGCAGCGCAACTTCTGATCCAGGGCGTGGCATGGGAATGGGACGCGGCATGGGCAGGCGCAGCGTAGTTGGGCCCGCGATGCCAATTCAACCAGCGCCGACCGCCTCTCCGAGCGAGCCGCAGTTGGCGCAATTGCGAGAGACGCTCAAGAGCCTGCGCCAGCAGTTGGCCGAGACAATGGAACAAATCGAAAAACTGGAACGGGAGAGATAGAGATGCGCATCGCAGTTTCTGCAGACAACAAACAAGGGTTGGAGAGTGTGGTCAGCCCGCATTTTGGCCGCTGCCCTTACTACATCCTGGTAGATGTCGAGGGACATGATGTTACGGGCGTTGAAGAAGTGGACAGCCCGTTCTACGGCCAACACGAGCCTGGTCAGGTACCGGGCTTCATCCACAGCCTCGGTGCGAACGTGATGCTGGCGGGCGGCATGGGCGGCCGCGCCATCATGTTCTTCCAAGAACTTGGCATCGAAGGCGTAACCGGGGCATATGGTACCGTTCGCCAATCCGTGGAGCGGTATCTGGGCGGTCAGCTAAAAGGCGCTGCGCCCTGCAAGGAGAGCGAGGAACATGGGCACGGCACCATCCCTGCCGAAGGGGAGTACGAGAAGGATGACCTTGGGCGGCTGCGCGAGGAAGCAGAGATGCTTCGCCAGCAGATGGACGAGGTCGCCAATCGGCTGAGCCGGTTGGACCAATAGCGCCAAATGAAAGGAGAAGCGACCATGGGTAGAGGAAAAGGTGGTGGACAAGGTGGTGGAGGTGGCCGGGGCCAGGGACAAGGGCCCGGACGTATGGGCGGCGGGACAGGCGCTGGCCCGGGCGGAGACTGCGTCTGCCCTAGTTGCGGGCACAAGGTGCCGCACCAGGTTGGACAGCCCTGCAACAAGCGCAAGTGCCCCAAATGCGGGGCAACCATGACCCGGGAGTAACATCGGCAGGATGCACTTCTGTCCCTGGCGGGCAGGTGTGCTGCACCCCTGTGCGAGAAGCCGAGCACTCCAAACAGAGAGGAAACGAAACACGTGCACTATTCGACTAGGGCGCTTGATTTGGCGCGCAATCCGAAAAACCTCGGCCGCATAGAGGCCGCCGATGCGCAGGCTATCGTCACGGGTCCGTGTGGCGATACTATGGAGGTTTACCTGAGGCTGAATGGCAGAACAATCCAGGAGGCCACGTTCGCCACCGATGGTTGCGAATCGTCCCTGGCCTGCGGCAATATGCTGATGGCGATGGTACAGGGCACGACTCTGGAAGACGCTGGCAAGATTCAGCCCGAAGATATCATCAAGGCGTTGGACGGCTTGCCTGAAGATAGTGCCCACTGCGCGGAGTTGGCTGTGAACACGCTTCGCAAGGCAATCGCGTATCTGGACCATCCGTAGCGAGGTTGTCATTGACCCACATTGAGGTACTGGGCCTGATCACCTATGAACTCGATACCTGGTGCGGTTAGCCGCTACCTTGCGCCGATGACGCCCGCCCGCGCGGGTGAAACTTGAGCACAGTAAGTGAGGAGGATTCCAAATGATCATCGCAGTAGCGAGCGGCAAGGGGGGCACTGGCAAGACC
>DDYO01000208.1 GCA_002348045.1 Anaerolineales bacterium UBA2232
CTTTGTCGATCAGATGATTAGCCAGTTGGCGGACTTTGGGTTCGTCCAGTTCTCCGTCGGCAGTGAACGGTGTTACGGTTGGAACAACGACGGCCTTTCCGGTCAGGTTCATGTGAGGTTCCTCCTCAATTGAGTTTGGGCAAGCCGCGGCTCCATGGCCGGCCTGCGTCGATTACTGCTAGTCAGAGAACAAAGTGGCGCCAGTGGACAGTGAGCTGGACAGCCGAGCGTAGGCTCCCAGTACACCTCTCGTTGTCTTGAGGGGCGGTGCTGTCCAGTTTGATGCCCGGCGCTGCAACTCCTCAGGAGCTACTTCCAGATCCAGCCGGCGACCGGGCACGTCAATCACGATTCGGTCTCCTTCGTGCACCAGAGCAATGGGACCGCCTTCCTGGGCCTCGGGGCAAATATGGCCGATCGCGCCGCCCTTGTTAGTACCAGAGAATCGGCCATCGGTCAAGACAGGAACGGTGGCGTCGAGGCCTGCGCTCGAGATAAAGTGGGCAAGGTGATAGACTTCGCGAGCTCCAGGTGCGCCCCTGGGTCCCTCGAAGCGCACGACCACTACATCACCCGCGTGAATGCGACCGGCTTTCAAGCCTGCTATCGCCTCTTCCTCCGAGTCAAAGACTCGCGCAGGACCGCTATGGTGCTGCATCTCCGGGGCCATGGCGCTTTGCTTGACGATGGCTCCCTCGGGCGCCAGGCTTCCCTTCAAGACAGCGAGGCCGCCCTCGGGCATGAATGGATCAGAGAGAGACCGGATGACTCGGCTGTCCAGCAATACGGCCCCAGCAATGTTCTGGCCCAATGTAAGCCCGGTGATGGTGGGCGTATCCAAGTCCAAGAGCGGGGCAAGTTGAGCCAGAACAGCGGGCACGCCCCCGGCAGCTTCAAACTCGACCATGGTGTAGGTGGGGTGGTTAGGTCGAATGCGGGCGATGAATGGGGTCTTCCTGCTGAGCTCGTCCCACAGCTCCAGTGGAAGTGGTATGTTCAACTCCTTGGCCAAAGCCGGCATGTGGATGACCGCATTGGGCGATCCGCCGACCGCCAGTACGAAACGGATGGCGTTGTGCAGGGCTGCTTCGGTCATAATCGTCGATGGCTTCAGGTTCTCCCTCACCAGGCTCACCACCCGCTCGCCAGCGGTCTTGGCGAGCAGCAGCAGGTCGAGCTCATCGGCAGCCATGCTACCATTGCCTGGATAGGTCATTCCCAGCGCTTCAGCCACTCCGGTCATGGTGTTGGCAGTGCCCATTTCTGGGCAGGAGCCGGGTCCGGTGCAAGCATGATGCACAACATAATCAATGTCCGCTTCTGAGGCCGTTCCCTGCAGGAACTTGCCGTAGACTCGCTGAGTGTCCATCATGGTGATGGGCTGACCCTGGAAACACCCGGGCCGGGCGTAGCCTCCGCACACCAGCAGGCTGGGAATGTTCACTCGCGCTGCCGCCATGAGGTAGGCGGGAACCACGTTGTCGCAGGTGGGGATCAACACAGCGCCATCAAAGCGCTTGAGGGCCAGCATGGTCTCCACCATGGCTGCGGCGAAATCGCGGTACGGCAGGTTGTAGCGGAACGACGGCGCTCCGCCGCTCACTGACCCGCAGATGCCCGGCACGATGACCTCAGCGGGCTGCCCGCCGGCAAGGCATACTCCCTGCTTCACTTGCTCGGCCAGCGGCCTGAGGTGCAAATGACCGGTGGTGATCTCGCTCCAGGCGTGGACGACGGCGATAAGGGGGCGCTTCAGGTCACTGTCGCGGTAGCCCAGCCCGCGCAGAATGGTGTGCCGAAGGTCANNTTCTCATAGCCGCTCTCACTGGACGCGGCGCCGCTGACGTGGTCACGTGTGTTTGCGTCAGTCACAAAATCCTCCAAGCTATCGATGATGGCGTGATGCCAAGCGTAACGCAGTGCTAGTCGAAAGGAGGGCGGAGCAGTTCCGTCAACTCTGCGGTATCTGTTAGGTCCTCCAAATTGTTGACAAGTTGACTAAGCCGGGCCGCCCGCTCATGCCCCATAACGGGCGCCGCCAAACTCAAGTACTTGGCCTCCCACTCTGTTGCGGTAAGTGGGTTCTGCAGAGCCCCCTTTGGCCATTCTACCGACTTGATCAGGCGGCGTCCATCGGTAGTTGTTACCTGAACAACAGCAGGGCGGTCCGCAGCATAATCGTCCAACGCTGGGTCACCTATGAGGGTGATGCGGCCGTACATTTCGCGTACTTTTGGATCGTCGCGGCGGTCAAGCAGAATATCCGTAGGCGTGATTTGTCCGTTCACTGCTGCGACTGCCATCATGTACTGGGCATTGTGGGACTTGAGCTCGTTGTTGTCAATTACCGGCGCCCGGTCCTTTTTTACACGGAGCTCAATGGCCGAGATATCCTCAGATTGGAGCCGATTCTCCAGCAAGAGTTGCAGGAGAGCATCCAGGCCAGAGTGAATATCGAGGCAGCCGGCAAACGCCTTGGTTCCGAGGTTATCCATGATCCAGAATCTGTCGCCCAAGCCCTCCACCAGGCGGTCGAGGTGCATTTCGCCTGAGTAGGCATCGTAGATATTGTACTTGGTGGGGTCAAGGATAAATGGCGGCCCACCGTAGCCCATCTTGGCCAGAAGGGCGGATCGTACGCCGTTTTGCGCTGCGATGCCGATGACGTATGGGCGTGAGTTCTCGGTGGGATCGGTGACCCAGTTGATCAGGCCGCCCGCGGTCGCGCCAGCCAGCCCGAGGGCGTTGGCAAGCTCCACAGTGTCGGCGTGGAGCAAGCGGGCAGCGAGAGCAGCCGCGCCAAAGTGCCCATAAAGGGCTGACGGATGGAACGAGTGGGGGTACGAGTATGGGGTTCGGGCAGCGTCACCGACACGGCCGGCAACTTCAAAGCCGATGACCAGTGCGGTGACATAATCTTTGCCGGTGCTCTGCTGCCGTTCGGCCACCGTGATGGCGGTCGGAACCAGCACCGCGCCGGCATGTTGACTCGCGAGGGGACTGATGATTCCGCCTTCGATGTCGGCGGCGTAACCCATTGTCCCGTTGGCCAGGGCTGCGTTAAGACAGGATGTCTTCATCGGCCGGTTGACGATGGTGCACTCAGGATGACCGCCCTGGGCCTCAGCTAGGTCTCCCAGGAGGCGGGTGGACGAATAGGTGGGCACCGAGGCCGCGATCATGGCTCCCAGCAGGTCGAGGGTGATTTGCTTCGCCTCGGAGACGACTGGCTCGGGCAACATGTCGTAGTGGAGCGCTGTACAAAAGCTGACGATCTCGGCGGTATAGTAGCCAATGGGCTTGGGCATTGTCATCTCCGTCCACTGAGGCAGTCGGTTAACACAGTGACAGTAGGCAAAGCGTCCATCGTCTGAATGAGCTCAACGATACGGTCGGCCTGAGCAATGGGGATTATGGGTGTGGCCAGCTCATAGAACTTGGCCAGAAGCTCTCGCTCTGACAGGGGTTTCTCTGGGTCTCCGCTGGCATAGTCGGATCGTTCGGCCCACGTCTGACCGTCTCGCAGGGTGACCCGGACGATTGCCGGCTCGGAGAAGCGGCCCTCAGAGACATCGGTAAGCTCGTCATCGGCAACCACAAAGACATGGTCCATGAGCCCACCTATGAGGGGGTCGCTGCGCTGATCCGAGTAGATGTGATGGGGCATGATGTTGCCATCGCGGGCGGCTACGGCAAGGACATACTGCGCATTGTGCGACAGGAGCTCATTGCGGTCGACGATAGGGGCGCCGGCAGCGGGCAGTCGCATGGTGATTTCTTGGATGTCAGGCAGTGCCAGGTTGTGCTTCTGGCGAACAGCCAGGAAGGCATCGAGGGCCGCATGGAGAAAGCGGCAGCAAGCGTACTTTTTCAGACCGGTGTGGCAGATCTCAAAGCGAGTTCCCCACTCGTGGGTGAGCCAATGCCAGTCGGGCGCGTCGGAGAAAGCGGTGACAACCCCATAGCGGCCGCCAATAATGTCAGCAGGGCCGCAAAAGCCCACCGCAGCCAACGAAGCGGCCATGACGCCGTTGCTAGCGGCGATGCCCATTTGAAGTGATTTGGGCATCTGGGTGGGGTCAGTCTCCCAGGCCATCAGGCCGGATGCCAGGCTGCCGGCGAGGCTCAGGGCGTGGGTGAGCTGCACTGAAGACAGCCCCATCAGCTTTCCCGCTGCTGCCGCGGCGCCAAAACCGCCGCAGACGGCCGATGGGTGAAAGCCCCGCTGGTAGAGGGACGATGGGTTCATGGCCAGCACGAGCCGCACGTCCACATCATAGCCGATGGCGAGGGCCAGGAGCAGGTTGCGCCCGGATTGCCGTTTGTGCTCGGCGACGGCGAGGGCGGCCGGTACCACAACGGTTGCCACGTGAGCTCCTGACAGAGGATGGCTGTCATCCAGCTCGATGTTGTTGGCGAGGGTGCCGTTGGCCAGAGCGGCATGGGTTGTGCTGGACCGGTCAGGCATCCCCATGATCGTGGCGTCGGGGCTGCCTCCCGTCGTTCGAATCCAATCGGTGATCAGTGCGCTGGCACGGTAGTCGGGCGCCGTGGCTGCCAGCATGCAGCCAATGGTGTCCAGGAGCACTGCCTTGGCCTGCCGGACCACCGCCGCAGGCAGGTCGTCAAAGGAGGTTCGCTGGATATAGTCTGTCAGGGACTGGGTGTAGGACTTGACCGAAATGGACATTAGTGTTCCCTCAGATTCCCAGGTAGGCTTTGCGAACCAGGTCGCAACACAAGAGCTCGTCGGATTTGCCCTCCATGATGGTCCGACCGGTCTGCAGGACGTACCCCCTGTCCGCCAGGCTGAGCGCGCGGCGGACGTTCTGTTCGACTAGGAGTACGGTAGTTCCTGTCTCGTTGATCTGGTCGATGACTTTGAACATGCTGGTTACCAGCAGCGGCATCAAGCCGAGGGACGGTTCATCCAGCATCAACAGCTTGGGCCCCAGCATGAGGCCACGGCCAATGGCAACCATCTGTTGCTCGCCACCGCTCAGGGTTGCCGCGATTTGGTCCCGGCGCTCCGCCAAGCGGGGAAACAGGGCAAAAACGTTGTCGAGGCGGCGGCGACGCTCGGCCTCGGACTTGGTGGTAAATGCGCCGAGGTAGAGGTTCTTCCAGACGGAAAGACGGTTGAATAGCCGTCTGCCCTCGGGCACGTGGGCAATACCGAGCGCCGCAATGCGATGCGCTGGCACCTGATCAATTCGCTTTCCGTCGAACCAGATTTCTCCTGCGTCCGGGCGCATAAGCCCGGAAACGGCTTTGAGAATAGTGCTCTTTCCGGCGCCATTGGAGCCCACGATGGTAACGAACTCGCCCGTCTGCACATCGAATGAGACGTCGTGCAACGCGGGTACCCCGTCATATGACACTCTGATTCCTTTAACTTGGAGCACAAAAGTCCTCCCCCAAGTATGCTTCTATCACCATTGGGTCCCGGCTGATGACAGATGGGGGGCCCTCGGCGATCTTCTGGCCATAATTGAGCACGACCACGCGGTCGGAGATCGGCATGATGACCTCCATGACATGCTCGACCATCAGGACCGTGACGCCGCGCTGACGAATCGCCTTGATCAACTGCACGGCGTCTGACACTTCACGCTCGTTAAGGCCGGCCATAACTTCATCCAGCATGATCAACCTTGGGCGGGTAGCGAGCGCCCTGGAGAGCTCCAGTCGCTTGCGGTCGGCAATGGTGAGGTCAGAACCCAGTGCGTCACGACGGGGCGCCAGTCCGGTGAACTCCAGCACCTCCAAGGCAGTCTGCCGGGCTCTGGATGTTGATGATTCTTGAGAGAAAGCGCCAACCATGACGTTTTCCCACACCGTCATGGACTTGAAAGTACGCACAACCTGAAAGGTACGACAGAGGCCCCGGTGGCACAGCCGATCCGGCGACCAGCCGGTGATGTCCTGGCCGTCGAGCGCAATGCTGCCGGAGGTGGGCGGGTAGAAGCCAGTGATGAGGTTAAAAAGTGTCGTCTTGCCGGCGCCATTGGGGCCTATGAGACCGACAATCTCGCCCTCGTTAACGCTCATCGTGATGTTGTTGTTGGCGACCAGACCGCCGAACTTTCTCGTCAAATCGACAACTTCAAGGAGTGGCATCGGCGTCAGCTCCTTCGCCTAAAGCGTTTCGGGAGGGCGATCAACCCCTCTGGCTGGAACACCGCGACGATGACCACAATAGCTCCGTAGATGACCAGGTTCAGGGCGCGACCTCCGCCGCCCAAATATGCCCGTGTGAGTTCAGCAACAGGGATGAGGACTAGCGCGCCAAGAGTGGGTCCCCACAGACTGCCCATGCCACCGAGGGCGGCTATGAGCGTCACCAGGGAAGATATCGTGGCGGGCATCACGCTGCCGGGGTCGATGTAAAGGACGTACTGTGCGTATAGTGTGCCCCCAAGGGCGGCAAAGAATGCGCTAAACGCCATGGCCAGGAGTTTGTACTTGATAGTACTGATGCCAAGGCTGCGGGCCGCATCGGGATCACCCTTGATTGCTCGGAGATAGTAGCCAATCTGAGAGTGGTCAATCCAGTATGTGGTGGCGATAGAAGCGGCGAGAAAGGCCAGAGCAACATAATGGTAGGGAAGCTTGCTGCTGTGGAATTGCATGTTCCAGAATCCCTCTGGCACCATGGGGATGAAGAGCCCTACCGCTCCTCCGACGGCCGGCCAGTTGAGAAAGATTGTCGCCATGACCTCTCCAAGGACCAGAGTGGCGATGGTAAAGTAGCGGCCGCCCAAGCGGAAACAGGGATAGCCGATGAGCACCGATACGCCAATGGCCGCTATCCCACCAACAATCATACCCAACCAGGGGGTCACCTTCCAGTTCATGAACAGCAGAGTCGAAGTGTAGGCGCCGATGCCAAAGTAGACGGCGTGACCCAGAGAAACCTGTCCGGCATAACCACCCAGGATGTTCCAGCCGGTGGCTACAGTGGCAAAGATCAAGATCATGATCATCAGGTGCAGTGGGAACGAAGTGTCAAACAGGAAAGGGTAGATGACAAGTCCCACTCCGCAAGCGATGAGAACGGCGGTCTTCAAGTGAGAGGCAATGGACCGGCCTGGTTGGGATGTCTTGGCACTCATGCTAGTTCTCTCCCATGCCGCTCGGTGAACGCCAGGCTCTCCAGAGTACGATGGCCAGGTAGCCGGCAAAGACGCCCACGTATTTGAATGCCGGTGTAAAGACCAGTCCGCTGACCACCATGACTAGTCCGTTGATGATGCCGGCGACAAAGCTGCCCACGATGCTGCCAAAGCCCCCCATGGCTACGGTGACCAGCGCCATCTGGCCAAAGAGCGCACCGACATCGGGGAAGATATAGTAGTACATCGAAAGCAACGCTCCAGCGGCGCCTACACAGGCGAGGCCGATTCCCCAGGCCAGGGAGTACATTCGGTCGCTGTCGATGCCCATGAGCGTCGCCGCCTGCTTGTCCTCGGAAACGGCCTGCAGCGCGCGCCCCATTTCCGTGGTCTGAATGAGCCAGTACAGAAACGCTGAGGCCGCCACCGCTCCTACGGCAGCCAGCAGCTGCGGCTTACCGATCGAAAGCCCGGGCGGAATGATGAACCGTCCGCTGGCCAGGGGTTCGTTGATGAGACGATAGTTAGGTGTCCACAGATACTGCGCCGCGCCGCGGATGAGAATCATCAGGCCGAAGGTGGCAAAGGTCTGGGCGGTGGAGGGAGCGTCAATCACATGCACGATGAGACCGCGGTATACCAAGACACCGAGAACGAACATGAGCAACACCGCAACGGGTAGAAAGACAAGGGGGTCGATGCCGAATAGAGTGAATGCCCAGAAGGTGGCGTACATGGCCAGCATCATAAAGTCGCCGTGCGCAAAGTTGACCAAGCGCATGACGCCCCAGATCAGGCTCAGCCCCGCCGCAACGAGGGAAAAGATAAAGCCGATGAGGATTCCACCGATGAGCGACTGCAGGACGATGACGAAATTCTCCACCAAACCTCCCCGCACACGACATGGTTCGCGCCCAGGGCACCTGCCCTGGGCGCGAACGTGCAGTCAGGACAACCCTACATTCGCTCTGACCATTTGGGCATAGGCCAAACGATCTTATCCAGCGGACAACCAGGCGTGCCGATGACGGAGAGCTCAAAAGGCCAGATGGTCCAGTAACGCCCGTCCTTCACCTGAAGGATGAGGGTCTTGGCGAGGACATTCTGGCCTTTCTCGTCAAACTGGATGCCATCCCAGGGCACGATGATGTCCTTGCCCGCAACATCGGAGGCCGCCAGTGCCTTCTGGAGGTCGGCGGGCTTGACCGATGCAGCCCTCTGCAGAGCGTCGGCAGCCAGCATGCCGCCGGTGAGCCAGCGCGCGCCGGTGCTGTCGATGTTCTGTTCGCGCTTGGGCTTGTACAGCCGGTCATTGATGGGGCCGATGGCGGGCTTGGTGGTGAACAGGTCCAGGGAAAAGGTGTCTCTGGAGATGACATAATCGGCCGGCTTGCCGATGGTTGACAGGAAGCTGGAATCAGTATACCCGGTGTTCTGGGCTACAACGGCATCCACGTTAAAGTCAAGGTCGCTCATGGTGCGCAATGTCAGTATCGCATCTGCAACGTACGATGCAGGGATGATCACTTGCGGCCGCGCTGCCTTGAGAATCTGGATCTCGCTGGTCAGGTCAGTGGTCTCCTTAGGGTAGGGGACGTTGGCCACCACAGAGATCTTGAACTCGCGCGCCCAACGGTTGATGGCCTCAGAGTTCTGTGCGCCAAACAAGGTGTTCTCATGGATGGTGGCGATGCGGGACACGTTCGTGCCATACTTGTCGTTCATGTCGCGGATGAACTCGAGGGTGTTCTTCGCCAAGATGTCGTCGGTAGGACTGAGGCGGAAGAACCACTGGTAGCCCCGCTCAGTAAGGTTGGGCGCCGTTGCCGTTGGAGCGATATAGGGAATGCCCAGTCGCTCGCAGACCTGACTGCCGGTGGCCGCGCAGGCGCTGGAGTAGCCGCCCAGGATCATCACGACCTTCTCCGCCGTAATCAGGCGCTCGGTTTCAGCCAAGGACTTTTCGGGAACATTCTGGTCGTCGCCAAACACGAACTTGATCTTGGCATTCTGTAGCGCGGGGATACCGACGGAAGCCGCAAATGGAAAGTTCATCCCTGCAAGGTCGTCAACCTGCGAGTTGATGATCAGCTCCGCAGCCTCGAGGGCGATCTTGGCATTAAGGCCGGTGGGGGCGGAAGGACCGGTAAGGGGCAACACTGCACCAATCTTGATTTCGGTTACGGGAGCTGCCGTTGGCGGAGCCGCAGTGGGTGGCACGGCTGTAGGCGCGGCCTGGGTTGGCGGCGCAGATGTCGGCGTTGGGGCAGCCGGGGCGCACGCTGAGANNACGAGGATCGATAACATGTGTCTCACTGACTTTGCCGGTGACATAATTCGCCTCCTGATGGATATCTTGGTGGCTACGGGACTTTGCAGGATGGCCTTGCCGGGACTGCCCTGCAGCGAACGGGACCTATGGCTTTCTAGGCTTCTCCCTCCCTTCACTGTACATAGCATCGAATGCGTTGGCGTCGATTGCTTTGGTGAGACAGCGTCGAGTGGTCGTATCGCTGTCGGTGCAGTCGCTAGAATGGACGTAGAGGCCGGCTGAGCAGTTAGGCCGCCAGGCTTTTGCAAGAATCACGTCGCCGACGCACGCGACTGATAACACTCAAGGTGCAAGGTCCGCGTCATGGCGGAGTGAGGCTGGTCTCAGAAGCGGCAACGCTGGCTGTGGGACAGATTGGGGAGCCTAGACGCGCATTCCCGAGCTGGAACGGCACATCGGCATCCGGCGCTCACTATACAGGACAACGCGCATTCCGCCAAATCCTGTAGGATCAGCTACTGATGCGATCTTCGCTGAGACTCGTGGCTGGTGGTGTGCTTCTTATCACTGGGTGCGGCAAGGTTGCGCGGAAAGGCTTTTGGGTCTAGAATAGCAAGTTGCCTCACGGGATCTGCACGAACGCAGATAAATGGGTGGGAGTCCCTGGTTTGCACGCACCAAGGAATTGTGTTGTCAATGCGATAGGGAGAAAGAGCGAGATGCCCCAGGATAAGCTTGTCATTCGTGGTGCACGCGAGCACAACTTGAAAGATATCAACCTCGAGATTCCTCGGGATCGTATGGTGGTGATCACGGGAATCTCTGGATCAGGGAAGTCGTCTTTGGCGTTTGACACGATTTACGCGGAAGGGCAGCGCCGCTATGTGG
>DDYO01000129.1 GCA_002348045.1 Anaerolineales bacterium UBA2232
GGACCCAACGGCGCCGGGAAAACCACAACGATACGGCTGCTGTTGGGACTGCTCGCCCCGACTTCCGGCTCGTCGAGGGTGCTTGGTTGTGACACGGCAACCCAGGCAGACGAGATCCGCGCTCGGACGGGCGCACTCCTCGAGCATCACGGCCTGTACGAGCGAATGAGTGCTGAAGACAACCTGGAGTTCTACGGCCGTATCTACCGGATGCCTGCTGCTCAGCGGCTGGCCCGCATCCGAGAGCTTCTGGAGCATATCGGGCTTTGGGAACGCCGAAAAGACCTGGTCGGGAGCTGGAGCCGGGGTATGAAACAAAAGCTGGCCGTGGCGCGCACCCTGCTCGCGAAGCCCGCCCTGGTATTCCTCGACGAGCCGACTGCAGGCCTGGATCCGCTGGCGTCCGTTGCCCTGCGGGAGGATCTGGAGAGCCTGGCAGGAATGGAAGGTGTGACCATTTTCCTCAATACCCACAACCTGGCAGAGGCCGAAAAGCTATGCCAGCAGGTTGGGGTGATCCGCGATGGGAAGCTGCTCACCGTGGGTTCAGTGGAGGAATTGCGCCTGAACAGCGGCAACCCCAGCGCCGTGATCATCGGGAGCGGTTTCAGTGAGATTGCACTGGCGGACCTCAGAACGAACCCGGATGTAAAGTCTGCTGAGGTCTCTGACCACCGCCTGACGGTCGAGTTCGCACGATCAGTGGAAATGGCGCCCATTGTGAGCCTGTTGGTGGGCAAAGGGGCACAGGTGGAGGAAGTCCGCAAAGGGCAGGCAAGCCTGGAGGATGTGTTTTTGACCCTGATGCAGGAAGAACAGGAGGTGCAGAGATGATCACCGATATCAACACCATCTTATGGAAGGAGTTCCGAGAGCTGTTTCAGGCGCGCCAGGGCATGTTCGGGCGCGGCGGCTGGATCAGCATCGCGATCATAGTTGGATTGTTGGGGGTCCTGATCCCAATCCAGGCAGGAGAAGACTGGGTAAGCAGCCCGATCCATATGATCTGGTGGGTGTGGGTTCCGTTCTTGATGGTTACCTATATCGTCACGGACACGTTTGCTGGGGAACGCGAACGGCATTCCCTGGAAACTCTACTGGCAAGCCGCCTGCATGACAGGACGATCTTGTTCGGGAAGATCATCTCAGTCGCCCTCTACGGGTGGGGGATTGCAGTCATTGGGTCAATTGCCGGTTTGATCACGGTGAACCTTGCGGCGGGCAAAGGGCGCCTGCTGATGTACTCAACCGAGGCGGCGCTGGGAATCCTCACCGTATCATTACTGTTCACGTTGCTCTCGTCCGTGATAGGCGTGCTGATTTCGCTGCGTTCTTCAACGGTACGGCAAGCCCAACAGGTCACGGGGCTCATTAGCCTGGTCCCGATCCTGCCGATGGTGCTTCTTGATGTCCTTCCGGACGAAGTCATCGCGAACTGGACGACCAGACTGAGCCAGGTGGATGGCAGGTTGGTCGCGTTGGTAGCGGCAGGGATCCTGGCCGCTATCGATCTCGCCTTCGTCGCTCTGGCTATGCGGCGATTTCAGAGGGCGAAGCTGATCCTGGACTGAAGAATCAGCTGTTTCGTGAGACCCATGAGAACGATAGTGCTCGCATCACTAACCCATAGGCGCCTGATCATCCGGTTTGCTGCCGCCTGGCTGATCGGGACCATTGTCCTGTTTGCCGCCTGGTTGGTCAGTGATACCTGGCTGCCGGACGGTTTCTTCCGGTTTCTCCCCGGAATGGCCATCTCTCCTGTCGGGTGCGACATCGGGTCGCTCTCCGAAACCATCAAGACGTTTCTATGGAATCTGGTGCTCACCGGCGGACTTTGTGCTGCTGCGAGCTTGTGCTCCGTTGGCCGCTTTCCATACGGTTACGTTGTCCCGTGGCTCCTGTATGGGATCTACGGAGGTATGCTGGGCACGGATTCCTTCCTCTGCAGCAACCCGCTCGATTCAGTGGGGCTAGATTTCTCCATCCTGTGGACAAGAGCCGGATTCCGGGAGATTACAGGCTACTTACTCATCCCGACAGCCGTGGCGAACCAGTATCTGTGGCGGCAGAGGTCCTTTTGGTCTACCCGGGTTGACAGAGTACGCCACTGGTCGGAGTTCGACATCTCCTGGGAGACAGTTATCGGCCTATTGGCAGCGGTTGGCCTCATCGCCTGGGGAGCGATCGAGGAAGTGTTTGACTTCATTTGAAGCGCTCGACAACGGAAGGGCCGGTCTGGTGGAACGTAAGGAGGGACATCCGTGAGGACCCATTGCTCCAGGATCAGAAACACCGGAACGCTGCTCATTCGCAAGAATGAAAGCCGGGATCTCGCCATCTCAAGGTTAACCTTGCAGATCGGGTTGTGGACGTCTGGGTTCCTGACGCTCCTGGGCACTACCTACCTGGTGATCCTGGTGGGAGTTCCATCGATGGATGCTCTGATAGCCATGCCGCCCAGCAGCCCACGTGCGCTATGGGCCGGCCTTGACACCCTTCTCTCAGCAGTTGGGCTGGTCATTCTGATGGCATGCATTTGCCATTCCGCTGCTCCGCACAAGAAGGTCCTGGGCCAGATCGGGTTTGGGTTCACGATCCTTTTTTCTGGCGTAGTGTGTAACAACCGCTTTGCTCAGCTCACCGTCATCCGCCATAGCTTCATGCTTGCCGATGCCACCGATCTGGACCGGTTTCTGCCCTACGGCTCTCGTTCAGTCTTTTTCGCATTGGAGATGCTGGGCTGGGGTGGCTTTTTTAGCTTGGCAGCCTTCACGATTGCTCCTCTGTTCACCAAGGGTAGGCTGGAACGCTGCATCGCGGGGATGTTACTTCTCTACGGTGTCCTCGGCACTACCTCTGTTCTGGGCTATGGACTGGGGAGCCAGATCGTCATGATAGGTTACGTCGCATGGGGGCCAGTTTTAGGGATAGCAGTCGCCCTGTTAGGAATCCTGTTCTGGCGTGATTACCGCACTCTGCGGAAAAACGGCCAGTTGATGCGGCGTCTGCGAGATCCAAGCGCTCGCGGGAGGTTAGCGTGAGGACCTACGGGGACGGCGCTGTTGCGGCTGTCCCCGTACGCGCGTATAATAGGGGTACTCGCTCACCTGGTCGGTCGGAGCGTTCGAGGGGAGGTGTACCCCGTGCCGGAGACGGCCTCGACTGCCGGCTCACCTGCAGCACATTGGCAGGGCATCCCGCTCCTGGCCACCAAGCTCCACGTCCCGGCGCCGCGCCCCACCCTTGTGGTCCGCCAGCGGTTGCTGACGGCGCTCGACGAGGGCCTGCACAACCGGCTTGTGCTCCTGTCGGCCCCTGCCGGCTTCGGCAAGACCACGCTGGTCGCAGCCGGGGCTCCCCGCGCCGGAATGCCCGTGGCCTGGCTGTCCCTCGACAAGAACGATAACCAGATAGGGCGCTTCCTGAGTTATCTGGTCGCCACCCTACAACAGGCTGATCACACGGTCGGGAACGAGGCCGCACAACTGCTGGTGGCGTCAGAGCAAACATCGCCCGATACAATACTGACCAGCCTCATCAATGATCTGGACATCGCCAATAGGGATATGGTCCTGGTGTTGGACGATTACCAGTCCATAAGCAGCCCGGAAGTGCATGAGGCAGTGGCGTTTCTGCTCGAGCACTGCCCGCATACGTTTCATCTTGTGATCGCTACACGTTCCGACCCTCCGCTTCCTCTGGCCCGGCTGCGAGCGCGCGGCCTGACGGTTGAGCTCCGGTCCGCCGACCTTGGCTTCACTGAGCCCGAGGCAGCCCAGTTCCTGAACGAGGCCATGGGCCTCCACCTGGATGCCGGATCGGTCGCGGCGCTCGAGGCACGCACCGAGGGCTGGATTGCCGGCCTGCAGATGGCGGCGCTCTCTATGCGCGGTCGTGAGGATGTCACAGGGTTTATCGAGGGATTCTCAGGCACGAATCGCTACATTCTGGACTATCTGCTGGAGGAGGTCCTGGCCAACCAGTCGCCGGAGGTCCAGCGTTTTCTTCTGTGTACGTCGATTCTGGAGCGCCTGACTGCTCCCCTGTGTGACGCGCTTCTAAAGAATGAAGGCGGAAGGATGAAGGATGAAGCAGGACAACCCTCTACCATCCTTCATCCTTCATCTTTCATCCTTGACTATCTGGAACGGGCGAATCTGTTCCTGGTACCCCTGGACGACGAGCGGAACTGGTATCGCTACCACCAACTGTTCAGTGATCTTCTCCGGGCCCGATTGCAGCAGACACAGCATGAGCTCCTGCCTGTCTTGCATGCACGAGCTGTCGACTGGTGTGAGGGCCACGGGCTAGCCACGGAGGCGGTAGATCATGCACTCGCCGGAAAGGATTGGAGCCGCGCAGCGCGTCTGATTGAGCAACAGGCCATGAGCAGCATGACCGGCGAATCCGTGACGACACTCATCTCCTGGCTGGAGACCATGCCGGATGAGCACCTCCATGGCCGGCCCTGGCTGGGCGTCTACAGGGCCTGGTCCCTGATCCTGGGCTGTCAGCCACGCGGGGTGGAGGAGCTGCTGCAGCACGCCGAACAGCACCTGCAGGGCCCGGACGGGTCGATGGGCAACCGGGATGTGTTGGGCAACATCGCTATGATCCGCGCCTATCTGGCCCTTTTCGCTGGAGACACAGAGGGTGTTGCCGAGCAGGTGTCCCTAGCTGACGAGCTGTTGCCTGACAGCGATCGAGTGATCCGCTCCGACGTGCAATGGGTTCTCGGTTTCCCGCCCTACTTGCGCGGAGACCTGGTCAGTGCGGTGGAGGCCTGGCACAAGGCACGGAAGTACAGTATTGACGTGGGAAACCCGCACATCGCTGTCGCGGCGATACGCCACCTGGCTCATATAGACTGCATACGGGGTCGTCTGCGAGCCGCAGTGGAGCTGTATCAGGAGGCTCTCGGTCTAGCTGCTGAGCGCGGCTGGCAGCACTCACGTTTGACAAGCGCTGTGAAGAAAGACTTGGCCGATGTGTACCGTGAGCGTAACGAGTTCCCTATGGCTCCGACACTAGCCTATGAGGCTGTTGACGAGTGCGAGCGCTACGGGAGCCCCAGTAATCTGGCCATGGCCCAAGGTACCCTGGCACACGTCCTCTGTGCACAGGGAAAGTGGGACGATGCCTGCCATGCCCTGGATAAGGCAATGCAACTCTGCCGCAGCCATGCAACGTACCCAGGGGTACGAAGCCGGGTCGAGTCCTGCCAGGTGCGATTCTGGCTGAAGGTAGGAGACCTTTCTTCTGCTCTGCGTTGGGTTGACGACAACCATCTTTACCCAGACGATGTGCCGGCGTTTCGACTGGAACAGGATCACATAACTCTGGCCCACGTGCTCCTTGCTCAGGATCAATGCGGGAAAGCGGCGGCGCTCTTGGCGCGGCTGGACGATGCAGCCAAGGCCGGAGGTCGAGTGGGTAGCCGGATCGAGATCCTGGCTTTGCTGGCTCAGGCGCTGCAGTCGTGTGGTGATACACGCGCTGCCCTTTCTGCTGTGTCAGAGGCCCTCGCCCTGGCTGAGCCAGAGGGCTATGTGCGAGTCTTCCTGGACAAAGGTCAGCCAGCGCAGATGCTGCTCGCTCGGTGGCTGGCCCGTGCCAGCGCCGGCTCTCTGCGCGACTACGCGATCCGCTTGCTCTCGCGCTTCGATGCCGAACCGCATGCGGTCACGGTAGCCAAGGACAAGGCCTCCTCGGCCGGCGACCTGGTCGAGCCATTGAGCCAGCGCGAGCTGGAGGTCCTCCACCTCATGGCCCTCGGCACGACCAATCAGGGGATCGCCGAGCAGCTCATTGTGGCCGCGGGCACCGTCAAGGCCCACACCTCCAGCATCTATCGCAAGCTCGATGTCGCAAACCGGACCGAGGCGGTAGCGCGCGCCAGGCAACTCGGTATCCTCCCCTAATCTCCTCAGTCATCGTGCAGGTAGACGTGTTTACCAGCAAACGTGTCTACTGGTAGACACGTTTACAAGTAAACCCGGCAAATAAACCTCGGTTATCCCCTTTGGCAGATGCGGGCCTCCTCGCCGCGCGCTAGACTACGAGCAGATCGTGGTGAGAAGGGCTGCCTCGCCCGGACACTACGAGGCTCCGATAGGAGACCATCGCGATGCAAGGGAGGTGAGGAGATGAAGAGGGTCACCGCATTCGTTGGAAGCGCCCGCAAGAAGCATACGCACGACGCAGTCGTGCAGTTCCTGAGCAATCTGCATGCACGAGGCGATGTCGAGCACGAGATCGTCCGCCTGAGCGATTACCGGCTCGAGCCCTGTAGAGGCTGTAAGGTGTGCTTCCTGAAGGGCGAGGAGTATTGTCCGCTGAAGGACGACCGGGATGTGCTGATTGGGAAGATGATCGCCTCCGACGGGGTCATCTTCGCATCGCCGAACTACATGTTCCAGGTGTCCGCCCTCATGAAGCTGTTCATCGACAGGTTGGGGTATGGCGGTCACCGACCCTTCTGCTTCGGCAAGACCTATACCGGCATCGTCACCCAGGGCTTCTACGGCGGCGACAAGATCCTCGACTACCTGGATTTCGTGGCCTTTGGCCTGGGCTTCAACACCGTCAAGGGCAGTGTCATTACCGCGCTTGAGCCGATGTCAGAGAAGGAGCAACACAAGACGGATAGGGCCCTTGCCGGGCAGGCCACGCGGTACTACGCAAAGCTGGAGAAGCAAGACTATCCGGTGCCAACGTTGTTCAAGCTCATGGCCTTCAGGATGGGCCGAACGAGTGTGAAGCGAGAGTTCGACAATGGCAGTCGCGACTACACGTACTATTCGGACAGGGGCTGGCTCGAATCTGACTACTGGTATCCCACTCGCCTGGGAATGCTGAAGAAGGGGGCCGGCAAGCTCTTCGACGCGATGGCGGCGAGAGCCAGGTAGGCGCTGCCCAAGGGAGTATCCGATGAACAATGCCCTGATGCCAAAATCAGATGTGTTTGCCGAGTGGATCCAAGGTCATTCGGTTGCCCTGTTCATCCTTGCCTACCCGATCACCTTCGCCATTTGGTGGTTCGGCCGCCCGATCATGCTGGGACTTCCCTCCCGGGGCCACTGGACGGATTTCGCCATCGCTGCGCTGCCGGCGCTGATCGTCTAGGGCATCGTCTCCCGGAAACGGGGAACCAGCGACTGGCTAGCCACCCTCAGCAAATGGCGGGTTGGACTGGGCCCATTGAGCATGCAGATCGCCTTGCCACCCAGTGGCGAATGCCCCGCCCCAGGCTACGAACTGGTGCCCGCTATGGCCGCGAGGCGATCCCGGCAACCCTTGCGTACATCGCCTGTGTGATGCTACCACCGGGCGATGCCGTTCGAACGCGATGCTGCCTAGCCAACGATATCTGACGAACGGGGCCGAGACCATCTGGCTTGCGGTGTTGCGACCGCCGGCGACCACGCATACCAACAGATCGGGGTACCCAGAGTGCGAGATGGCAACGTATGCGCTTGCCCGTCCAGTATGACCCCGCCGGTGTTGGCCGAGGATACGTGCGAAACACCGCCTTCGTCTGGGCGACTAGCGGCCCCTGACGAAGGCGGGTACGGTTACGCTACTGGAATCTAGCGGTGGCAGGTACGGCAGCGTGAGCGTCCAAGCTCAGCGAGGAGAGCCAACCCACCACACGCATACTGGGGTACTGGGTCTCGAACATGGCCATCGTGTCGAGGTATTGCTGCACGGTTGCCACTGAGTTCGTGGATTGCAGTCCACACCACGACCGCATCGAAAAGCCGAACAGCCCCGTGTTAGCCACCGACTTAGCCGTCGCGATCCCTGCGGGTTCGCTCCTCCCGCAAGTGTGCCGTAGGACAAACACGGACAGGTGAGCGAGCCTGGCGCCTACAACGGAATCAGACCGCCACCGATAGACTTGAGCCTGCCAAACGTGTACAATCGTAAGTGATGGACAAGCTCAAGCTCTTCATTAGCGACGATTCAGCCACCGTACGGGAACACCTAGTCGCCGTGGCGTTGGACCTGCCCGAAACAGCTGTGGTAGGGCAGGCCCAAGATGTGCCTGGGTCTTTGGCCGCCATTCGCCAGACACGGCCCGACGTCGTGATCCTC
>DDYO01000216.1 GCA_002348045.1 Anaerolineales bacterium UBA2232
GAGGGAGGGCGGCACACGCCGTTCTTCAAGGGATATCGGCCGCAGTTCTTTGTAGGGACCATGGATGTAACCGGCTCCATCGAGCTGCAAGAGGGTGTGGAGATGGTTATGCCCGGGGACAACACCCAGATGAAGGTGGACCTGATTGTGCCGGTGGCGCTGGAATCTGGTTCGCGATTTGCTATCCGCGAGGGCGGCCGAACCGTCGGCGCTGGCGTCGTCACGAAAATTCTGGATTAGAAAGGCACCTGGCACCGTACGCCCAGGTGTAAGGGACTAGCATGGCAAAGAAAGAGAACCGCGTCGTGGTCACGATGGCCTGCACCGACTGCAAGGAGCGTAACTACACCACAAGCAAGAACCGCAGGAACGATACCCAGCGGCTCGAGTTCCCAAAGTATTGCCGAAGGTGCCGCAAGCACACTTTGCATCGTGAGGCCAAGTAGGCACCGTTAGTAGGCCAGTAGCTCAATTGGCAGAGCAGCGGTCTCCAAAACCGCAGGTTGCGGGTTCAAATCCTGTCTGGCCTGTACCTGTTTGAGAGCGAGACACCGTGTCGTCTCAAATCCACGGCACGGTTTTTCGCGATGTCTGATAAGGAACCGGAGCTGTATATGAGGAATATCCTGGCGAGAATCACCCGTTACATACGAGAAGTTCGGGCCGAGATACGCAAGGTGACCTGGCCAACCCGTGAGGATGTGATGCGAATGACCACCGTTGTCGTGGTCGTCCTGATCATATCTAGCGTTTTCTTGGCGATGGTCGACTATGGGTTCTCCAGGATCATGCAGTTCATCATCGGCCTCGGAAGCGTTCAGTAGTTGAGCGAGATGAAGGATCAGGAAGTCGTAAATCCGGAATTGGAGCAGCCTGTCAGCGTAGCAGGGCCTCTGGAAGCAGATTCAGGGATGCCAGAAGGTCCGATCGCTGAATCTGTCGTCGACCCTGGACCAGACGACCCATCCGCAGAAGCGGACAGTATTCCCCACGAAGATCGAGCCTGGTTTGTTTTGCACAGTTATTCGGGCTATGAGAACAAGGTAAAGCGGAACCTGGAACATCGCATCGAGTCCATGAACATGCAGGACCGGATATTCCAGGTCATTGTCCCTACCGAGGAAGAGATCGAGATCAAAGAGGGGCATCGCCGCCGTCTCAAACGACGGATCTTTCCAGGGTATGTTCTCGTGCAGATGGTCATGGATGACGAGTCGTGGTCGGTGGTTCGAAACACCCCCGGAGTCACTGGATTCGTGAGTTCCGGAAGTGGTAGCAAACCCACCCCCCTACGCGCAGCCGAAATGGACAAGATCTTTGCGCGCATGCAGATGGAAGCGCCCAAGATCAAGGTGAGCTTCCGGGAGGGACAGAGCGTTCGCATCCTGGACGGTCCATTTGCCGACTTTGTGGGTACCGTTGAAGAGATGAACTTGGACAAGGGCAAGGTGCGAGTGATGGTGTCATTCTTTGGCCGCGAGACACCCGTTGAGCTCGACTTTATGCAGGTCCAGAAGCAATAGCCTTAGAGAGTTCCGTCGTTAGGAGGACGTGTGGCCAAGCAAGTAAAAGCGATTATCAAGCTTCAGATAGATGCTGGCAAAGCTAATCCGGCACCTCCTGTTGGCCCAGCCCTGGGGCAGCACGGAGTCAACATTATGCAGTTCGTGAAGGAGTACAACGCACGGACAGCTACCATGGCGGGTTCGGTGATTCCAGTCGAGATTACAGTTTATGCTGACCGGTCTTTCACGTTCGTGACCAAGACCTCCCCTGCCTACGACCTGATCAAGAAGGCCGCTGGGATCGATAAGGGCTCCGCAGAGCCCCACCGGGTCAAGGTTGGCAAGATCACACGTCAGCAGCTGCGGGATATCGCTACGCTCAAGATGAAGGACCTCAACGCCATCGATGTGGAGGGCGCCGAGCGAGTCATCGAGGGCACCGCTCGCAGCATGGGTGTGGAGATTGTCGCTGGTTAGCGCCAAGTAACGGGGTTAGAAACGCCGCAGACAGTGGGAGGGCGTGGCCCGCTAGTACCACAAGGAGGAACTATGGCAAGTCACGGAAAGAAGTATAAGGAAGCAACCCAGCTGGTGGATCCGAACAAAGCCTACCCGGTCGGTGAGGCCATCGAACTGGTCAAGAAGGGCGCCTACGCCAAGTTTGAAGCCAGCATTGACCTGCATATCAGGACAAGGCTCGACCCGCGCCAGGCTGATCAACAGCTACGTGGTACGGTGCTGCTTCCCAGTGGATCAGGAAAGACCGTCCGCGTCGCGGTTTTTGCCGAGGGCGAGGCCGCCATTGCGGCCACTGAGGCCGGCGCAGACCATGTGGGCAGCGATGATCTGGTGACCAAGATCCAGGGTGGATGGTTCGATTTTGACCTCGCCATTGCCACGCCACAGATGATGGGCAAGGTGGGCAGGCTCGGCAAGATTCTCGGCCCTCGGGGTCTGATGCCCAACCCCAAGACTGGGACGGTGGTAACACCCGACAACATCGCCCGAGCCATCGCGGAGGCCAGGCAGGGGCGCGTTGAGTATCGCCTCGACAAGACCGCCAATATCCACCTGGCTATTGGCAAGGCTGGCTTTACCGATGAGCAGCTCATGACCAACCTGGCAGCCGTCATGGAGGCAGTTGTTCGCGCCAAGCCGAGCGGCGTTAAGGGAGTTTACATCAGGAACATCACCCTGGCACCCACCATGGGTCCGGGTGTCAAGCTTGACCTGAACGAGGCAATGTCGCTCAAGGCTGCGTAGCCCAAAGAAACCAGTTTCTCGCCAGAGACAGCAGGTGCGCTCAGCGCTTAATGCCAATCGCCTGCCGAGGCAAAGCATATCCGGGGTGTGTTCACGATCCTCCGGTAAAGCCTTTGTGTCGGCCGGCACAAAGGCTTTTCTATTGCGGTTCATTGGAGACCATTTGGAGGGAGGTGAGGAGGATTGCCAGTAACTAGGGAAAGGAAGGAAGAGCAGGTTCAGGAGTTGCGTGGCCTATTCGAGAGCAGTGAGGCGGTCATCGTCATGGAGTACCGCGGCTTGTCGGCGATGAAGATGGCTGACCTGCGCAACAGACTGCGCCCGCTGAATACCAGGGTTGTGGTGGCCAAGAACACCCTTGCCCTGCGAACCCTTACCGAGCTGGGCATGCCCCAACCGGAAGAAATCCTGACGGGGACGTCGCTCTTTGGCTTCTGTCGAGGCGAAATCGCCCAGTCTGTAAGCACGTTTACCGCCTTTGCTCGAGAGAACGAGTTTCTCAAGTTCAAAGGAGCTATGGTTGGACACAGCGTGCTCGGCCCTCAGCAGGCGGTTGCGCTGCGGGAGCTGCCACCGACCAGTGTTGTGCGTGCTCAGTTGGTGGGCGCACTGCAGGCCCCGGCATCGGGCCTCGTGAACCTGCTCGACGGCGCACTGCAGAGCATCTTGCACGTCTTGCGCGCTCGCACGGAGCAGCTGGAAGAGGCTGCTGCCTAGCTAACTGCTGGCCACCAGTACGACTGAATCCGAATCTTACGTATGCTATTCGCCTGGGAGGTGTATGGTTATGGAAATCGTCGAGATCGTTGAAGCAATCGAGAAGTTGAGCGTCGTTCAGCTCGTAGAGCTCAAGAAGACACTGGAGGACCGCTGGGGAGTGACCGCCGCGGCGCCGGTCATGATGGCAGCCGCTGCTGCAGCAGGTGGCGCTTCGGCTGCTGCTGAAGCCGTTGAGGAGGAAGAGCAGACCGAGTTCGAGGTCATCCTCAAGGAAATCGGCCCGGAGAAGATCAAGGTCATCAAGGCCGTGCGCGAGATCACCAACCTTGGCCTAAAAGAATCCAAGGACTTGGTGGAGAGCGCTCCGGCCAGTGTCGTCAAGGGCGTGAGCAAGGACGAGTCCGCGCAGGCGCGAGCCAAGCTTGCTGAAGCTGGCGCCGTTGTCGAGGTAAAGTAACAACATCAAGAGTCCCAGCAGGGAACCCTGCTGGGACTCTTGATACCGCGCGGTTACCTCATGAGCCTGGAGTTCTTGGCCAGCTGACTAAAGGCCCTCAGCGAGAGAGCGACCAGCACAGCTCCTGATCCGATAAACAGCGCACCCCGCAATGGACGTGGCACGAATTGCAGGGTCAGGTACCATACGAACTCGGGAAAATGCTGCACGCGGTATAGGTGAGTGAGGATATAGGCAATGCCAAGGCTCACCCAGATACCACCCAGCACTAGAACCACTAGGAACTTGGCCATGCGTCGGTTCGACTGGGCCAGTTGCATCATCCACGGCTGGGTCACTGGCAGTGGCGTGAACAACTCCAACACGGGCATCTGATCGCTCCCCGTTGAAACTTGAGCCAGCTCCTCGGTCTGAAGAACAGCCTGAGTCAGTCTGGGCTGTTGCCAATCACGACTTGCCTCTTCCTCACTTAGCACGTAGCCCACAGCATCCGTCAGGCTCCGCGCGATAGGAAAATCGTGCGAGTCGGGGCTGTGGCCCTCATAGAGATCAGCAATCGTCCTCGCTCCCAGGATCAGAATAGGCCTGCAGCCCACCTGCTGCGCCAGCGCAACATCGGCGGGCTCACAGCACAGCACGTAGCACTCGTTTAGCCGCAGGTCAAGCTGAGCTGATGCAGCATACAGGAAGCCTGGCTGGGGACCCCAACAAGTGCATGAATCTCCAGGGCTGTGGGGACAGCGGAGCAGAGCATCGATCTTGAGGCCCTCTTGGCGCAGCCCGTCCAAGCATGTGCTGAGATCCATCCTCTGAGTGCCCGCGCCGACATCGCTTGCCCTCGCGCCCGCATCCAGCACCACGGTGAGAATCTTTAACCCACCGAGACCGCCCATGGCGTCGATCGTGGCCTGTGCTGGGCTTGTACCTGGTCCCGATTCCGTGGCACTGCCTTGGACCTGGCACAAGCAGTCAATTGTGACAAAGACCGCCTTCACTCGATTACTCCTGTTCCCCTTGCCGCAGCAGCGTGCCCATGGCCATGACCACAGCTTGCCCGCCACCAACAGGTGCGTGCTTCTAACTACCTCATTGTACCACAACAGCCTCTCAACGCCCAGTCGTAGAATTCGATGGGTTTGGGCCTTTGGGGGCAGAAGGGCGTACACGAGTCCTTTGCCGAGTCGTGTTTGACGACCCTGCTGCTCTGGGATATACTTGATCTACAGTTGACCTGGGGAGGTGAATTGCTCGCCCTGGATCTCCATGCCTGGGACCTTACGCCCAAGGAAGCCTTCGCGGTTCAGCGGCTACTCTGCACCCGAGTCTCGTCAGCCAACCATGTGTCGAGGGTACAGACCGTCGCGGGAGTTGACATCAGCGTCAAGGCGGGGACCGCGCGAGCTGCCATTGCCGTTCTCAGTTTGCCGGACCTGGAGTTACAGTCGGCTGTCACTGCTGATGCTCCGATCACATTTCCCTACATACCCGGCTTGCTGGCGTTCAGGGAGGTGCCGGCCATCCTACGCGCTGTTGAGAACCTGCGGGACGTTCCCGATGTGTTTCTCGTGGACGGGCACGGCCTTGCGCATCCACGGAGCTTGGGACTGGCATCCCATCTCGGGCTGATCCTGGACCATCCGACGGTCGGATGCGCCAAGTCTCTCCTGGTTGGCTCCCACGCGACCCTTGGTGACGGGCGTGGAGATAGGGCAGATCTTGTCGTAGATGGGCAGGTTGTTGGAGCAGCTGTTCGCACCCGAGTCGGTGTACGGCCAGTGTACGTGTCTGTGGGACACAATATAGACCTGGCGACGGCAGTCGAGTTGATCCTGCGCTGCTGCCAACGCTGGCGTCTTCCCGAACCTATCCGCTGGGCGCACCGGATCGCTGGCGAAAGCCTTTCGCCGGTCCAACCCTATCATTCGCTTTGGTCTTGAAGGGAAACACTGTATGTCAGAGATGCAGGGTATTCGACGAGCTGCTGAAATCCTTTCGAACGCTCGCCACTGTGTGGTGTTCAGTGGAGCGGGTTGCAGCACCCCATCTGGCATACCGGATTTTCGCAGTACAGGCTCAGGGATTTGGACCACCGTCGATCCTATGGAGGTCGGGTCGATCAATGCCTTTCGGCGCAACCCGAAGGCCTTCTATGAGTGGTTCCGACCGCGCGTGGAACAGATGGAGCGGGCGGAGCCCAACACCTGCCACTATGCACTGGCCGCGCTGCAGCGACAAGGGGCACTCGAGGCGATCATAACGCAGAACATTGATGATCTGCACCAGCGTGCAGGTTCAGAGGACGTGATTCCATTGCATGGGAGCATCCATCATAGCATCTGCACTCAGTGTCTCCACAGGGTGGGCAGGCCCGAAGCCTGGGCATGGCTGTACGATGACCAGAACTTGCCCCAGTGTTCGTTGTGTTCGGCACCGATGAAGCCGGACGTGGTGCTATTCGGAGAGCAGTTGGACGCCAGAGTATGGCTGCAGGCCAGAACTGAAGCCGAGCGGTGTGACGTGATGACGGTGGTCGGCTCGTCTCTGCAAGTGTACCCTGCGGCGGAGCTGCCGTCGCTCGCTTTGGGAAACGGAGCCAGCCTGATCATCGTCAATCTCTCGGAAACCCACCTTGATCGCCATGCAGACGTGGTCTTGCATCAGGATGTGAGCGTGGCTTTGCCAGCCATCCTCCAGGCAGTCAACGATCAGAGAGGCGCCCAGTGATGACCGCCCCGGCCAGCAGAGCCGCGTCGCGCCGACACCACAGGGCCCGTTTCCTGATCGGTGCCGCAGCTTGCCTTTGTCTTCTGATGGGCATATTATCCGTGGCCGGATTGCTTCCATGGGCGCAGGCTGACACGGCAGCATTTCATGGCAATGTGAGCGACGCGCTGTCCGGCCTGCCGATCCAGGGGGTGCGCGTGGCAGTCGGCGGAGCCACGGCCTTGACCGATGTTCACGGTTTCTATCGACTTTCGGTGCCGCCCGGCACACACGATGTATCTTTCCAGTTTGCCGGCTACCTGTCCATGACGGTCACACGCCAGATTGCTGATCTGAACACGGTTCAGGCTGTAGATGCCGTCATGCTGCCCGATCTTCCGTCGCCTGAGGATCAGGCGGTCCTGGAGTCACAGCTGCTGGCCGGCGCCGGCTCCGGAGCTCCTGACCCGGACTGGCTGGAAGCCCACCCAGGTGAGCTCATTGCCTCCCAGGTCACTGACTTGCCGTCGACCATACGGGTTCTGATGCCTGGTGGCGCCGTGGTGGTCATGCCGCTGGATGAATATGTCAAGGGTGTAGTGCCCAACGAGATGTCGCCCTACTACCCCATGGAGGCGCTCAAAGCCCAGGCTGTTGCAGCCCGCTGCTACGCCGCGACCGCCGGTCGCCACCTGGATATTGGTGCGGACGTGTGCACCACCGTCCACTGCCAGGTGTGGAGTCCGATTCACTATCAAGTTACCGACCGAGCTGTTGACGAGACCCACAACGTAGTCACACGCTACGGAAACGACATTATCCGAGCCTACTACTCCGCCCATTGCGATGGGCACACCCGCAACTCTGAGGACGTGTGGACCGGCTATGTTCCGTACTGTCGTGGCGTTGCTTGCCCGTGCGGCTACACGACCATGCTGGGACACGGGGTCGGCATGTGTCAAGCGGGTGCCAGGGTGCTCGCCCATTCGGGCAGCACCTTCCGAGACATCCTGAGTCACTACTACACCGGAACGCGTACCGATCTGGCCGTGCCGCACAGTCTCAGCCAACCACGTGTCAGCCCTGCTCAGGGTGATACCACCACTATCTTCAGCTACGAGGTTCTGTACACCAGCCGAGACACCGCCACGATCGCACAGGTCTTCATCGACGGAGCCTCTCACCCCATGTCGCCGATCACCCTGACGGCATCCGGCGGCATCTGGTATCGATTCCAAACGCTGCTTCCTGTGGGATCACATGGATATTCCTTCCACTTTGAAAACGGCTATGATGTTCCGGTGACTTTGCCGGTGACCGTGCCAGCCACCGGTCCCGATGTAGTGCTGCGCCCAACCAACCTGCCGACTCCCAGCCCAACGCAGGTTCCTCGAGGGACCTACTCGGAGCAGTGGAGCCAGACTACCCAAGCTGACTTTGCCTACGGAAGTCAGACGAACATTGCGATCACGGCAGAGGGCAACGGTGAGCTCGTCCTGGCGCCCTTTAGTACGGTCGGCGTGTACACGTCAGCCGTTCGCACGGTTTCCATGCCCTTCGTGGCCGTTGGCTCCTTCTGGCAGGCCAACGTGCCCTCTGGAACTGAATTGACCATCCGCCTGCGTGCTTCGCCAGACGGTCAAGCATGGACCTCTTGGCAGAACGTGGAGTTGATGGATGCGGAGCGGGAGGGAGCACGGATTGAGTTTGGGGAACTGGTGTTCATCAGTGGCTCTGTGGTCCAGTATCAGCTTGTCCTTACCAGTCGGTCTCCGCCTGCCGCGCCCCGCCTTGATTCACTGACCCTGGTGCTGATCAACTCCCTGGACGGACCAACGGCGGACCAGGCCCTCGCCATCTCCATTTCGCCACCAGGCCAGCCAGTGGTGATCAGTCGCGCAGCCTGGGGTTGCGATGAGAAGTTGATGACCTGGGCTCCAGAGTACCGGGAGGTGCGCAAGTTTGTCATTCACCACACCGCTACATCGAACGGCGACCTGGATCCGGCAGCCACTATGCGCGCGATTCTGTACTATCACGCGGTGACCCGCGGATGGGGTGACATAGGCTACAACTATGTCATCGACGCTCAGGGCCGAATCTACGAAGGCCGCGCAGGCGGCGAAGGGGTCGTTGGCGGACACGCCTTGCAGTACAACTGGGGCTCTATCGGGGTCGCCCTACTGGGAAACTACGAGGAGATCGAGGTACCACAACAGGCCCGCAACTCGCTGGTCGAGCTTGTCGCCTGGAAAGGCACGCTCCACTTTGTGGACCCGGGCGGCCGGGGTTTCTTTATCGATAGGGACCTTCCCAACGTGATGGGTCACCGCGACGGCACTCAGAGTACGACTTGCCCCGGGCGCTACGCGTACGCCCAGTTGAGCGCCATCGCAGCGCAGGCTCGCACTCGCATGAACGAGTTGCCGCCCAATGTCCGCCTTACGGCGCCAAAGCAGGGAGCTACGGTAAGCAATGTGGTGGAGATTGGCGCTGAAGGCAGTCCGGCAGTGGCCTCCGTTCGCTTCCTGGCCAATGGCGTCGTGCTTGGCACTGACGACTTGGCTCCTTTCACCTGGCGCTGGAACACGCTTGGTCTGTCATCGGCGGAGCATCAGCTCACCGCCCAGGCCCAGACAGGACTGGGGCTCAGCGCCGAACATACGATCACCGTTACTGTCAACCATAGCCCTCCCACAGGCAGCCTTGCCCTGGCAGCGTTCTCCAACAGCAGTATCGTCACCCTGAACACAAACTCCGACTCTGCCCAGTGGATGCAGTTCTCCAATGGCTGGCAGTGGGAGGGAGAGGATCTGAGCCATCAGACGGGCACGCTAGTTCAGGACCCGACCGCCCTCAACGGCCGGGCTTGGCTGGGACGTCGCGGCACCGACGGCGCAGGCTGGTGGTACGGCCCTTACCTGGACGACCTTCCCACCGGCCGCAACTACCAGGTGTATTTCCGCCTGCGTGTGGGCGCAAATGAGTCATCGGCAAGGGTAGCCACCATCGACGTTACTGACAATCAGGCACAGACGCCACAGGACACCTACGCTAGCCGCAACCTGGCAGGAGCCGACTTTGGTGCCCTTACTTATGTCGAGTTCTCCCTTGACTTTGCCTACTACCGCCGAAACGGTGGCCTGGAGTTCCGTACCTTCTTCACCGGCCACCAAGATCTTTACTTGGACCGCGTGCACCTGTTCAGTGGCCTGCGCAACTATGCGAGATCAGCGAGCTGGACCTTATCGCCTGGGGAAGGGCCACGAGTCGCCCAGGTGCGCTACGTGGACCTCGCCGGCAACGCCTCGCCTGTGTATTCGGCGACGACAGTTGTGGACCTGACCCCACCCCAATGGAGCGCTTGGCAAAGCCGAGTCATTACCGTCAGGGACACCCTCTCAGGGCTGCGAGCGAACAGCCTGGGTTACGCAACATCGACGGACGGGGGAATAACCTGGAGCGGGTGGCAGAGCTTGTCGCTAGGCTCGACCGACGGGATCACCACACCGGTGACTCTCTCTGCTCCTTCTGACCCAGCGTCGGCCCTCAAGGTTCGCATTTCTGATCGGGCCGGCAATGTGAGCGAGAGCGTCGTGCTCCTACAGGCGGGCGTTACGCCATCAGCATTGCCACAGCCAACCACTACACTGACCTCCAGTCCGACCGCCACCGCTGTGGCGACCTCCACGCCCTCCATCACCCCTTCGCCCAGCGCCTCCGCGTCTCCTACGCCTTCACCCAGCTCCACAGCCACAGCCACTCCGAGCCCCACTCCCACGGCAGCTCCCTGGCGTGTGACCGGACGGGTCCAGCTGCAAGGAAGATCGCTCCACGATGATGTAGTGCTCTCGTTGGGCGAAGCCATATCCACCACAACATCCGCGACTGGAGCGTTTTCGGCAACGGGCACGACTCCTGGCTCTTACACCATAACCGCTCTCAGGACGGGGTACCTGATGGCGAGCCGCGAGCTCGCCCTTGCGGCCGGTGATGACCTTGCCCTCCCCGGGGTGGTCTTGTTGGCAGGAGACGTGGATGGCAACTGCGCGATTAACCTGTTCGACCTGGTCATGGTGGCTTCAAACTATGGTGCAGCTCCTGTACAGGACTCGCGGGCTGATCTCAACGCCAACGGCGAAGTTGACATCTACGATCTCGTTCTGGTGAGCGTTAACTTTGGCGTGGAGTGCCCAGGGCCTTGGCCCGATCCGCTCCCGGCTCGAGTAATCAGTCGATCGGGCATCAATCCGCTTCCCTGACCGCTACTATCGACGTCAGCGTCCGGATGGCTCGTGCCCATCAGGTTCTGCAAAGCCGCGGACACGGGCTTGCTGATTTGCCATCCGCTGCGTTACCCTGCTCAATCCCTTTGAGGCTATTTGCGGATCATGGGCATCAGGAGCAGATATGGCGAGGATGCGGTTTTCGTGGGCGTGGCCGTTGACGTGCTGATGTCCACCACCGCATCCTCTGCCAGTCCCAGCACATTCGCGTTGGACTCGTCCCTGACCACCGTTAGGCGAGTCCCCGAAAACGCAAACTCCAACTTTGTCTGCACGTTGCCAGTACCGTCCAGCGATCGCAGGTGAAGTGTGGCGAGTACTAGGGAGCCCTGAGCGGGCGCACCCAGGTTCCCTGCCCCGATGTCGACATGGCCGGCCACGGGATCCACGAGCTTGACCAGAACGTCCAGACTGCTACCGTCCGTAATGCCGGTCACCTCAACCACCGACGCGTCAAAGTTCACGAACACATCAGCAGCCACCACCGGCTGAAGGCCAGCGTCTACGATGATCTGCTCGTCGAACTCTTCGCCAAAAGCAACCGTACGGGTTGAAGGCGAAAACCGCAGGCCAACGCTACCTGCCGCAACTTGAGTTGCGGTTGGAGTGCTCGTTGCGGTTGGCGCTGGCTCCGTCGCTGTGGGGGAAGGCGTGCCTGTGGGCAAGGCAGTGACAGTCGGGACGGGTACCGGCCCCATCTGCGTGTTGTGGTAGATCGTGAAGCGGGCGCTTTGGTCGCTGCTGACGGTCAGCGAGTTCGTGATAACCTTGCCTGCCAAAGATGGGCCTGTAGTAACGTTAAACTCAATCACCCGCTGCTGCGAAGGCGCGAGATCCCCCAGCCTCCACACAAACGTATCGTTGCCAACCTGCTGGCTGATGCTGGGCCAGGCGCTGCGGAAGTAGGTGCGTGAATCCTTGGTGTCGGTGAGGATAACGTTCTGACAGACAACCAGCGACGTGTTGGTGACGCGCAGGATATAGTGGACATCCCAGGTTGCCGGGATTGGGTCAGCCGGCTGCGACACCTTTTCCAGCGAAAGCATCGGGATCGGGGTACTTGTTCGCGTCGGAGTCGCCGTGGCGGTGCTCGTCCGGGTCGGCGTACTCGTGCGAGTCGATGTGCTCGTGGGCGCGTGCGTTCGGGTTGGCGTGGCGGTAACCGTGGGCGTCAGCGTGCGAGTGCGGGTGTTGGTCGGCGTCGGAGAAGGACCGACGTAGGTAAAGGTCAGCACCAACTTGGGACGTAGGCTCTCATCTCCATTGTACGAGCTAAAGTAGTAGGACTGCGGGCTAGCTGGCTCCCCACTCAGGAGGAGCAGGCCATGGTTGTCCAGGGTTCCATCTAGCCACTCCCGAACAGCCTGCGTGACATTCCACTCATACCATGCCTTCACCGCCCCCACACTAACCACGTCCTCGGCAATGGCGCGGCGATCCGTCACCGTACTGCCGCCACCCGCAGCGCCCCAGCTCTGCCCATAGCTGGGTTGGTTCCACGAGGCTTCGCAGGCCGCCCATTCTCTCAAGACAGCAAACGCACCCACGCTGATGGAAGCGCCCTCCTTGGACCATCCGGCCGCGTACAGGCGCAGCACAGCATTGTCAATGACCACGTTCGATGGAATAGTGTCCAACGCAAATTCAATCAGCGCCCGCTTCCTTTGCTTGTAACCAACCGCCAACGTGCGCGCGTAGCAGTCCTTGACGTCAGGTAAATCACCGTCGATGTGAGTGTCTTTGCGAGCCGTAATCGTCGCGACCTCCAGTGCCGATACCGCTCCCGCCGCTGGCAAACAACGCGCATCCACGGGCCTCCACGCGGACCGGGCAAAGAAGCCGGTCAGCAGCAGTAGCAGTACCGCCACTAGCCAGGTCAACAGCGCCACTTGCTTGCGGGCTTGATCGCTGCACTTCATGGCACTACACCTCCATCTACGCCCTGCGGCCGTACACCGCACGCTCATTATCCGCCCTGACTGGTCGACTGTCAACACCAGCAAGCGACGACCTTACGCGCCTTACACTCCTAGAACGGTACCCAAGACCGTCAGCCATTCCGCCTACAGCTCTCCCGTAAACCGTTTTTTGACGTTCCGGCGGAAAGACCCTAGAATTCTGCTCGACAGCCGCTGAACATCCGTTGGCGGGCAGCGCAATATCAAGGAGGCTTTGAATGAAAAGCCATGTTGTGGACTACAAGCTGTATGGCGACGACATGCAGTTCGTTGAAGTTGAGTTGGACCCAGGTGAGACCGTAATCGCCGAAGCGGGTACCATGATGTACATGGAAGAAGGAATTACCTATGAGGCCAAGCTGGGTGATGGGTCCAAGCCTGACGCAGGTCTGATGGACAAGCTTTTCACGGCCGGCAAACGTGCCGTCACCGGCGAATCCTTGTTTCTCACCCACTTTAGCAACTCGGCCCGTGAGGGCAAGCGGCATGTGGCCTTCGCCGCACCGTATCCCGGCAAGATCATGGCCATCGATCTGGATGAGGCCCGCGGACAGCTCATCTGCCAGAAGAATGCCTTTTTGTGTGCCGCCCTGGGAACAGAGGTGAGCATTGCCTTCAACCGCCGGCTGGGGGTCGGTCTGTTTGGGGGCGAAGGCTTCATCCTGCAAAAGCTCATAGGCGACGGCATGGTATTCATTCACGCTGGCGGGACCATTGTAGAGCGCAAGCTAAACGACGAAAAGCTGCTGGTTGACACGGGCTGCATCGTGGCTTTTGAAGCTGAAATCCACTATGACATCCAGCAAGCGGGCAACCTCAAGTCCATGCTGTTTGGTGGTGAGGGCCTGTTCCTTGCCACCCTTCAGGGTACGGGGCGCATCTGGCTGCAGTCCCTGCCTTTCTCGCGATTGGCTGGTCGTGTTCTCGAATTTGCACCGCGCACCGGTGCAAAGCAGGCGGACGAGGGATCGGTTATCCGGGGCCTATCCGGCATGTTCCAGCGCTAGAATGTTTGTCTGAGCAGGAGCCCCAAGATTAACCAAAAGTGCCCGCCGTCGCGACGGCGGGCACTTTCTCAAGCACCAGGCGGGGAGACAGGGATTCGAACCCTGGGAGGAG
>DDYO01000303.1 GCA_002348045.1 Anaerolineales bacterium UBA2232
CCTCGCTGACGTAGCTGGCACCGATTTTGGTGTCCAGGGCGTTGGGCACCAGGCCGTGCCAACCGTTGTCTTCCCACTTGTCGCCCCAGGTGCGATACAGCACGGAGAGTTCAAACTGGCGATTCTGGATCACCGTGTGCAGGCGCCCCGGGATCAGCTCCACCATCTCCATACACTGGTCGACCGTGATGTTGTCGGTATCCGCGTGGTCGACCGACATGTAAAAGGTGTGCTGCGTGTTGGCCCCGAACGTGAGCGACATGCCTGTCAGGTCATGGCCGAGCACGTCGATCTTGTTCCCCCGCGTCTTCTCGGAGATGGAGTTGACCCGCTCGATCCACTCATCCGACTCTTCGGACGATGAGGTCTCGATGTCCAGCGCGACGAAAGGGGACTCGTTGACCCGCTGCTTGAACGCAGCCTTGACGCGCTCGTAGTTGGCAGCCGTCACCAGTGTCTTGGAGCCATAAAAGCTGCGCAGGTCGTGCACCCGCAGCTCGTCGGGCAGCTCGTCCCACTGCGCCACCATGCCGGCCCGCAGGTCCCACGGTTTGCGCATGGTGTTGATCTGGTCGGTCATCAGGCCGGCCACGCGCCAGCTGGTGGCCACCATCTCGTGGGCGTCAAGGATTTTTTGCAGGGGTTTGAAGTCGGCAACATCCTCCGCCAGGCGTTGTATCTGATTGTTCTCGATCAGCTCGATCATCATGTCCAGACCATCAAGTCCGAAGGTGCGCACCAGGTCGACCCAGGCAGCATCGCCGAAGCCCTTGGCGCCGGGAATCTTGTCGCTGGTGTCGCCCACCAAGGCCTTGTACAGCCTGATGTACTTGTGGGGGAATGGGCCGCAGGGGTTGACATTCATCTCCCCCAAGCGCCAGACCGACGTGTTGGCGTCCACCAGCACGCTCAAGTCGCCGTCGGACGTGGCGACCACGTTGGGCTCGTTGCGCAGGTGCTTGACAAGGTAGCCCAGCACGTCGTCCGCCTCGTAAGAGGGCTGCTGTATGACGCGCATGCCGAGGTGCAGTGCCATCTGGGTGACCCGGTCACGGGCAAGGTTGAGCTGGTCACTGACCTCCTGCGCCTTGTCGCGGCCCTCTTTGTACTTGGGCAGGAAGGTGCGCCGGGTCTGCTTCGAGTTGGCTCCATCCCACACCAGGGTGACCTGGCGGGGGGCAATCTCGAAATGGGCAATGTCCTTGGCCACCTTTTCCCAGAAGCCTTCGACACCGTAATCGGCGCTATTGACTTGGGTCTGCTTGCCGTCTTCACCTGTGATTACCCGGCCACCGTCGTGATCGACGCCCCTGAGGAGCGCCATGTTGAGGTACGAATTTCCGTCTATGAGGAGCTTCACGGGCTGCCTTTCTTCTTTGATGTTTTTGGCTCCGGGATTTGGAGCCCGTCGATAAACACCTTGCGCTCGGCTACCGCCGGCAGGGTGCGGGGGTCCAGCCACGAAGGAAACCCGCTCAAAGCGGGGTTCTCCAGGATGATGTGACCCTTGATTTGGTAGGTGACGGCGTTGCTGCTCTTGAGCTTGACGACGCCACCTGAAACGACTTGGTTGGCAAGCCAGCCGAACACGAATCGTTTCGATATGTCCCTTGAGGTCACGGCGGCCACAAGACCGTTGCGCGTTTTGGGGGTCTTGAGAAGACGAGTCAGAACGAGCTCGGCCTTGCGAACCTGGGCCGCCCGAGAGTTCGGGTTTACCCGCGCCATCTGGCGGACCTCTCAAGCAGGTCTTGGCATTCCACACAGCGGATTCGCCCCAACCTGAGGCGGGCTTCCGGGATAGGCTCCCCACACTCGCACTCAGGGTTGGGCCAACTCCCGTCAACGCACTGAACCTGCTGGGGGGCGATTGCGCGTTGCGCCTCTTTCACAGCAGCGTCGGCGAGCTGCTGTGTCAAGGTGGCCGCGCGGTCAAGATCGTCTGCCTCGTGCGTCATGGTTACGCCCCCCGGTTCCGGAGCATCAGGTCAAGCCTTGCGAGTGCATTCCACGCCTCATGCGCGGCGTGCACCAACTCCGTGTCAGGGTCGGAGGCCTCGCCAGCTTTCTCCTTGAGCCAGTGGCGCAGCTTGGCGTCGTCGTACCGCGCTTCACCGTTGGGCACCTCCATCCACCCGTTCTCGGTGTACTTGACAGCACCGTAGGTGCCGACCTTGGATACCTCAAGGAGGGCGCGGGCAAAGCCTCCAAGGACGAGAGCGGGGCGCACTTTGCCAGCGTCCAGCTTGCTGCCCGGCTCGTGGGCAGACTTGCCGTTGGGGTCAGTCTCAGTCGGGGCTACCCGGGAGCCAGGCCCGAATACATGGCCGAACCCGTTGAGTGGGTTTGTCCCCCTGAGAACCGAATATCCGTTCATGTTTTCCATAACTTTTCTTCTTGTTGTTTTTGTGTGAAAAGTGGTTGAAGGCCCGGCGCCACGCATAAGAGCGCGCCAGGCTGACGACGGTGAATACCACCGTTATTTGCAGGTTTTCTGCAAAATTCGTTTCTATTTTCCAGACTGGCTTCACAATAAACTCCCAAACACAGAGCGAGATCAGGAAGCCCGACCCGATGTTCAGGAGCTGCTCGATCAGCGAGTGAAGCCTAGACTGCATGGGTCTCAAGTACCTTGCGCTCGGCGGGCAGGTCCCGGTTCACCGCGCGCTCCGCGTTGAAGGCCATGCCGTTGTATCGCTTGAGCAGCTTCTCGACATTGGTCTTCAGGATGACTTCCATCGGGGTGTGCTCGGCAGCGCCGTGCTCAACGACGAATCCCACCAGCGCCGCAGCTTCCGCCAGCAGCTCGGTCGTTGTCATTGTTGGTGCCTTGCCATACCCGACCCAGCGCTTGGCCAAGTCAAGCCACTCGACGAAGGTGTTCATGATCTGGAAATCCTCTGCCCCCATCCGGGCGAAGGCGGCGTCGGTCAGGGTGTCAAATGCGACTTCGTCGGTGGGGCTGATGTCGTTGAGGACTTGCTTGAGGGCCGTCAGGTAGAAGGCAAGGTCTCCGGCCTCTTCGATGGCGTTGACCTCGTCGGTCGCCGTCAGGTACTCGTGGCTCTCGGTGATGATGCCTAGGACGGCGTGGGTGAAGTCCTTGGACAGGTCGCCTGAGCGGTTGTACAGGGCTTTCACGAAGCCTTCGTAGCCGACCGTGGTCAGCACTTCGATTGCGGTTTGTTGGGTCATTTGCGTTTCCTGTTCTTGAGTTGTTGTTCTACGGAAAATTTCAGGTCAATGTCCATCGCGAGCTTCTCGACCATCCAGTACAGGTAGGGCGTTGGGAGCTCGGCGAAAGACTTGCCTTTGTGCTTGCCAAAGCTCAGAGTCTTCATCAGCATGGGCTCAAACGAAGCCTCAGCGAGTTGGCGCAGGGTCAGCCCCGTGCGTTCGCAGATGTGCTTGGCAAGGTGCAGGCTGGTCGTTACGTCGCTGAGCACCCGGTGCGCTGCGGTGGCACGCGGCAGGCCCAGCTCGTACACCAGCGTCTGGAGCTGATGGTTGTCGGCGTCGGGGTACAAGCGTCGTGCCCATCGCAGCGAGCAGACTTCCTGCACCACGTTGGTGATATAGGGTCTGACGAATCGGTGGTCGAACGCAATGTTGTGCCCGCACAGAACCACTGGTTCGGTGATAGGCCGGCCGTAGCAGGACTCGTCGTCAACGCTGAAGAACTCCTCGATGGTGGGCGAGTCCTGCAGGTCCGCCAGGACAAGCCCGTGCACCGCGCTGGCAGCCGACGCGATGCTGCGCTGGGGGTCGATCAGGGACTGGACTTCAGCGATGAAGTTGAAGTCCTCGTCGACCTCGATCCACCCAAGCTCGACCACTGCGTCGTCGTGGTTTACACCGGTGGTTTCACTGTCTAAGAAAAGGTACCTAACGTCAGCAGGTAGCATGCTCGCTCCTTGGTGTTGGGTTGAATGTGTGCAGACTGGCCTTTGCCCGGATATACGCCTGATGGGCGTCCAACTCATCAGCGAAGTACCCCAAATGCTTCGTCACGTAGTCTCTGGTGATGCTGGCCATCCACTTTCCGCGGAGCTTCGACCACTTGACTCCAAGCAGGTTTGACGAGCTTCCCTTGCGCTTCGCCATGTTCTGTCGGTTCTGCGCGTCAGTAGCCTCCCGAAGATTCCCCCATCGGTTATCTGTTCGGTCCCCGTTTATGTGATCCAGTTGGTTCTCTGGCCAGCTTCCAGTCATGTAAAGCCAAACCAGCCTATGTTCAGAAAACCTCTGTTTGTCAACGTGACGCCGAACGTACCCATGAAGGATGTCAGCACGCCCCACGGCGTTTCCGGCCTGCGCTTTGGAGGACACAGTCACCCGCCACGTGAAGATACCCGTCACCGGGTCGTAGTGCAGCAACTCCTTGAGCCGTGCTTGTGTGAGTTCTGTGCTCATCTTGTTCTTCTGGTAAATGGGAGCCCCGAAGGGCTCCCGTTACATCACAGCTTGGCTGGCAAGCTGGCCGCCAAGCGCAGCTTGGTCCAGCTGTTTTTGCCCTTCTCCGCCGACTCTCGGATGAAGTAGATCGAGAACGGGTCCTCGGGAAGCTTGTAGCCCGGCAGGCCCATCGCCACACACTTTGCCGTGCTCTCCAGATCGCTCTGGTACTTCTTGAAGGCCGGGATGCTCGACGCACTCAGTGTGATCTGGATCACACCCGTGAAGTTGGGCTCGTCCTCGCAACCGATCACAGCGACTTCGGTGTCGATGAACTCGCGCTTGGACGCCTTGTCGAACTCCTCAGTGTCCCGCAGGAACGCCAGGTAGTCGTCGACGGGCTTGCCTTCCCACATCTTCACTTCCTCTCCCACCACGTTGTCAATGGTGATGCCGTCCATGGAGTAAGCCACGAACGAGCCGCTGTCCTTACCGTCTTCACCGGGGGAGATTTCAAAGTGACGGTCCCAGGCCAGCAAGCGGCCCTTGACCCAGCGGCCCAGCACGGCCTTCTCTCCGCCGGACTCCTTGATCACGCCGTCCTTGGCCTTGAAGACACGGTGAGAGCCGTAGCTGAAGTCGGCCGCGCCCTTCATCGCTTCCACTTCCTTCTTGAAGTTCTTCGCCGCGTTGGCAGCATCGTTGGTGCTCAGTGAGCTCAACGCTGCCTTGGCGATCGCCGTGGTGGACTCCACCTTGGCTGCTGCTGTTGGCTCAGGGGTGGGGGTCTGCACCGGCGTCACAGGTGCGGTTGCCTCCTTCTGGGGGGCCTCGCGCTCGGCAACGGCCGCGCCGCCGTCGGGGGAAGTGCCCGGTTCTTGTTCAAAATTCGCTGTGGTGTTGGTCTTTTTAAGTGCCATGATTTTCTTTCAGTTTCAGTTAACAAACGCCGTGATTACTTGGGTTTCATCACAACGGCTTCCGTACCTATTTCCCAGTACGGAAGGCTTCCACCCCTTCTGCCATCAACCTCTCCAGGTTGAAGCGGAAGACTCTGGACTGCCCGTTCGCTTTAAGCGGGCTGTCAGTGCACACTTTGTCCATGGTGGGCGGGAACTTGCCCATCGCCACAATGAACGCCTCGCTCGATGAGTAGTACGGCTCCAAGCCGGTACGCTTGCACCAAGTGAAATACTTCACAAACATTTCCCGCATCCGCATCTCCATGTAGCCGTCGCGGACGATGTAATCCCGGCCCTCTTGCATGTAGTACTCAGACTCCGAATCCGCAGTGCGGGAGATAAGGGACAGGTCGTTGAACATCTTTCCGGCCTCTGACTGGGCCGACACATTGAGCTCTGCCTTGTGCTCGTGGATGGATCGCTTGAGCATCGCCATCGGCTCTTTGAACTCGTCGCCGAACACCGATGACAAGATGCCGTCAAGGTAGTTCAGGCCTTCCAGCACGATGGCCAGGTTGTAGACCTGACGGTCGTGCACTTGACGGGGGAAGGACGCCCGGAGCTCGTCTCGGATTGGCGCCAGTGCGTTTCTGCGCGACTCCACGGTCTCCGTGAACGCGTACTTCAGGATGAGCCGGCCCAGCTCGCCCATGTGGTCCTGACCCTTGAGGGCCAAGTCCCACGCTGCCTTGCGGCCAATGGTGTCGGCGATGTTGAAAGCCACCGGCAGGCTGCGCTGCACGATAGCTGTCTGCATCTCCTGGGCTTCGGCCAGATACACGATAGGGGTGCTGAACGTGAACTCGGTGATGTCCTTGAACGACGACGATGCGCTTGAGCTGCCCATCGCACCTGATGCACCCTTGCCTTGGTTGTAGGCAAGTCTGAAGGCCTGCATCAGGAAGTCTGTACGCACCGGACCCATCTCGGCGGGCTTGTACTCGTCGAGGATTAGCGGGATGCTGCAGGAGCCCGTCAGGCTTGCCTTCAGGGCGTACTGCGTGGTCACCGTGCCACAGGACTGCATCTTGGGCTCACGAGTGAACGTGTGCATGCGGCCCAGCAGTTGTGACGTCAAGGTCTTGCCGCTGCCGGCGGGGCCATTGGGGTGCAGTAGCGGGAACTGGCTGAACGCCTGCTGGTAGAACTGCTTGTGGAAGCAGCTGACGAACCAGCCCAACATTTGCGCGACCGTTGTTGGGGTGTTGATCGTGAGCACGGCGTGCAGCCAGGCTCGAGTTTCCGGTGTGTCCTTGATCGGCTCGGCCATATGCAGATCGGAGTCGAACAGGGCGTTCGTCACCATCTGCGGCTGATACGTGTACTCGGTCTCGCAATTTTTGAAGATTGCGCCGGGGGTTACCCAGACCACATCTTTCTTGATCTTGTCGAAAACACAGGGGTCTTGGAGGACTTCAAGTCCTTCTTTGTGGATTGCGTAAATCACTTTATCTTCCTTGTTGGCTTTGCGTGTGAGGATCAACTTGACGGCGCCTGCCATCGTGTCTGACCCCGAGAAAATCCCGCCGTAAGCAGAGCAGTACTGCGTGAGCGAGCTGCGTGAGACGAAGGCCTTGTCAGCTACCGTGTGCCTGCCGCAGGGGCGCTTGTCGCTGAAGATGTTGACCACCAGACCAAGGTTTGTGTGGTTGCCCCCACCGTCGCGCACCGCCTCCATCAGGTTTTGAGGCTTGGTCCAGCCGACGTTGGAGATCGACTTGGCGCCCTCCTGTGAAGGCTTGAACACGCCCCTCATCTGAATCTTCAGGCCCTCTTCCAGTGCGCGGTTAGCGAAGTCAAGCTCTTCTTCCTGCTCCTTGGTGAGCTCGACTTCTTCACCGACCTCGTCGTCTTCGTCATCCATCGACGCGCCGCTGGTCAGGCCTTTGCCGGGAGCATCCAGATCGCTGGAGGACTCGCCGGGGGCGATCAGCGAACGGATGCCGCCGTTGGAGTACGAGTAGCAGGGGTTGTCGTGGGTGTATTCCCACATGCGCCGCAGCTCCTCCTTGCGCTTGCGGGGTGAGCCGTAACGTGAGGAGTCGCCACTGTGGGTCTTGCACAGCCCGGTGGCGGCCTCGACGAGCTCGTCGGCCGTCTTCCCCAGCGCGTTGGCGGCGATGGCCAACTGCATGGACAGCTTCTGGAATCCAACGCCCGGGGCCAGGCCCTCGCCACGCATGATCTTCTCAATCGTGGGAGGGAACTCCCCCTTGAACTTCGCGAGCAGCTCGACGTCCCCAGAGGTCTTGGCGCGGCGCTTGAGCGCCTCACCCGTCTTCTCCACGAACTTCATGTACATGGCGCTCAGGTAGGTGCTGAGTTCTGGGTCGTCGCGTACCGGCTCTTTGCGAGGCTCAGCGCACAGCTCGACGTAGCTTTCCGGCGTGATGGCCAGGGCCTCGTCCAGCGTGAGTGGAACCTTGTAAGCCCCGTTGGCACGCTTGACGCCGCAAGTGCGCCACATGCGCCCGCGGCGCCCGGTGTACACCCGCAGGTCCAGCGTGTCGACAACCATCTCCATGGCCATCTCTCGGTAGACGTAGGGCAGGGCGAGGACGCCGGTTTTGGGCACCTTGGGCATGAACACCTCAGGCGGGATTTCCAGGTGGAAGCCCCGACCACCTGTGGCGTAGAGCCGCAGGCTTTTCAGGTTGACGCCGTTGTCTTCCAGGTTCACTAGGAACTTGTGGAAGTTGGAGATGGCCGATTCGATGTCCTGGGCGTCCCAGTCTGCATAAAACGGCCCTGAGTAGCGCATGGCTGCGTACTCTTCCCGACCCCAGTTGTCGTCGGGAACAGAGTGAGCGTCAAGTACGGTCACGAAGGCCGGTTGACGCTCAGCTTGAACTTTCTCACGGTGATCAGAGAGTGCGTGAGCCCACGCATCTTCGCCACCAGCCACCTGGTACCAAAAATAGGACATGTGAATGTCCTACTGAACGGCACTGTTGGTGTGGGTTTTCTGGCCCATCCAGAACAGACGGGCGTGCTTAGCGGCCCGAAGGCCGCAGGAGGTGGAGGTTTCTTGAGCGCCTGCAGCGCTCAGGGTTTGGTTTGTCATAAAAGCCCAATCTTCTTATTTTTATAAGGGCACCGAGGGGACCGATCAGTACGCTACACGCACTCCCGGAAACCTCTCTCGGAAATCATTAAATGTCGCACAGTACGTGTGACCCTCAATCTTTTCATCCCACCGACTTCGGGTTTTTACTAAGATTGCGTAATGAGGCGCGAATTCTACGCCTTCTCCTGACTCCTTGCCTTTCCATTTGAAAATAAATTCCAAAGGCAGCTGCAGGAACAGGTCCCGCCCCCTCCATTTCGAGGGGACCATGCCAATGTAGTAGACCCCCTGGCCCTCAGAGGATGCGGCCGCCATGGGTCCGCTTACCTGGTCTACAGTGAGGTGGCGCAGGGTGACGATGTCGAGGTTCGCAGGGACCCCACCCTTGAGGGTGTACACCACGAGTACCCGGCCAGGAAACGCCGCCTCCTTGCCCACGAACTTGTACGATTGATACTCTGCGCGTAATGCGTCTGGCATTCTGTTCACGAGCTCTTGGCGGCTCTCCTTGTCATCCAGGAATCTGGACCCTCGCCTACTCTCCATACACAGAACTCCTCAAATTTTTGTAGCCGCCCTGCACGCGATTGGCGAGCTCGTCATTGTCCAGCAAATTGCGGAACATTCCAACCTGAACAGTACCAGTGGCTATGGCGACCCGGATGTGAACCGGGTCTCTCTGACCGTCCCGATCCAGCCGCGCCACAACCTGCTGGAAGGGTGTCGGCGTTGTTGGAGCCTCGACTACCAGCATGTCTGAGCATACGTGCTGCAGACCGTCCACGCCAAAGCCTGCGCTGGAGGGCTGCAGCAGGATGATTCTGCAGTCGGGACGCTCGATAAACCGTCGGATCGCCTTCTGCTTGTCCCCCTTTGAAATTTCCCCGTAGACCGCGACGGCGCCGTATTTTGCCAGCACTCTGTGGAGATACCGGTTTGTCCGGATGAAGTGGGCGGCGATGACGAGCTTGCGCTCCCCGATTTCCTCGAGCACCTCTTCGACCATGTCAAGGACTGCGGGCGTCCGTGCGGGGTTTTCGTCGAACTCGCCCCAGTTGATTATCACCTGCTGCAGTGCCGACCTAAGTGCGCTGGCGGACATAGCGTCGATCTCCTTTCCGCCCTCAAATTCGACGAGGCGCTCCTCCGCGATGCGTCGGTACAGCTTCATGTGCTGCGGGTCAAGC
>DDYO01000123.1 GCA_002348045.1 Anaerolineales bacterium UBA2232
TCTCATCGTGATCCTCACCAACCCCGTCAATCGACAGGTCGATGTGCAGATCAAGCCCAGGGCAGGTGTCCAGCATGTCACGTGTAGTCTCTACGACTCGGCTGGTCAGACTTCCGTTGGTTGGGATTCCCACGTTAACCGCATGATTGTTGCGGTGAAAGATGCGGACGATTTCTGCCAGGTCCCGGCGCAAGAATGGCTCACCGCCCGTTGGCGTAAAGAACAGCATGTCATCCATGCTGGCGGAAACGCGTTCGATTTCGTCAATGGTCAGTTCGCGGGCTTTGGCCGAAGGCTCATGCTCGGCCAGCAGGCAGTGTTTGCAGCGCGCGTTGCAATAGTCAGTGACAAAGAAGACAAAGTATATCGGAGACGCCCCTCGTTTGTACAAGATGCGGCTACCATACTTGAGGTAACGCTTGTAGTTCAACCAGCCTCCCCCGACACTTTAGTAGCGGTTGCCCCGCAAATAGTCGATCATCGCCCACAGGCTGCCAAGACCTGACACCCACAGATCAACAGGCAAGAACAGGCAAGACTGCAGCAGAAAGAACCAGCCCCGGGCACGGTACAGCGCCCACAAGAATGGGGCGTTCACCAGCAGCAGGCTTAGGTACGCTGCGCCTCCCGCCCACGCCCACCAAGGTCGCCGCACCACCACCGCCAGAAGTACAAGGGCCGGCATCAGCCATGACAGCGGAATCCCGAGAGCAAAGAACCAGGGCACAGATGCATAGTACTTCTGCCCGGCTGCCCGCTGGTCTGCTTCCACTTTCTTGCGCAACAACGTCTTGGTAAGGCCAAAGGCACGCCGGAAATCGGTCCGCAGCAAGTCCTGGAGGGAGTAGTACTTCAGGTGCTCCACCCAAAGCTGCCCGTCTATGCGAACTCTGTGGCCTGCTGTCAGAAGCCGCTGCCCGAACTCGATATCTTCGGTGATACTGGCCCCTCGGTAGTGGGAATCAAATCCACCCATCTGCAAGAAGACCGGCTTGCGGATCGCAGCGATACTGGTAAAGAACACCCCTACCCCATGCTCGGAGCTCTGAATCGCAGCCAATCGGGTGTAGGTATAGTGCATCCACAGGTTCTTGAACTGGCTGCTAAAATTGGCGAACCGCAGGCGCTGTCCCAGCAGTCCCACGACTCCAGCTAACGAGTCATCCTGCAAATGCTGCGCCACACGGCCCAGCGTATCTTCCCGCAGCACAATATCCGCATCGGTGAACAGGATGATGTCGCCACTGGCCATACCAACCCCCAGGTTCTTGGCCTGTGCGGCGCCAACATTCTGCGGCAGGGTCACAACGCGACATCCCTGCTCAGCCGCAACTCGTCCAGTGCCGTCCGTTGAGGCGTCGTCAACGACTACCACCTCAAAATCGGCATAGTCCGATCGAGCGATGGCCTGCAGGGTCTCCCCAAGCGTATGCGCAGCATTGTGAGCGGGGATCACTACCGAAATCATCAGCGAGAGCTCATTGCTCATCAGGAGTAGGGCGATGTCGGATGCACCAGACCTCAGCCATCACCCGCGTGACACAGCCACTTTACCTGCTCGTAATCTTGAGGATTATACCCCAGTTGTGTGAAAACGCGATATACGGGCCCCAGCGGCAGATGAAGCTTTCGTCATGGGCAGCGACGGGCCAAATGACCATCACGGTAACCGTCGGTACATCCGATAGTCCTCAACCTGCGTCTCCAGAGCATACTCGGCATAAATCCACGCCTGGAAATCCGACATATGCTCCAACTGCGCGATGGAACCCGCAGGGCTCAGAGGATTAAAGTCATTCTCCACCAGAACGATGTAGGCAGGGCGCGCTTCCTGAACCTCTTCAAGAAACTGCGCCCGCCAGTCATCCTGGTGCGTGTCTACTGGTCCCGAGCCCGCCAGCATATAGGAGAAGATGAACCTGGTCGGCGATCGCCTCTCCGCCAGGAAATTGACCAGGGGCTCAGCACCCCAGATCAGCACCGTCTCGTCGGCTCCAGTATGCAGCCGAAGGTACTCGGCTGCCCTGGCGGTACCCTCCCGGGAAAAGTCCTTGCCGATGGTAAAATGCGCATCGTACTTGGCCATGCTCATCCTGCCGGCAATCAGGGCTGCGAGCCGGCGATAATCAACCACGTGGTCGTAGCCAATCCCTAACAGCAGAGCAATGGTTATTGCCACGACGCCAGCCCGGGGCCAATCCTTCAGCCACAGCAAGGAACACGCCCCCAGGATGGCCGCTGGTGCCAACACCGGAATCCAGTGGTACTCGAACAGCTTGCCCTGAATCAGCACGGAGGCCAAGGCGGCAGCTGAGAATGCAAACAGGACGCCCCACCGCCTGGCCTGGGCCCGACATCGCAGAACGGCCACGCTACCCACAATGGTGATCCCCACGAGAGATTGCCAGGCCCGTAGATAGCGTAGGATAACGGCCCACTGCCCCGCCCAGCCGCCGCCTGTGGCCAGACCAGGGGCCTCCAGGTACGCCCCGCCGACGTAGGCCTGCCAGATTTCGACAAAGTCTCGCCCGCCGTGATTCAGCAGGTAGAGGCCTATGGGCAGCAGGCCAAGCACTCCCCCAAGCGCAAAGCTGAAGAGCCCGCCAGCGATCTTTCTCGCGCTCCATCGTTCCCGCCAGGCTTCCCATACCCACCACACCACAAGCCCCAACACGATGACGCTTGCCGTCGGTTTGAACCAGAAGGCCCAGCCAGCTGCGATACCACTCAGCAAGACAAACACCCCGCCGCCCTCCCGCAGCGCTCGAAGCAGGCCATAGGCCATCAGAACCAGCAAGGGTGCCATGAACGTTTCTGGGTTCGCCACGGCGTAAAAGTGGACAAACAGAAAGTAGGAAATAGCATAGAGCCACGCGGCGGCCACAGCAACAGAACGACGACCCACGACTTCCCAGCAGAGGACCCCCACCAGTCCGGCGGTTAGGAACGTGTGAATGAGTTCAAAGACACGCACTGCAAACTCACTGCGCCCGAACAAGCTAAAGGCCGCTACATAAACAAGGTAGATGGCCGGGGGTTTGACATCCCAGGCGTCACGGTAGGGCACCCCACCATTCATGATCAAGTCTGCCATGTAGGCGTAAGCGCCCTGATCCCTCGTAAGGGGGTAGAGCAGGGTCGGCAGCGCGGCAACGATGAGCACAAAGGCCAATCCCAGCCAGAGGATGCTCCGTCGCACCCTACCGCACTCCTGGAGCGTCGGCAGCGCGCTCTCCCGCGTTACGCACGCGCAGCTCGGAGGCGAACGCCGAGTGGATGACGGTGCTGGCCTGAGTGATCCGGTTCGCTGTCTCCGGTGTCAGTTGTTTCAGAGCACGGCCATCCATCACGAGGTATTGAGCCTGATCCAGTACACGGAGCACTTCGGCTTGGGCAGCGGGAAGATGGAAGATCGCTCGCGACGAGGTGCGTTCTCCCCTCCGCCAGACTGTAATGATCTCCGCAACGGACAGGTTGGGGATGTCGAGGTTCCGGTACAGCATCTCGCCATAACTGTCGACAAAGAACGAACCCGGGCGCGCTCCTGCCGGCGGCCGGGATGTGAGGAAGGTATAGTTAGGCTCAAAGACCAGTATGGTTTCCGCTGCAGGAACCAGGCGGTTGATTGCGTCCGCCATCTCAGGGTAGACCGGTTTTTCCTGCTCAAGCGCGGCGCGGGTCGTTTGCATCTGGATCGATACTCCTGGATAGCCCAGGACCAGTATGGCGATCAGCAACAGGGCCTGCACTTTATTGGTAGAGAACGGCACTCTGATCCGCAGCCTCTCTGTGGCAGCTGCCAGGCCTTCCAGCAGGTCCTCGCTCACCAGCATCCCTCCCATGACGCTCAGGGGCACGGCAAGCTGGGAGAAATAGGTAGCCCAGTAGGTTTTGCTGGTCAGGAGAAGCAATAGCACCAGCCCGGCCCATAGAATGACCACTCCCAGGGGATAGATGCCGCGTGCCCTGCGCCAGGCCAGCAGCGTCACCCCGATGCCCACCAGGGCCACCCGGATGGTGAGCCACGACCAAGGGTAAGACCACATCTCCAGGAGGCGCGAGATAGGATGCGCCGTGCCGTCCCACGGCCTCAGCAGGTGAAAGACATAGTTCTGCCGAATATACTCGGAAGGGCAGAGTACCAGGAATACTCCTGCAAAGAGCACATAGGTTACCAGCAGAGCAGCACCGAACGGTAGGGCCTCCTCCCAACGACGACGCGCCACGATGACCACGCCGATCACCAGGATGGGAACGAGAGCCGTTCCCTTGACCAGCAGGGCCAGCGTACAGAAAGCACCACTGGCAGCCATCCAGGCGTATCGCCGCCGCAGAGCCACTGAAGGCTGTACCGCCCGCTCAGCCTCTCGCTGAGCCAGCAAACAACAGAGGATGGCCAGTATCGACAGCAGGTTGGTGGGGGCCTCCAGCATAGCGCGCCGGTCCTGTGCCACCACGATGCCATCTACGGCGATGACCGCCCCCGCCAAGAGCCCTGCCCGTCGGCCTCCGACCATCCTCGCAAGCCAAGAGGTGAGGAAAACCGTTAGCGCCCCGCAGGCAACTGAAAAGTAGCGCAGCGCCATGAGGCCCGTAGGGCTGCCCCAAGGGTGATAGAAGGCGCGCAACACCAGCATGTAGAGGTAGATCGCCACTGGCGGCATGGGGGTAAAAAAGTCACGATAGGGCAAGTATCCCTGCAAGGCCAGCTGGGCGGTGGTGGCATAGACCCCCTCATCGGCATCCTGCGCATAGAGGAGACCTGCATCGGGAGGAACCAGCCGGTACAGCCTGATGCCGAGGGCCAGGAGCAGGAGGCCGAACAGCGCTAAAGCATACCACCGCTGTCCTAAGACAGTCGCCCCACGTGACGCACTGGCACGCTCCAAAGTGTTCTCCCCGATCAAATCGATGCCGCCCTATCCGTCTGCAGGAGCACTACTGCTGGCTGCCCAATTCATGCCCCCTGCGGAACGCGAGGGCCTAGTTATTCTCGCCATCCTTGGACAAGAGAAGAATCATCTCCCCGCCGCAGATATAGGCGACCCTCAGCAGCCGGAACCCCATTGCCTCTAGCATGCCCGTGAGACCGGCGCGGCTATAGTGGGTAATGTGTTGTACACCGTATGCGTCAGGCGCAAACAGGCGATAAAGTCGCTCTGTGACCGGCCACTGCCAACTCCCATAGTCAGGAGTGCCCAAGATCAGGTGTCCGCCCGGACCCAGGATGCGAGCCATCTCCAGGAAAGGCTGATCTCCCGTGCGAACGTGCTCGATTACCTGCGAACACACCACCTGACGAAAGGCCCCTGTGGCAAAGGGGAGAGCCAAGATGGAGGCATTGGCCAAGGGTCTGAGGTAGCGACGGGAGTAGAGAAGTCTACCGAGGCTGATGTCCACGCCGACCGTGTGTTTGCCCAGGGCGCCAAGGATCCTGCTGGAGCCACATCCGATATCCAGGGCCGGCTCGCTGGAATCGGCCATTGAAGTGATAATCGCTAAACGCTTCCTCTGCCAGTAGCGCTGCAGCCAGATGGGACTATTGTAGGCCCGCGCATCATAGTCCGCTGATGCAACAGAGTTGCGCAGGCGCCACATACGCACCAGGGTTCGGAGGTATGAAAGGCCGAACTTGAACAGCTGCACCTTGGATTTGCCGGCATCCCTGGGCACATAGTGCATGGGGACTTCGATGATCTTGCATCCCGCGGTGTAGCACTTGATGAGGATCTCCTCCAACGCATCAAAGTCAGTACTCTCGAGTTCGAGGCCGTGAAGCGCCGCGGCGTGATAGAGTCGGAACCCACTGGAGATATCCTTGACGGGCAAAGACAGAGCGCGGGTAAACACCCAGTTCAGAATGAGGCTCAGTGCATACCGGTAGGCTGGCATATCGGCCCGCCCACCCTCCACGTACCGCGAGGCAATGACCAATTCGGCATCATCACGCCGGGCCCACATCGCTGGAACAAAATCGGGCATGTGCGACAGGTCCGCATCCATAGTGAGCACATAGCGGCCAGCAGCACGTTCAAAGCCAGCCCACAAAGCGCCCCCATATCCTGGGGCTGACTGCTGGACGGCGATGGCGCGCTCGTCCTCACTCACTTGAGCAGTTCCATCGGGAGAGTGGTTATCTACCACGATGATCTCATAGTCAATGCTCAAGCCGCCCAGCACCTGGTGGAGGAATGGCAGGAGTTTTCGAAGATTGTTGGCTTCGTTCCAGGCAGGGATAACAACGCTCAGGTCCATAGGCCTCCGGCTATCTCACGCGGTAGATGACAAGCTTGCCATGTGGGCTAGGGTAGGTATGCACCAGCTCCAGGTCGGGCGGCGCCACTCTCTCATCGAGCAACCAGGCGAGCTGCGGGCGAAGCTCTTTCGTCTCGAGCTCATCCAGCACAAAGTAGTCAACATGGTTCGCCCGTGCATACGCCAGCACCTGGGCGAATTCTGCATTGGGCGTTGGTTCCCATAATGAGTCGGCATAGAAAGCAATCGTGGGGTATCGCGACATCACCACAGAGTCCCGATTAACCCGGTCTTTCATCCAGAGCCCTAGACTCTTGTGCTCCGGTCGAAATGACCCGATAGTGGTGTAGAGGGAGATCGTCCTGGGTTGAAGGAAGAGGAGAGCAACGAATAGAAGCAGCGCTGGAAGCACCGTCGCTACGGCTCTCCAGTATCTGGGCAAGCGAAATCCTTCCGTGAGGTTACCTACCGTCTCACGAAGCCACACACCCACCTCGTAAATTCCGAGGCTCAGCCATATGACCAGCGTGGGCAGAAGGGTCGCAATGTAGCGATCCTGGATGAAAAAGAGCAGAAAAGCGGACACCGGTAGGAGCGAACCCAGCAAGAGCATCTCCGCCTTTGCCCGCGACTTGTCCCAAGACCTCTTGAAAAAAGCTAGTCCCATCACCGACAAAAAGTAGAATGAGAACAGACGCGTCGCAAGCAACGATCCAATGAACCGCCGGAGATTGCGCACTACCAGCTGCACAAAGGCCTGCGGCTGAGCCAGGATGATCTCGATCATGCTGATGTGGTAGCTCTCTCGCGAAAAGAAGAACACCTCCAGCCCAGTGGAATCGAGGCCCCATGTGGCCCGATCAAACGCGGCCGTGTCCCCCTCCGAGAGACCAATACAGGTGATAAAAGTCACACCTGCCTTCTCACTGACCATCCACGACCCTGTCTCACGATACACGTAGTAGGCGTATGATCCGAAGAAGATGGCAAAGCCCAGCGCAAACAACGCCAAGCCGATCACCGTAGGCCGACAAAACAGACGTCTCTCAACGAGCCTCACCATGACAACTACGGCGCCAACAACAGCCACATAGGCAATGGCCTCGGGGCGGGTCAGGTATGCCAGTCCAAACAGAGCTCCGGACAACAGAAACGCCCATGCGGCGCGCTCCCGGCGCAAGGCCAACAGAGCGGCCCACAAACCGGAGTAGACGAACAAGTAGTACGGGGGTTCAGTCAGCGTTCCCCAATACAAGGGCGCGGTCGCAATTGCCGGGTAGACAGCCACCAGAGCCGCGCTCACGTATCCCACGCCGCGCCCGTATAGTTCTCGGGCGATGCCAAAGATGGGCAGCACCAAGAGAGCGCCAAACAGAACGTAGCAGATATTGCTGGCAACCTCCATGTTGCCGGTGAGCAGATAGAAGAGGCCGGATAAAAAGGGGTACATGGGCGTGTGATGTACGTCAGCGTAGCCAGTAAAGCTATAGCCCCGACCCGTCAACCAGTTTCGCCCGAGCCATAGGTAAAACGGCTCATCTCCCCACACGATGCGCTGCGGTTGAGCAAGCACCCATAGTCGAAATACGCCCGCGCCCAGGAGCATCAGAACGTACGGAAGCGCCAGGCGTATCTTAGAGCTTGGCTGCATCGGCGGTACCGCCTGCATGGTCCTCCTCTTGCCCTTCAGCCTGTTCTAGCTCTTCAACCCTGGCCTGGAGCACCGCATGCTCCTGAGTGAGCACCTTGATCTGCTCAGCAAACCGCGAGATCCTCGTGGAGAACTGGAAGAGGACGAACAGCAGAGAAATGATGGCCAGCAGAAAGATCAGGGCCGGCGGGTACTCGATGCCCAGCGCAAACGCCAGCATGTCCAGGTAATCGATCAGAATCGGACCCAGGACCAGCACCACGCCCGTCAGGATCCACCACAGGGCGAACTCCTCTTTGAGCTTGCGAGTCCTCACCAGGTTCAGCACAAACAGGAGCACCCACAAGCCAACCGCCACGGCAAAGAACCTCGCCCTGAGCTCCATGCTCCCTTGCGGTGTCTGCATAGAATAGGACAGCCACGCGCCGCTCAATTCAGGTCCCCCCTCTCGGCGAGCACCGTCCGCATCGGGGCAAAATCAAAAGCATCCAGGATGGCGGTCAGTCGGTCCAGCATCGATGCCGCGTTATGGTAAGTGGCCCAACGCGATAGGGCGGGAAGACTCAGGCGCGGGGTCCCAGCGTAAGCCTCCCATGGATGGAGATAAATGACAAACGGTCGTTCCCGGTTGATGTCACGCAAGCACGCCTTCAAGAAGCCCAGCGGTAGAACACGCAGGTAGAACCCGCCACACACGGGCACCCGAATCCCCACCCGAGACCAGACGGAGAGAGGGAACTCTACCACTGAGCCGCCGTCAGCTCTGGTGATATCCTCGGCCGCTGGCCGATAGGGAAACAGGGGGGCATTCGATACGCCGTACAGCGGCGTCCTCATGGGGAAGATACTCGAATCGTATCGGTATCCCGCCTCTACGAGCTTTCCCAGTGCCCAGCCGGTGCGCCTATCCAGAGAGAATGTCGGTGCGCGGAATCCCGCAATCTCCAAACCTGGCAAAAGCTCCTCCATAACTCGGGCGAATTCCGCCAACTCCATGCCGAACTGATCGGGCGACATCTGCCACAGTGGATAATGGCTCATCCCATGGCAGGCTAACTCATGGCCCCCTTCGGCTATAGCCCTGATGAGTTGCGGGTGACGCACGGCAACCTCGCCCACGATGAAGAACGTTGCCTCGATACGCCGGGAAGCCAGGAGGTCAAGAAGCACCATAGTGGATTGCTCAATTTGTGCTTCGGGCTGGCCGGGTGGCAGTCCAGGACGCACTAGCTCGGGGTGGTACCAGTCTTCCAGGTCAATGGTCAGCGCATTAAGCATGCGGTGCCACCGCCGCCGAACTGGCCTCCTCAACGGGCCGGATGGCATTGCTATGGGTTGTCTGGCGCAGCAGCACGATGCCGATGGAAAGGAGCATTTTGAACACATAGTAGATGGGTTTCCAGCTGGAGTGCAGCTTGGACTCCCCGCTCCAGCGCTCGCGCATCACCACTGGCACCTCTAGCAAACGAAAGCCCGCAAAATGCAGCAGGAGAATGGTATCCGCGTCGGGGAAATCGACCGGGTAGTTGTCGGCAGCAAAGAAACGAACCACATCCCGGTTGAGGGCTTGAAAGCCAGACGTAGGATCCGTCACCCGGTTGCCAGTAATCCAGGAGACAACACGGCTGAAGAACACCATGCCCGTCTTTTTCACAAAGGTCGTGCGATACTCCATTCGCCCGAGAAACCGCGATCCCAAAGCCACATCAGCCGCCCCGGAACGTACCGCCTGTAGGAGGTCGGGGATACAGCGTGCCGCGTGCTGGCCATCGGCATCCATCAACACACAAAAGTCGTAACCGTACTGCACCGCATACCGGAAGCCGGCCTGCACTGCTCCACCATAGCCCAGGTTGTTAGCCAGGCGCAGAACCCGCGCGCCCGCGCTCCGGGCAATGGCGCCGCTCCCGTCGGTGGAGCAATCATCCACTACCAGTACGTCCAAGACCAGGTCAGTAGCCTGGATTTCGTCAAGGACGCGTCCAAGATTGTCGGATTCATTGTGTGCGGGAATAATGACCAGTGTGCCGCTGTCAGACCTTGCCATGCCCTCGGTTCCAAACAATCGTCTTTATCGCACCTGGGCGCCCGTGCGGGCGAGTACATAACCGCCCTTTTGGTAGACCACCGATCCCACGTCAGTGATATCACGCCAGTACACTTCATCGGCTATGATATAGTACCCTTTGCCGGTGCGCAGCAGTTCGTCCAGTTTATCCCTGTTGTTGACAAACGTCAACCGTCGGTCCGCATAGAAGCCAGCCGACGGCCGAATCCAGAAAGAGCCGGGCCAGAAATTAAGCAGCTCGTCATCCGGCTGCAGCACATGTTGGGAATAGGAAAGTACGTCCTTCACATGGGGATTAAAGTCATTTACTGCTGGCAAGCCGGGGGTCACAGCCAGCACCACCCCCAGAATCAGCGCCAGGCCCCATCTGTGGCCCAGGATCCTCACCACCAGGTCCGCTGCCAGGATGGCCAGGGCGGGATACATGGGGATGATGTACCAGCCAATCCTGCTGCGCGAGACGTTAAAGACGAGCAGGGTGATAGCCACCCAACTCAGCAGAAAGATACTGACCCGATCTCGCCAGCGAGACGCTTGGTATACCGCATATAGCAGGGCCACTGCAATTACCGCGTACCAAACTGGAAAGCCGCGAACGATGCTGTGCAGGTAGAACCAGGCGTCACGCAGGTGCCCCTCGTCTCCAGTCACATACCCCACCGTGAGCTGAACCATGTAGGAATCAAAGAAGCGCCTACCCCAGATCAACAACTGGCCCAGGTGCCAGGGCACCGCGACCACCATGGCTACAACAAAGCCCCAGAACAGCTCCCGCCTCCACCACAGGCGCCGGGGCAGGCCCAAGACGAAGAATGCTGCCACGGCGAAAGCGGGCACCAACCCTCCAATGCTCTTGGCCATTATGGCCGCGCCCAACGCCCCGCCCAGTCCGATGAGATACCGTGGGTTGAACTGGCAGAGCCAGGCCAGGAGCAAAGCGGCCTCTGTAATCAAGACGAGGGTCATGTCCAACTGTCCCACCCGGGCTAGAGACAGGAAATTGTAGCCGTGGCTGTGCAGGTTCTTGCTGGCAGTCATGAGGATGAATGCTGCTCCCATTCCCACCGACCACCTACCAGTCAGTTTCTTGCCCAGCAGGCAGGCCAGGACTAGGGCGCCTACTCCAGAGAGGCCTGCACAGAACCGCGCGGCAAACTCGTTAACTCCAAAGGTCTTGTACGCCAAGGCCGTGACCCACAGGGTAACCGGCGGCTTGTCAAAGAACTCGACACCGTTCCACCGCAGCGTGTTCCAGTCTTTGTCCAGAAGGATTTCCCGGCTGATCTGAGCATAAGCCCCCTCGTCATAGTCGCCGATGCTACCTTCACCCAGCCGCCAGAAAATCAGCACTGCCGCGACAGCGGCCACCAATATCAAGACAAGAACATCCTTCACGCGCCAGTTCAAGCGGACCTCGCTGTCCAACCAGACCAGGAAGCGCCTCGCTCTCCCGTTCATTCGATGGCTCAGCAGACTCGTCATCGCACCCTTTCAGCGCTCAACGTAGCTTGTACACCATCGCCAGGGGAACCCCCTGGACGCTCGCGGTATACTCTGGGGTCCAGTTCCTCATCAAGTCTACCAGCTCAGGCACATCACTGAAACCAGTCTCGCGCACCTGCACCACGACATAGTCGCAGGTGTAGGGGCTGATCACGTTCCATCCGGTGATCCGCAGATCAGTACGCAGCATACCATCTTCCTGATAGCTGCGCAGCGCCAACGGCTGATCCACCCAAATCAGAGCCCCTTCCGCCGCATTGGCATTCAAGTAGGGCAGGCAATCCTTGTAACTTTCACACCAGAAGGTAGTCTCCAGTCCAAGCTCTTGTGCACCCCGCAGCCCGCCGACTATCTCGCTATAGTAGGACAGCTCATACGGATGTATGCGCACGATCGAGATCACGGGAGGCAAAGCCAGAAGGATTCCCACCACCACGATCAGCAGCCATCGGAACCGGGGCATCCAACGAGAGGCCCAGGCGCTGAGCACCTGGGCGAGAGAGTGGAATCCAGCTCCCACCATGATGGCCAGATAGGCAAAGACGGGCATAAAGTGCCGTTCGCCGCTGTATGCTGCCTGGAGGCCCAGGATTGGGAAGAGCAGGGGGACAAGCAGGTTCAGTAGGAAGAAGCCGGCCTGGTCCCCATGCTTACGCTCCCTGGCTGCCCTCACAACTCCTATTCCGCTCAACATCAGGATGTTGAGCGGCAAGACCACCACAGTCAGCACCAAGGGATAGTGCCACGGCGACCTTCCCGTTTGCCCAAGGTAGTACTGGGGGGTTTGATTGAAGCGGTACCCCATGGCCACATAGTAGGCCAGCCGATTGACGGTATCGTGATAGAGCCAGGGCCAAGACAGCACGAACAGGCCACTGCCGATGGCGCCGGCAACCACGATCTTGAGCCAAACGAGCTTCTCACGCCGCTGCCAGATGGACCATAGGACCCACACAATCGGCATCAGTGCGGCATTGAATTTCGTAGCCAACGCAAACCCAAACAGGATACCTGTCACGATGGTCCAACGCCAGCCTGGTTTGTTGATCGCCCTCCAGAAGGAGTACATGCCTAGAAGCCACGCTGCCGTAACAGGGACATCCAGGTTGGCCAGATGACCATGGAGGAACATCCTGGGCATCAAGAGGAGGGATAGTCCCGCAGCCAGCCCAGCAATGTCTCCATACGCTTCTGCAGCGGTGACGACCACCAGCGCCACCAGAAACGCAAACCAAACTGCTGCGCTGAAGCGGTAGCTGACGATGTTTCCCCACGCCGTCCGAAACAATGCCCACCCCAAGCCAACGCCCAGCTTGGGCACGGGCGGATGCAGCTCAAACGTGGGATCCTGTACCCACCAGCGGACCACCACAGCGTCGTCAAAGGCCGCTTGGGGCTGACCCGCAGCCAGCTCACGGCGCAGGATGCCAAGCCAAGCCATGTATCCACGGGACGCTTTGAACGAACGGGGCTCATCCCAGGTAACGCCAGGGTCTCCCAGGGTCGCCACGATCAGGCCAAAGGCCAACACCGCCAGCAAGCCAGCAATGATCCAACGTTTCCGCGTTATCACCGCCATGTCATGGCCTCGTCACCTATCGATCCAAGACGTACACATAAATGCGGTCTACCACCTCGGCTGGCTTCATCACCGGTGACAACCTCAAGAGGCGATCGCCTTGATACACCGGCAGATCATCAATCACTTCCTTCAAGTTCACGCCGGGGGCTTGCTGCAAGGCCCTTTCGATGGCGGTCCACTGGGCACCGTACGGCCGTGACCCTACCAGCACATACCTCACTCCCCACTCCCGCAACAGAGCCAGGCATTCCTCTGCTGGAAAGGTCTCCAGGGTCCCGCGCTGCTCGTTGAAGGCACTCGGAAAGAAGGTGCCGTACCCCGACGCAATGCTCTGACCATGGGACAAGGTGGCATACAGGGCCCGGCCTGACAGGGCCTTTGCCAGCGGAAACTCCATTACCGCGCCTTCCGCTCTCTCTTGTGAGAGCCATACGTCCACAGGCCTTGGCTCTATACGCGTTGTGCCCATCGCAAAGGGGCAGGCAGCGAACTCAAACATGACGGCGGCAACTGCGACCATCGATCCCAGCCGACCTGCACCTGGCCATCTCCGGGCCAATTGCCGAAAACCAGCGCCTGACAGAACTGCCACCGATAAGAGCGTAACGTGTGCGAGCCGGCTCCAGACCCTCATGCCGCTGAAAAGCGGCAGGTAGAGGTACAGCAACAGCGTCGGCAAGGGCAGGTACACATGCCCTTCCAGTCGCAGGCTGTAGGAGGATACCGGGAAGAGCGCCAACCTCTGCGTGAGCACGCTCATGCTTGCCGTGAATAGCCGTTCGATCCCCGCCGGGGCAGGAAGGTAGACCGGCCCATTCATCCAATGTAGCGTCGTGCCCATCGCTAGAACAGCGAATACCGCGCCAATTGCCGCCAGTCCCCGCGCGCCCGGATGAGATCTGCCCAGTAGGGCCACACCCGCTAGGGCGAGTGGCAGCCAGCCCAGGAGGATCAGATTCTCGTGAAGGTTCTGCGGGTACAGCTGATACAGCGACTCGCCCCAAATGGGATGCAAGACGTTCGGAAAAAGCAGGTCCAGTGGGCTCGCGGAAAACTGGTCCACATAACGCAGCGACGCCGGCCGCTGTCCTTCTCGCCAGCCCTGGGCGGTATGCCAGGCCAGCGGGCCCACCAGCAGCATGACCACGGTTGCGAATCCCAGAACTTGGGGCCAGAAAGTGTGGCTAGCTAACCGCCGTCGCCATGGGCGGGCCTCGATCAACACGTACAGGAATCCTGCCAGCGCCCAAATGTACGCATAGTACCACGATGACAGCGCTCCCAACGCATAGAACAAGCCGGCCAACATCCCATGACGTACCTGCGGCTGACGAACCATCTTGGCCAAAAAGAGCAGAAAAAGAGGCAGCCACTGGGTGCCCATCAGGGGAAGATGCCCTGCCCCCAGATGCGACAGCCGATAGGGCGCAAAGGCATAGACACAGCCCGCCAGAAACGCCGCCCTTCGATCACCAACGTGATAAAGCGTCAGGAGATAGGCTCCCAGGCCAGACAGCACAAAGGACCACAGGGAGATCAGGTTGTAGCCCGCGACCTCGCCCCACAGCGTGGCTAGCGGCATAGCCAGGACATTGTTCGAGAGCGTCGTTTCCGACAGCATCAGGTTATACCCAAACGGGTAGAACACATCTGGAGCATGCAGTATCCGAGACAGGGAGCTAGCCCCGAATAGATTGTCTGTCAGTCTCCTCAGCAGCCACACGTACTGGAGGCTGTCTCCGGGGACAGGTGCGCCCAGCACATGGTCAGTTAGGACCACCGCAAGCGGCCAGGCCATCACCACTGTCAAGGCAACAAAGCCCGCGATCAGTAGGCAGTAGTGAGCACACCTCTGGTGAGCATGACCCATGGGAACGTCGTCGCCCCTGCTGGCTACCTCGCCAGCAACCAGACGCCAAAGATGATGACCACTACGCCAGCGAATCGCGTCAGGGAAAACGGCTCGTGCATCACCGTCCAGTTGACGATGGCCACCAGCACATAGCCCAGGGAGAACATGGGGTAGGCAAAACTCTGATCTAGTTTAGCAAGGGCAAAAAGGTAGGCGATAAAGCCCACGCCGTAGGAAGCAATGCCGCTGAACACCAGAGGATTGAACAGCATACGAATCAGGGAATCCATGCCTACCTGGCTGATGCCCCCCACCTGACCCATGCCAACCTTCATCAGGATCTGACCTACCACTGAGCAAAGGATGGCAAAGAACAACATGAACATCGGATTTAGCATCGGTCTCCTCTCTTATTTAACATCACTCACGCGCCACACGCGCGTTCGCGGCTCATCAGTCTCCAAAACCAGGCTCAGCGCCTGGGGCTCAGCGACCTGCCAGCCCTCCAGCGCTGGCCGCAGGTACAGGGGTGTCGTGCGGGTCCAGGTAAAACGATCCTCGATGATGTACCTGACGTCCGTCTCGCGCACCTCTCGCTGTAAGACGCGACTATCGGCCGTGTAAGGATACTCCAGAGCTTGGTGGCCTGTGACAATGTACATCAAGTCCGCTTTGCGACACATGACGTTAGTGCTGAGACTTGAGTTGTTAGCGATCCACTCCATCGCCTCCAAATACTTGGCCCACTCGGCGTCCCGAGCATACCAGACCTCGAGAGGGCGTCCAAGACCAAAGCGGAGATTACGGTTGACCGCCCTGACTTGAACCCACAGCGCCGAGACAACAAGGACCATCACCAAGATCGCGACGCTCAAGCCCTCCACTTTGCCATTGTTCCGCACATTGTGTCGTACCAAGGTGTGGGCGCCCACCAGCGTGTAAAAGAGGATGAATGGGATAATGGGAACAATCAGTCGCGACTGAGCCCACAGGTAACCCACGCACGAGACAAAATACAGTGCCACATAGATTTCGGCCACCCGCAGCTTGCGGGCCTCCACAAGAAATCCCAGCATCGCCAACGCCGAGAACCCGATAAGAAACACGCCTCCGATGGGTCCCAGAACCCGTGCCAAGCTCGATGAATGCGGAAACAGCATCTCGGGCCAAATGTCGTGCAGGTAGATCCTCAGGTTCAATAACACGCGATTGGCCAGGTCGCCCAGGCTCGCCGGCGTGGTGCCATAGGGATCTCGGGAGAAGTACAGAGCAAAGTAGCCGCGGCCGAGGCCCACCGATGTACCCGTACTGGGAAGCCGACTCGAGTAAACAAACCACGGCGCTACACCCGCACCCACAATCAGCGTTAGGAATAGCGTCTTGCGCCACCACCGTCGCACAACGAAGCCCAAGACAAAAGCCAGGGCCATGACCAAGGCTACCGACCGCACATAGGTCATCGCGATCAAGATTGTCGCGAGTCCCAACGTGCTCCAAAGAGAAGGCTCCCGCTCACGACGACCGTAGAGCCATAGTGCGACCAGTGAGAGCAGAAGAAATGGTATCTCGGTCCCGACCTCATTGGAGAAATGCAGCAGCTGGGGGTTCAGCGCCATGAGCAAGGCCACCGCCGCCGCGATCTGGCGGTTCCTATGGCGAAAGAGCTCATAGGTAACGGCTGTAGAGGCGACAAAGAACAGAACCGAGAGCACCTTGACGGGAACAATCGCAGACAACAGAACCTTCGCCGTTCCGGTCACGGCAAGCACCATCGCTACTAGAAGTGGATATCCGGGGGGATATAGCGCCATCAGGGGAGCCCGGGGATCGCTGATCATGCGGTAGCCCGATCCCAGTGCGATGGATTGGCCCAAGACCAAGTAGGTCGAATTGTCGCCTGCGGGCACCAGGTGAGCATTCAACAACAATGACGAGGCAACGGCAGCCAGAACCAAGATCAGGATGACGTGCCTTCGGCCGGTGAGGGTTGCCGCCTGCTCAAGGTTGTGACTCCTCATGGGGTAGCCGGCACCCTGTCATCACGATGCACAGCGAACAGCTCTACCTCAACACCAGTGAAGCGCTCCTCCCCGATGAGCTCGGCGTTGGGCGCATCGGTCAAGACCTCGCGCAGGAGCATGTTGTCGGTATGGCTCAGTACCAGCCACACTCGGTCATAACTCATCAGCAGCATACCCACTCGTGCGTTCAGAATCGATCGGTCGGCTACCGTGCGGCTCACTCCCACCCAACGTGTTGTACCTCGGTAGTAATGCTCGAACGGAAGCCAGATATCCTCATCCAGGAGCATGATTACATCGTTGTCCCGCTCGCTCTCGGCAATGTGGTCAACCACCGCCCGCCAGTTCTCCTTCTGTTCGTAGCGATAGGTATTCAGGAGTGGCCACGCTGAGAGAACCAGCACTCCTATCAGCACCGGAACCGCCAGCCAACGTGGCATTCTGCCAATGCCACGAGCCACAAGGATACAGTATGCTGGCAGAAAGGGAAAGATGTACCGCAACACCCAGAAGGACCGGACCTGCGAAGCCAAGAACACGGTTCCCAGCGGCACAACTAGATAGCCAAAGGCAAAGACGAGGGCGTCGTCCAGTGCCCAATGGCCGTTCTGGCGAGGTTCAAGCCCCCACAGCAGACAGAAGCCAAAGAGCGCCATGCCAGTCCAGTAGATCAGACGTCCTTGGACCGTGGTCCCCAGGCTGAACGAGAACATCAGGTTGAGCAGTTCACGCACTCGGGGCGCGCCGTGCCACGTGTCCAGCAGCCCCCACCAGTATCCCGACTCTGAGCTGAAGACTCCGGCCAGACCAACGACCGACAGCAGGCCGATGGCGAGTTGGCTGGGAATCCAGTGGCGCCAGAATTCTGCCCCGGTCATCCGCCTGCGCAGCACCAGGTACAACACGAACAGATTCTGGAACGGCACCAGGAAAAGTGCAAAATAGTGGGCGTTCATGGCCAGCGCCGTACTCATCACGTAGAGGAGCCAATGACGTACCTGGCCCCGCTGCAACACCAGCCACATGAAATACGCCGAACAGAGCGCCAGCGCCGCTGACAGGATGTACATGCGAGCCTCTTGCGAATAGTACAGGTGCAACGGCGAGATGGCCAGGAGCAACGCGCTCAGCAGCCCGACCTTCTCACCGAAAAGCTGCCGGCCCAAACCATAAGCCACTGCCAGCGACGCAACGCCGATCGTTGCAGAAAGGGCTCGCACCGTAGAATCGCTGGTGCCCAGTTTGAGCCAAAAATGCAGTAACAGGTAGTACAAAGGCGGGAAGATGCGTTGAGTGCTGAGCAAAAGATGCCATCGTACGCTGTGCCGCGCCACCCAGACGCTGTACGCCTCGTCGAACCAGAAGCTCTCGGTTGCCAGGCCATAGAAGCGCAAGACAGTAGCAGCCGAGAGGATAGCCAGGAGCGCCACCCCCACATACCGTTTGCGCTTGAGACTGCCGATCACAACTCGCGGCGTCGTCAATCTCGTTCCCCCGAAGACAAATCGTACAGCAGGAGACTGGCCGTACCCCGGAACGAAAACTCCCCCAGCATACGACCCTCGGCCTCCAGGACGCCGTTCGCAATGCCTTGGGGATCGCTGTAATGCCCGCGTTCCCACACCAACCATATCCGACGGTAACGCTCGGCCAGGTCCGACACCACACGCCGAGCCGAGGCATCAGAGACAGGGATCGGCAGGTCCATGCTGGTCACCACGCTGCCACGGCTATAGTAGTCAAAGGGTTTCTCATTCCATCGTGGAGAGAAAAGCACCACGTCATCGGGCCCAGCCCCGTTCATCACAAAGGCGGTCAACCCCCGCCAGTCAGGATTCTGCTCAGCCACCGCGCCCTGCCATGCTCCAACCACGAGTATGACGATCAGCGCGAGGGCTAGAACGTTTCTCAAGTGATCGCCACGAACGGCATGAAGCCCGCTCGCCAGAACCATGCAGTAACCGGGCACGAATAGCAGCAAGTAGCGGATGGAGTACATTGGCTTGACCTGCGAAAGCGACCATATTGTCATGACGGGAAGCGCCACGTAGCCTAGTGAGAACAGGGCTGCCCCCCGGCGCCGGTCTGAAAGCAGGTGCGTCCCCGCCAACAGCGAGCAGAAGGCAAAGAGAATGTACGCCAGCCGACGCACCAGCGTAGGATAGACTTGTCGGAACAGTCCGGTGCTGTAATGGATCCACGTATCCAGCAGCGACGACAAGGTTGGCCGGCCAATGGCCTTTTCCACCCACCCGCCCCCGCCCGTGGTGACCTGATGGTAGAGTATAGGCATCCACGGAAGAAATAGGAGGGCAACCAGGACCTGCACCGTCAGCCACGAACGCCGGCCAGCGCCAGACCGCTCGCGACATAGCCAGTACAGCGCAAACACCCACTGAAACAAGAAGACAAAAAGAACAAAGTAGTGAGTATAAATCGCTAGGACTGCTGAGATGACGTATCCTATCCAGTAAGAGGCCCGTTGCCGCTCAAGTCCCAGGACCAGAAAGTAGCTGGACAGCAAGCTCAGCGTCGTAGCCATGCCGTACATCCGTGCTTCCTGCGAGTACCAGATATGCAAGGGAGACAGCGCCAGCAAGAGGGCCGACCACCACCCCACTTTTCTATCCCACATTTCCGTGGCCAATGCGTAGACAACGGCAACGCAGGCTATGCCCACCAGGGCAGAGAGCGCCCGCAGAGCGTACTCGCTTTCTCCCAGGTACAACCAGAAGTGCAGCACTAGATAGTACAGAGGTGGGTGAATATCGCCAGCGGCCCATGCTACCACTGACGCCAGGTCCATCCTGGCGATGGTCAGGCTAGTGACCTCGTCCAACCAGATGCTCTCCGCGCCAAGACCAAACAACCGCACCACGCATCCTAACAGGATCAGCAAAGCCGGCGCAAAACGCTGTGCGCTGGTCAGGGTCTTGGTGGGCTCACCACTGGATGTACGCACAAGCAGCTACCGCTGGGGAGCGTTGCCGTGCGAGGAGAACGCTGTTGGCTGCCACCAGCTCCATTCCACGCACTTGCCACACGATGCCACGCCATCCACTTCTCCTCGGAGGTGCTTTCGTCGGAGCTCTCTCATGAGCGGACCGTTCCAAGCCTTCATGACCCCGTCACTCACGTTGCCCAGAGGATTCAGCGCATTAAAGTCCCGGTCACAGCAGACCAATGTGCCGTCCCAATAGATGTGCACGTGATACCACAGGTTAGGACAATGATAGCGCTGGATCGGAACCGCGGGCAGGTCATCCGTCGCACGCAGTTCACTGATTTCCTCTACTTGGTTTCCCCACGAATCAAAGGCCTTGATATGTACGCGGTCAACTCCAGGAATCGTCCAGGTTTTCCGGAATTGCTCAATCTCCCCAGCCGTTGGCTGTATGTTGATGATCTGCACGCTGACCCGTGGCCCGCGGCCAGCCTGGTTCTTCAGCTCCACAAAGCGCAGGATATTCTCCCGCGTCTCTTCAAAGTCACCCCGCTGCCGGACCCGCTCGTACGTCTCCTTAGTGGCGCCATCCAGACACAGGTAGATGGCCCCCAGACGGTTTTCGATGATCTGCCGTGAGCGTTCCTCTGTGAGAAGGGTTGCATTGGTCGATATCTCGCTGTGCAGTCCGTGGTCCGCGCAGTATGCCATCATGTCAATGATGCGGGGATGCAGCAAGGGCTCGCCCCAGATGTGCAGGGTTGTGGCACGAACGTGGGGAGCCATTTCGTCCACGATCCTGGTAAAGAGACCATAGTCCATGAACCCCTTGGCGCGCGTCACCTGCCCTAGACCGGTAGGGCACATCACACACTGAAGGTTGCACACGTTGGTCGATTCCAGGTACATACGATCTGGATGGGTCATGAGTTGGGTCTGGCCGGTACGGTAGGACAAGTACTTGGCCAGGGATGCCGCTCGCTGGCCGTACCTTTTCGCTCGGCGACTAAGCTTTGTCATTACCATGACTTGGCATTCCTCTTCCTCAGAATCGCAAAACGTTTGAACAGGCCCTGCTCAAGCAGAAAACGCGCCGTCCACCGCACGGGAGTGATACGAGCAATACGCCAAAGCAAGGGCCCCAACACCGATCCAAAAGCCCCGGAGTACACTCCACGGGAACGCGCATCGGCAAGGGCACGCTGTGCCTTGCGCAGCCACTGCCCAAGTTCAGTATCTGGCACCTCGGAGACGTTTAGAAAGGGGGCAACTTCTTCATCGGGGTTGCCGTAGTAGTATGCCCGCGCGAAATCCTGCCCAAACTCGGTTTCGGGCCTTTTGGCAACCAGCTCATCCCACAGGCGAGTGCCCGGAAAGGGCGTCGTCAGGCTGAACATGGCCTCATCAAGATTGAGTTCAACGGCGAAATCTATGGTCTGCTGCATGGTTTCCGGCGTATCTCCCGGCAACCCCAGCATAAAATAGCCCTTGACGTGAATGCCGGCTTCCTGCGCCCATCGTACTGCACGGCGCACCTGATCCAGGTTGATCCCCTTTCCAATACGCTCAAGAATCCTCTGATTGCCTGACTCAATACCATAGTGGATCTGCCGGCAGCCAGCAGCATACATCCTGCTCAAGAGGGGAGCAGTCACGCTGTCCACCCGGCCCAGGCACTGCCACTGGATTTTCGTCCCACCAGCGATGAACTGCTCCATCAGGTCCGCCAACCGACGGCTGTTGACGGTAAAGAGGTCGTCGATGAAATAGAAATCGTGCAGGCCGTACTGGTCAATTACCTGGCGAATCTCCGCCATGATATTGCCGGGGCTGCGCTGCCGATAGGTCCTGCCAACGATACCCTTGAAGCAATATGCGCAGTTGTAGGGACAGCCACGGCTGGACAGCAGGGTCGCCATCGGCCTGCCGTTAGGCGTACGGAGGCCGTAGCGGTCGAGGGAGAAGAGATGACGGGCAGGAAAGGGCAAGGAATCCAGATCAGTCAGCAAGGGTCTGTCGGGGTTCGAAACGATGCTCCCGTGTTGACGATGGGTTACCCCCTGGATCCTCCCAATATCCCTTATACCGCTCTCCAGAGCGCTAACCAATTCCAGGACGGTCTCTTCGCCCTCACCACGAACGACATAGTCGATCACAGGCGCCTCGGATAGCACGCGCTCCGGAAAGACCGTAGCGTGAGGACCACCCAGAATGATCGGTCGACCGAGCCTCGCCTTCAGCCTAGCCGCAGTGTCGAGCGCGCTCTCATAGACGCTGGTCATCGAGGTGATTCCCACAACTTGAGGGTCGAAGGCACAGACCCGGTCGATATCAGTTTCCACTGAAACCAAAGGATCCAGGCCGAAGTCAAAGACCTGCACCTCGTGTCCAGCACGCTCCAGAACTGCCGCCAAGTAAGCCAGTCCCAGCGGCGGATAGTCGTTCGCCTTCTTGTTCCACTTGGGGGAGATCAGAGCTACGCGCATATCGTCCTTGCCGGCCTCACTCTCCACTGGTTAGGGCGCGCCTCTTTCAGTATCCAGCGCACACATTCACGGCTGATCCGATCCACAACTCGATTCCCGCTCGCCCTCGCGGCGACCACGCGTAGTGTCCACCGACTGATATTGCAGCCGAGATCGTACAGCTGTCTCGCCCCTGCCTCTCTTGGCCCAGACATTCTTGCCCCGAGACCGCGGTGATTCCACGCACTCGCGAAGCGAAGAGATTCTATCTTGGGGAGATGAATGGCCGATGAAAACCGGAAACACCCGGGGTTACAGATCACTCACATACACCATGTGTCGATATCTCTCGCCTTTCAAGTTCAACTGCATTTGTCAGCACGCCCGTTCCCCAGAAAGCCGTCTCCTGACACGGCCAGGAGAATCACTCGTGCTCTGTCCAGTCATCAAGGGAGGTTGGAAGCCCCTGTTTGACCAGTCTTGCGCCCTCCAGGCTGTGCCGGCAGGCTCATAAAATCCAACACGAGCCCGTCCTCCTTCATCACCAGCCGCTTCGGCAACACAAAGGAGAAAGTGCTTCCCTGTCCCTCTACGCTATCAGCCCAGATTCGCCCTTGATGGTACTCCACGATGTGTTTGCAGATTGTCAGCCCAAGACCCGTACCGCGGTAGCGCCGTGTAGAGCCACTCTGCACCTGATAGAACCTGTCAAAGATCTTTTCCAGCTCACTGGCAGCTATCCCAATGCCTGTATCAGACACGGATACCAGGACCTCATCGCCCGCATCCTCAGCATGAATCGTGACTGTGCCCATCGGCGGGGTGAACTTGAGGGCATTGTCCACTAGATTGCTCAGCACCTGCTCGATGCGCATCTGGTCAGCTTCTACGGGAGGCAGGTCATCCGATGTATGATTGACCAGTTGAACCTGCCCGTGTTCAGCCAACGGCAGCAGCCGATCACACACCGCCGAAGTCAGCTCTCTCAGAGACACCTCTCCCAGCCTCAGTTTTACCTGCCCTGATTCCAGGCGAGAGAACTCGAGAAGGTCATTGATCAGGTTTTGGAGTCGAGTTGCCTGATCCTGGACGGTCTGCAAAAAGTCCTTCTGGGTATCGGTGATTTCTCCCGTCTTGCCCAACAAGATAATGTCCACAAAGCCCTTGATGGAGTGCAGAGGTGTCTTGAGCTCGTGTGATACGACCGACAGGAAATTGGACTTCATGCGCTCGATTTCCTTCTGGGCCGTAATATCGCGCAGAACGGTGGCCAACCCCCGTATCCGTCCATCAGCGCCCAGGAAGGGAGAAGCCAATGCTTGATAGATAGTCGGTGCCCTCTCTTGCCCAGAGCTCAGCGATATCTCCCTCACGACAGACTTGCCCTCACTGTGCAAAGCCTCATGGAACATGGCAACCAATTCCTCATTGGGAACCAGCTCAGGAAGAGGCAAACTGGTGGTAACGTCGGACTTGGGCGGAAACATCCGGGTAGCCACGGGATTCATGAGCAACAGATTGAGCTCCGAGTCCGTCACGATCACGCCGTCCGCAATGCCTCGGAGGATGGCTTCCAGTTCGCTCCGCCTTTCCTCCACATGTCGGTAGAGTTGGGCCGTCTGCTGTTGTTCTTGTGCCAGTTGCTCATAGAGGCGAGCATTCTTGACCGCGACCACGGCCTGATCGGCAAATGCACTGAGCAGCGCCAGGTCCTCATTGCTAAATGCTCCCGCTGACGAGCTCGTGGCGCTAAGCGCGCCGATCACTCCTTCGCCAAGGAACATGGGAACGCCAATCATCGAGACGATTTCCGGACCTACCACATTGCCGAGTCGCTGATCATTGACCACTTGATCGCTAAGGATCGGTTTGCTCTGGTCCATCATCCAGGTCATCACGGACCGATGGAAGTGCAGCAAGGCCGGTTCCAGGATCTCGCCCTGGCCATCCTGAACCGTGAACCCCGTAACCTTGTCCTGGTCCTCCCCGGGGAGTACGACCGCACAGTGCGCACCCTCCAACACCTGAGAAGCATTAGCGACAATCAAGCGCAAGACCTCGCTGAGGGTTAGGGCGGAGCTAATGGCCTTGAGACCTTCCTGAAGAGTTCGCAACTCCTGCACGCGGTTACCGAGGCTCGTTGCCATCTGCTGCATCGCCTGAGTCTTCCCATCAAGATCCCTTGCGCTGTCAGCGAGTCTGTGCTGCAGGCCGGTCAGCCTGGCTTGACGATCTTCGTACAGC
>DDYO01000289.1 GCA_002348045.1 Anaerolineales bacterium UBA2232
ACCTGGTCATCGACCCGGACATGCCCGAGACCCTCTGGGCGGCGCGCGATGGCGGCGGCGTTCACCTCAGCACGGATCGGGGAAACACATGGAGTCCGGCTGCCTTGGGCCTCGGCGACAACGTCGTGCTCTCCTTGGCGATCGACCACAGCGAGCGCGGCCGGGTCCTGGCGGGCACGGCGACGGCCGGTGTCTGGGCCTTGCGTTCAGCTCCGCCGGCTGCCTTTGTGCCGCAGTCAGTGGATGCCCGGGTGGAAGTGGTGTGGCCGCACGGGTCAGCTCCCGTCAGCGAGGCCAAGCGAGCCAACCTCGGCATCCGACTCTTCCAGCCCTCCAGCCTTTTGCAAACCCCCTGCAACTGGACGCCGCAGGTCAACGTCTGGAGAGCTGTGGGTGCAGGGCCCGCCGAGCCGATGGGTCTGGCGACGCAGCGGACGATAGACGGTCAACCCTTCCCCTACTGGGAGTTGAATGACGTTGATGTCAGCGCCGCCAACTCGCCGGACGGCCGCATCTATTTCTTCGTCAAGGTGAACGGAATGGAGACTGGGACGAGCGTTTGGGCGCATGCTTCGGATCCGCGCACGCATTTCCCCTATCAGGACGTGCCGAGCGGCACGGCCACAGACGCAATCACTGCCGTGGATGCCAGAATCCAGATCGTGTGGCCCCATGATGCCGACGGCGTCGGCACGTCGGTCTCAGCCGGCGAATTCGTCAACGTTGCAGTGACGCTTTTCAAGCATGGCACGCGCATGTCGGTGCCCACAACTTGGCGGCCCAAGGCTATCTCGTTGTTCGGAGCATGGAACCAGGAGATCGGTGCTCGTTTCGTGCAGGAAGCGACGGTGCAAGCGAGGAGATCGGGAGCCATCACCTACCCTGTCTGGGAGTTCGACAATGTGCCCGTGGGTCGAGCTGCAGAGCCGGCCAACAAGCTGCACCTGTGGGTCAGCGTCGATGGTGTGGACACCTACTCCAACATCTGGACCCATGGCGCGGATGGGCGGACCTCTTTCCCCCTGAAAGATGAACCCATTCAGGGGTGTGTACCCTGATGTTCTCTATGAAGTGGCTCGACTCTGCCGAGCAACGCGGCAATCCCGAAGGCAAAGCCCAGTATCGGGTCCCGCGATGGTAGCAATGGACTGGCTCTACGCCTTGATCGGTGGCGTATTGGTGATAGCCTCGGCGCTTCTGGCGATATGGTGGCGTCAACGCACCCCTCGCTGGCTTGTGCTGGTTGCCATCTGCCTGACCGTTGCGCCAATTCTCAGCTACTGGTCCGGCCTGGCATTTCGGGTCGCGGACTATCGTGCCGGCTGCGATGGTCTCTGCCCGGGATATGGCGGTGCGCCCGTACATTTCATCACAGGTGAGGCGGACGGCAATAGGTTCCGCCCTGCGTACTTTGTGATCAACTCATTGGTTTATCTGACGATCTCGTTGGCCTGGGCGGCAGTAGTGCGCACCGTGTTAATGGGGCTTCAGACTGATAGCCTAAGGCGTCCGTCGTTCAGTCTGCTGGTCGGTCTTGGCCTCTTGATTGCTCCCATCCTGCTGAGCCCTCTGTTCCTTCCACCGCCAGAGGCAATGGTTCGGGGCGATTCGTTGCGCATAGCGATAAACGCCCGTAGAGAGGTCTACATGTACGATCAGCTGTCATCGTGGCCCATCTTGCGGGTAGCGCTCGAGGACGTCCGGCCCCGACCGGATGACGAGCCTGGGATGCGCGTGTGCTACCGAACTTTCACCCTGTTCTACCTCCCTGCTGGCCACATGTACATGGACATGACGCTGGAGGGGGTGCACAGTAACCACGGGGGCGTTCGTCCGCTTTCGGCGTCTTGTTGGGAGAGGTAAACAGAAACCTTGGTGGCAACGCCCCTTGCGCGTTGCCACCAATTTCGAAATGTTGTACGCAAGAACACCGATTACTGGCGGGTGCTGGGATATCCTGGTGATAAACCGCCCGGAGGAAGGCGATGCGAGAGAAAAACACCAAAATTCTATGGGGTATTATCGCACTGGCGCTCATCTCGTGTTGCTGCGTGATCGTGATGGGGGGCTGCATAGCCAGCTACCTGTTGATGGGGCCAGCCCAGTCGGAAGTGGGAGAGCGGCCTGTCATCGTTGTCACCAGAGTGATGACGGTGACTCCGGATGCTGGGCAGGCCTTCGCCTCGCCAGAGAATCCTGCGAGTGACGGTTCAGCGCATGCCACCCCTCCTGCACCGAGCGAGCGTTCTGCGGTGGACACCGAGGCCCTTCTTCGCGAGGCGATTGTGCCAGCGCGCGATCTCCGCGACCTTAAGATGCGGCTTGATCCCAGCATCGGCGACATTCCCGTGATAGTGAACGCAACGCCGCCAAGCTACATGGTCGGCGATAGCGAAACCTTCTGGGTAAGCAACAGCGACACGCAGGAACATCGGCAAGTGGTGGCCGAGCTCAAGGTTGTGACCGATCACCTCTACATGTGGGTGGAACGGGGCGTAACACTCAATCAGCGGGATCTGGAGGCCTCTGCAGAACGTTTCGAGACCAAGACCTATTCCACCAACAGAGAGTTCTTCGGCAGTGAGTGGACCCCCGGGATCGACAACGACGTCCACCTCTCAATTCTCCATGCCAAGGGTCTGGGGGATACGGTAGCGGGATACTTCTCCTCTGCCGACGAATTCTCTCGCTTGATCAACCCCTACTCCAATGAGCGTGAGATGTTCTACATCTCTGCCGATTCGGGCAATGCCAAGCCGAACAGCTCATTCTATGATGCGACTCTCGCGCATGAGTTCCAACACATGATTCACTGGTATCAGGACCGCAATGAAGCGTCCTGGGTCAATGAGGGAATGTCGGAGCTCGCAGCCTTTCTCAACGGCTTCGATGTCGGCGGCGCCGACATAGCATTTGCCCGCAAGCCCGATACTCAGCTGACCACGTGGAGTGATCCCAGTGAGGGCAACATCGAACACTATGGAGCATCATTCCTTTTCATGGCCTATTTCCTCGATCGGTTTGGAGAGGAGTTAACCAAGGCCATTGTCGCTCAGCCTGAAGATGGGCAGGCGGGCATCGATGCAGCCCTGCGGAGCGCTGGGCGGTCCGAGCGGTTCGATGATATATTCTTGGACTGGCTGGTGGCCAATTTTCTGGACGAGCCGGACGCCTCGCCCGATGGTCGCTACGGGTACGTCCAACTGAATCCGGAGCGACCCACGCTCGCCGAATCGATTCGCCGCTACCCCTCCTCCGGTGACACCCATGTGCGCAACTACGGTGCAGACTATATCAGACTCCGTGGCAAGGGTGACGTCACCATCGAGTTCGCAGGCCAGACCGAGACCAAGCTGGTTGAGACTCAGCCAAGGGGCTCGCTTGCCTGGTGGTCCAACCGTGGCGATGACAGCAACACAAGGCTGACACGGGAATTTGACCTCAGCGGTCTGAGCGAAGCCACCCTGACTTTCTCACTCTGGTACGATATTGAGGAACAGTGGGATTACGCCTACGTCGAGGCATCCACCGATGGCGGCAAGACTTGGACCATCCTGCCCGGCCGATATACCACCGACGAGAATCCGGTGGGCAACGCTTTCGGCGAGGGGTGGACCGGAATCAGTGGCGGCGGTTCGAACCCGGAATGGGTCGAGGAGCAGGTCGATCTCACCGCGTATGCTGGCCAGAAGATCCAACTTCGATTTGAGTACGTGACTGACGATGCCGTCAACGAGCCTGGCCTTCTACTGGACGATATCGCCATCCCAGAGCTGGGCTACTTCGACGACGGCGAGACCGGCGCCCCAGGCTGGCAGGCGGAGGGCTGGGTGCTCACAGACAACCGTCTGCAACAAAGGTGGCAGATAAGGCTGCTTACAGTTCTGGATGGCGAGTTCGCTCTTCTGCCCCTCAACATTGGCGCCGATGGACAGGGTCAACTCAACCTGGATCGAGTGGCGGATTACGATTACGTCGTTCTCATCATTTCGGCAGCAACCCCGATCACGACAGCGCCTGCCAACTACAGCTACAGCATCGTGACTCGATAGGAGACAGGAGCTTGTTTTGACTGCCGAGACGCCCATGAATACGATCCGGCTTGGCTGGG
>DDYO01000269.1:0-154 GCA_002348045.1 Anaerolineales bacterium UBA2232
TGACCATGGGTACCCGCATCGCCGTGATGCGCGACGGGGTGTTGCAGCAGGTGGACACCCCCCGCATCGTCTACCATACTCCCGTAAACCTCTTTGTGGCCGAATTCATTGGCAGTCCCGCCATCAATCTGCTGCCAGTGCAGCTCACCGGGAC
>DDYO01000269.1:162-3790 GCA_002348045.1 Anaerolineales bacterium UBA2232
AAAACTGCCCAGTTGCGCGATTTCCTCGGCAAGAGCATCATCGCGGGTTTTCGCCCCGAGGACATTCACGACTGTGAGGAGTTGCCTGGAGGCCTGTGCGTCGAAGTGGTGCAGGCAGAAGCGGACGTGGTCGAGTTCACCGGGCCAGAGGTCTTCCTCTATGCCTTGGTGGATTCCAAGACGGTAGTTTCGAGGGTGAGCCCCAGGACAGCAGCCGTGGTCGGCAACAAGGTCGGCTTGGCCTTTGACATGAACAAGGCGCTCTTCTTCGACCCGACTACCGAGCTGGCCATCCATTAATGGGCAATAGTACGCTCCAGCCTAGCTGCGCACCGTGAGATAGCCCAGCGCCGCTTCCTCATCACCGTTCATTACGATGTCGAGCAAGCGTCCGCCCGACGCTGCCGGCACATCGATCACTCGAACGTACCCAGCCAGGGCCGCGTCGTTGGGCAGTAACCGCGCCAGGGCGTTGGGCGAGTTCTCGAATAGCTCTCGTCTGAACAGCGCGCCGGGGGCACCTGGGTCTACCACCAGCGGGTAGATATTGGATTCGACGAGATCCTGGTAAAAGTGGGTGCCGTAGGACACGCCCGATGCCGCGATATCGCCAGCCATGGCAATTTCGACAAGAACCAGGCAGTTGTATATGTCGGCATAGCTAACCCGGACGCCCAAGTCTGGGTTGGTGCTGCCCCAGCGTCCCGGTCCGACCAGGATAAACCGCTCCCCTTCCAGGGCTTTGTTCAGCCTGCCCACGACCCGGGCCACCTCGAACCTGGTGGCATACTCCCCAATCTCCTGGTATTTGAGCGGATCGACGTACACAATGTAGCGAATTCCCGGACAATAGCCGTGGGGCACCAGTTGACTGGAGGAGAACACGATGGCCTCACGAGGCAGATCCTGGGGTACGCTCGGCACCTGGGCCCAGTCCTGGCTACTCTGCGGCCGGCATTGCAGGAGGTGGATGACGAACCTGGGCTCAGGATAGTCGGGCACGATGTCCGCCGTGAACTCTACATCCACAGGGTATTCGATCTGTCGTTCTATCTTGCTAAGGATGGCCTTCATCAAGGGAACGAAGGTTGTCTCTCCCAGCAGTCGCTCAAAGTCCAGCACGAGGTCCTTAGCAGCAAACTCTGATCCGGCCGCCAAGAATGGACGGACCCAATCCCCATCGGAGAGTGAGGCGATGTACTCGATCCCCTGAAAACTGGGCTCCATCACGGCGGATACTGGTAGTGTCTTGAACCGATTGTCCACAAGGTCCAGCGCGTCCACAAAGTGCTGCGAGTACTTCTGAATCTCCCTGGCCGTCTTCTCAGGCCTAAGACGCGGATGGCTGAGCGCCACCATGCGAGGATAATCATTGGCTACCCGCTCGACTGCCCGGGTGCCCAGGCCCCAAACGAGCCGCATGAAGCCATCCTCCCGGGCTATGCGCGCCGTCCACCGGAATGGGTTTCGGCTAAAGGCTACCCCTGCCAGGTCGGGCAAGAAGTAGCGCCGGTAAGGCTTCCCCTGGACTTTCTGGATCAGCACGGCCATGCGTTCGTCATAGTCCAGCAGGCCCTTGTGCCTGCGGTAGAGCAGAGCGTCTGGACTCAGGACGCTGGCATAGATGCGGCTGATCGAACGGGTCAGGTCCGTGAGGTTCTCCTCAAGGCTTCCCTGGTTCGGACAAAAGTGGCTCTCATACTTGCCGGCAAACGACATGCCATAATTGTCCTCCAGCAAGCTTGATGAACGCACGATCAACGGAGCGCTCCCAACCTCCGCCAGGAGCTGACGAAACTGGGACATCACGTTTTCGGGGAAGCGCTTTCCGATATGGGCCTCGCGCACCGTGGGGTACTCTGCTTCTATCTCCTCCCTGGTCTTGTACTTTTGGCTCATGAAGCGCACCAGATCGTTCAGAGCCAAATAGTCGTAAAAGACATCCGCACCTACAAAGTACGAATCGGGTATCACGACATGGCCGCGGACATCCATCTTGTCCTCTGGGTCGTCACACTGCAGCGCCTTCCAGGCCAACAGCATCCCGGCTGCCTTGCCTCCGATCTTGCCGCGCCCGATGCGGCGATTATGAATGCGGCGCAGATCCGACGGCTGCAGCAGGTCCTTGGCTCGTCCGACGAAACTGAGCTGATCGCTGATCATGCCCTTGATGAGCACTACGATGATCTCTTTCAGGTGATGGTGTACCTTTGACTTGAGGTTCTCCGGAAGGTTCTCCCATTGCTCTGCCTGGCGAAAGAGCGTCTCCCATGGTGCAAGTTCTGGGTTAAAAGCCAGGATATCTTCAGGCGAAGGCGTGTGCTGAACGAGAACGTCATGCAGCAGCCGCCTGAACAAATCATAGGGCAGGTTCTGGGCAAAGTAAAAGTCGGTGAGGTTGTCGCGCACACGGCCCAGGCGGGTCTGCCACACGGAGAGCGACTCTTGCACAAAGGGGTCGATGATGCCCTCCCGCCTCTGTGATGCCAGCGCTTTCTCCTCGACCTCCTGCTCAAAGGCGTCAGCAGAAATGATGCCGCGAGCAAAGATTTCTTCGCGCATCGTGGCGCGCACTCTGTCCGCCAGAATCGGGTATTGCGCAAGCTCTAGATGTAGCTCCATGGCACTGGGCAGGCGATGGATCCCATTGTCGTTGATGGTCATCCTGGCACAACCTTTCTGCAAATGGCGGCTGGATTAACGAGAGAGTAGTCGCTCATCCATCCCAGATCGCTGCCCAGTATACCGATGCCCAGTTTTGACTACAAACGGTCGTTTCGTCAGTTGCCATCCTGCGTCTCGCTGGCTATAATGCGGTATGAAAGGCAGCCGATCCAGCGCCACTGTGGACGGTCTGGCCTCAGGCTGTGTTTCCATTGGCCCGCCCTTTGCACATGAGCACGGAGGAAGCGAAATGAAGCGACTCGCCTGGATTCTGGCGCTGTGGGCTGTGGCAATGCTGACGCTGGCGGTTTGGAGCGCAGCCCCCGATGTTGGCCAAGCGCAGAGCACCTACCTGGCTGCCGCGGGAGCCAAGTATCCCGGCATGGTGGGATCGCGCATCGACAACTGCCAGCTGTGTCACCTCAGCAGTGTCCCAGTTCCTCCATCGCCGCCTCGAAACAGCTATGGCACCGACTGGCAAGGCGCTGGTGCTAACTCCAGCGCGTTCGATGCCATTGCCGGGTGGGACTCGGACGGCGATGGCTTTTCCAATGTGGTGGAGATCAACGCCTTGACCTTCCCTGGAGATGTGGCCGACTTTCCAGTGTTTACCCCAACCCCGACTGCCACAACCAGCCCGACGCCGACCCAGACTCCCACCGCCAGCCACACCCCTACCCACACCAGCACGGCTACGGCTACGGCTACGCCAACTAACTCTGCAACGCCGACCAATAGCCCGACCGCTACGAACACACCAACGATAACAGCGACGCCCACCGATACCCAGACACCCACTCACACGCCCACCCGTACCAACACGCCGCTGCACACCAACACGCCCACGGTGACGCTCACCGCCACGACGGTTCCGACTGCTTCATCGACCGCAACGTCCACGGCGACCGTGACGCGCACCGCAACTCGTACCCCAACCAGGACAGCTACAGTGCCGCCCTTTACA
>DDYO01000271.1 GCA_002348045.1 Anaerolineales bacterium UBA2232
TCGACGCTGCCTCCAACCGCGGCATTGACGAAATGCGCGACTTGCGCGACAAGATAGGCTTCTCGCCGTCAGAGTGTCGCTTCAAGGTCTATGTCATTGACGAAGTCCATATGCTGACCAATGAAGCCTTCAACGCCTTGCTCAAGACTCTGGAGGAGCCACCTCCTCACGCCATTTTCGTGCTGGCTACTACTGAACCCCACAAGATTCCGTTGACCGTCCTGTCCCGCTGCCAGCGTTTTGACTTTCGGCGAGTGACGCTGGCTGATCTGCAACGCAAGCTGAGAACCATCGCTGCGAGCGAGAACATCCGTATTGATCCAGCTGCCCTGGAGGCGATCGCCCGCTATGCCACTGGCAGCTTTCGTGATGCCGAGAGCCTGCTGGACCAATTGGTATCCAGTGGCGCTGAGACCGTGACCCTGGAAGACCTTCGGCGGGTTTTGGGTTCGGCTCCCGAAGAGCTGCTGGCCAGCATTATCCGAGCGGTGGCGGAGCGGGATGCAGGTGCGGCTCTCCGCCTGGTCAACGAGGCATTGGATCAGGGGGCGGAGCCCAGGCAGCTCACTCGTGAGTTGCTGGAGTGGCTGCGGGTGCTGATTCTGGTCAAGAATGGTGCAGCTGACCTGGCTGCGATCCCGGCTGAGGCTTTGCCCAAATGGCAAGCTCAGGCAGATGCGGTGTCGCCCCGCTATCTCTTGGATGTGATCCGGCTTGTCAGCCAGGCAGGCAATCAGCTCAAGGCGGGCATTCACGGCCAGTTGCCGCTGGAACTGGCGCTAGTGGAAGCGGTGCTGACTGCTGACCATGAGGAGCAACTGGTCGAGCCCGCGCCCCGGGCGAATCCGTCTCGACGGGAGTTCAGGGTACCCGTTCCAGATGAACAAAGCGCGCCGCCGTTGCGTACGGTCGATGCCACACAGGATTCGCCGTCCACCGAACCCACGAACTCTGTCGCTGCTGATTCGCCCCAGCCCGCAGTACAACAGCCGGAAATCGAAGGGGACCTTTCACTGTCGTGGCTGCAGGTCAATTGGGGCCGTTTGCTGCAAGGCGTCCGGACGCGCAGCAGGCCCGTAGAGGCACTACTCAAGTCGTGTGAGCCCCTCGCAGTCGATGACGACGTTGTGGTGTTGGGCTTTTATCATGCCTTTCACAAGGATCGTGTTTCGGAAGAAAAGAGCCGCAGGGTTGTCGAGGATGCCCTGCAGGAGCTGCGCGGGCGGCACCACCGTATTCAGTGCCGGTTGTTTGAGGGCAATGCCACTGAGAGGGAGCAGCAAACTGAGTCCAATCGTCGGGACAGGCTACTGGATAATCCGATGGTAAGTGAGGCGCTGAAGCGTTATGGAGCGCGGATCATCGACGTGCAGTAAAGCGCTGGTGGAGGAAACTGATGGGTAGCAAGGGCAAGGGACCGAAAATGAGGGCTCCTGCGGGCGTCGGTGCGGGCAATATGCTGAAGCAAGTGCAACAGCTTCAGACGCAAATGCAGCAGGCTCAGGAGGAATTGGCCAACGAGAGCGTGACCGCATCGGTAGGCGGCGGCGTGGTGACCGTCGTGATGACGGGCCAACAAGAGATTCAGTCCGTGCGGATTGACCCGCAGGCGGTCAATGCAGACGACGTAGAGATGCTGCAGGACCTGATCGTGGCTGCCGTCAACGAGGCGTTAGTTCGCTCCCGAGAGGTCGCCGAGAAGAAGATGGCCCCGTTCACCAATGCCCTGAGTATTCCCGGGCTGATGTAGATGTCGGCCACGCCCAAGTCCGTAACGCGGCTGGTCGACGAGCTGAGCCGCCTACCTGGTATCGGACCCAAGACTGCCTCACGGTTGGCCTACTACCTCTTGCGCGCCCCGGCGGAACAATCTGTGTCGCTTGCTGAGGCGATTCGTGAAGTCAAGGAACGTACCGTGCTGTGCAGTGTATGTTTCAACATCACCGAGAGCAGCCCGTGCCCAGTGTGCAGCGATCCAGCAAGGGATGGCACGCAGATTTGCGTGGTGGAAGAACCCCTGGACGTACTGGCCCTGGAAAGGACGCGTCAATACCGCGGTCTGTACCATGTGCTCCATGGAGCCATCTCACCGGTTGAGGGAATTGGCCCCGATGAACTCAAGCTTCGCGAACTCATAGTGCGAGTGCAGGGCCACTCCGTGCGCGAGGTGCTCTTGGCAACCAACCCCAACATCGAGGGGGAGGCCACGTCCATGTACATTGCCCGCCAGCTCAGCCCGTTCCACGTCCGGGTCACTCGACTCGCACGGGGCTTGCCAGTGGGCGGGGACCTTGAGTACGCAGACGAGTTCACGCTAACACAGGCGCTCGAGGGACGGCGCGAAGTCTAGGTCATTCCAGGTGGTGTGGTGGGGATGAGTCAGGATCGGTGTGTTTTTGACCTTGTCTCATGAGCGTTCGACCGACTGATTCCTTGGCTCCTCTTTGGCGCGATTCCACCAGTCTCGGAATCGAGGCTTGCTCATGTCTACGCACCTGCCTCCCAGTTGGGTACCCGTTAGCGGCTACTACCAGGCCCTATGCGCGGTCGCGGTGACCAGGCCTCTTGCGACAGACGTAACCCTGGGTATACTGTGTTAGCAGCGGGGTGTCGTCAGACTGCCCAATTGTTGGAGACTGTTGCCCCTACCTGGGCGGCCGCACATTGGTGAACTGCTCACACGACGGTGACGCCGCAGCGCAGAGGCTAGCGGTGCAAGGTTTGGTGTAACAGGCAGCGACGTAACCGAACAGCCAGCGATGCGTCATATCATGTGACTGGACGCGGTTGATTGCTCTGAACTCTTTGCTGTGAGAGCCGTGGCGTGGTGGCAAGTGTCCAATGGGAAGCGGGTCCCGGCCCTGATGCGGAGCCCGGTCAGTGCCGGTGTACCAGGGAGTAAGCCGGCTGTTGCCATGAGAAGCATGGTGTGAGGGGCTCATGCCGTCGTCAACCAGGGAACCATGGTTCGAGCGTACGGCCCGCTTAAGGCGGGCAGCGAGCTAGCGGTTTAGCTGCCGAGCAGTGATGAGGAGGCCACCCAGTGAGTGAGAAGGGCAAGCTGTTAATCGTTGAGGACGATGTTGATCTGCTCAAGGCTCTGGAGCTCTACTTCACCCGTGCGGGCTACGATACAATCGTCGCACAGAATGGCCTGGAAGGACTTCAGACGCTGTACCGTGAGAAGCCGGATATTGTCATTTTGGATATCGCCATGCCAAAACTGGACGGGTGGGAGGTCTGCCGGCGCATCCGCGAGATGTCGGATGTACCTATCGTCATCCTCACCGCGCGTGTCCAGGAAGAGGAACGCGTCAAAGGCCTTAGACTGGGTGCCGACGACTATGTGGTCAAACCGTTCAGCCTGAAGGAGCTGGAGGCGCGTTTGGAGGCTGTCTTGCGGCGAGTGCATGCTGGTCGTCCTCCACGACAAGGCGTGCTGTTTGCCAATAGTGAGCTAGTCGTTGACGCCGATCGCTTGACTGTTACCCGCAGCGGCGAGCACGTCAAACTGACACCAACCGAGATGCGACTGCTGTTCTTCCTCGCGGAGAATCGGGGACGGGTCCTCACCCATCGGGACATCTTGGAGCGCATCTGGGGCTCTGACTATGCCGACAACGTTGACTATGCCAAGCTCTTTGTCTATCGGCTGCGGCGCAAGATAGAATCAGACCCGGCTCGACCCAGCTACATCCTTTCCGAGAGAGGCATAGGGTATCGGTTTGTGGACCCATTGGCGTAGGCAGTTTGGTTGGGAAACGCCATAGCCGCTTCTGAGTGCCCCGTTCGAGCCCAAGGCGTCTGGCCGCACTTAATCTGAGCCTGTCGGTTCTGAGCGCGCCAGTTCTATGAGGGTGTTTGTGGACCTGGCTGTTTTGGCTATAATCGGCCGACCAACTTGCCAGAGGTGTGCAAATGCCCACAGGAATCATCATTGTTGGTCTGGGGCCCGGTCACCCAGACCATCTCACGATAGAAGCCCACCGGGTTCTGTCGAGTGCATCTGAGGTTTACACCCGCACCAGCAGGCACCCCACTCTCACTAACCTGAACCTCCCCACGAAGATTGTCTCCTTTGACGAAGTGTACGAGCGGGCGGCGACTTTTGCGGACGTGTATTCCGAGATTGCTGAACGCATCGTGGAGCTTGGCTCGCGGCCTCAAGGCGTTGTGTTTGCGGTCCCCGGGCACCCTCTGGCTGGCGAAGAATCGACGCGGCAGATCCTGGAGCTTGCCTCCGAGAAGAGTCTGACGGTGCGTGTCGTGGAGGGGATCAGTTTCATAGACAGCGTCTGCGCGCTCCTCGGCGTCGATCCGCTGGCCGGCCTTCAGGTAGGAGATGCGACAGAGCTGGCCTTGCGACATCACTCGCAGTTCAGTCCCGACCTTCCCCTTCTCGTTGGGCAGCTCTACGACCGATCATTGGCATCGGACGTCAAGCTGTTATTGATGGCCGTTTACCCGGATGACCACCGGGTTAGCTTGGTCCGCGCAGCCGGTACGGTGGAGGCTAAGGTCACCCATGTGCCGCTGTATGCGCTGGACCGTGACGAGATGGTTGATCACCTGACCTCCCTCTACGTTCCGCCCCTGTCAGAGCCCGGTAGCGTTGCCTCGTTTCAGG
>DDYO01000135.1 GCA_002348045.1 Anaerolineales bacterium UBA2232
AGAGCGACCCGCGCGATGCCGTGATCCTGGAAGAATATCCGGAATTCACCGGGTCCGATGCGGTGGCCTTAGGCTGGCATGGAGCACAGGTCGTTCGTTATTACCTGAACGAGGTCATTGTCGAAGCACACCTGACCAGCCCTGGGTACCTGGTGTTGACCGACAACTACTTTGTTGGCTGGAAAGCGTACGTGACTAGCGCCAACGGTACGGAGCAAGAGGTCCCTATCTACCGCGCCTACGGGACTTTTCGAGCCGTCGCCCTCGACTCTGGACAGCAGACGGTGCGGTTCAAGTACACGCCATTCTCTGCCAAGGTTGCTCTCTTTGTGAGCTTTGTGGCGGGGATCGTGCTCGTGCTGCTGGTAGGTTATCTGGCATGGCAGCGATTTGTGCCTGATCCAAGTGATGGTGACTCGTCGGTGAAGCGTGTGGCGAAGAACGCCCTCACACCCATGGCCTTGTCGCTGGTAAATCGCTTGATCGACATGGCATTCGCGATGTTGACTTTGCGCATACTGGCCCCTGGTGGCGCCGGACGGCTGGGGTTCGCCACCAACTTTATCGCGTACTTTGAGACAGCGGTCCTCTTTGGCCTGGGCGCCTATCTCACCCGTGAAATTGCCAAGGAGCGGGACCAGGCGGGGCTCTACGTGAGCAACAGCGTTGTGCTGCGCTTGGTCTTGTGGTTGGCCTCACTGCCGGTGCTGCTGCTCTCCCTCTTTGCCTATGTGCGTTTGGCGGGCCTGGGCTTGGACAGTGTGGTGGCGGTCGGCTTCTTCTTCCTTGCGTTAATCCCCGAGCTGTTTGCCGACTCTGTTACATCGGTCTTTTACGCCCACGAAAGGATGGAGTTCCCGGCGGCGATCACGTCGGTGACCACGTTGGTCCGCGTGACGCTCGGCGCGATGGTCCTCCTGCTGGGCTACGGCTTTGTGGGACTGGCAGCAACTTCACTGCTGGTCAACCTCACAACAGCGGTGACGCTGGGGATTCTGGCTGTGCGCCTCTTTGGACACTTCACAGTGGAATTGGATTCGGGATTGCGCCGCCGCATGGTGGTGAGTGCTTTCCCTCTGATGGTGAACAATCTCTTGTCGAGGGTCTTCTTCCAGGTTGACGTACTCTTCCTGATGCCGCTGCGCGGCGATGTGGAGGTTGGGTACTATCAGGCAGCCTATCGCTATATCCGCGCCCTGGACATTATCCCATCATACTTTACTATGGCTGTCTTTCCCCTGATATCCAGATACGCGGACTCGGAGCGCGACTCTTTGGTGCGAGCCTACGTGCTGTCAGCCAAGATGCTGGTGATGGTCGCTCTGCCCATCGCGGCCGGAACTACATTCATCGCCCGTGAACTTATCCTGATCCTGGCGGGTGCCAGTTACTTGCCATCTTCCATGTATGCATTGCAGATCTTGGTGTGGTACATGCCGATGGGATTTGTCAACAGCGTTACCCAGTATGTGCTCATCGCCTTGAACCAGCAGCACTTTCTGACCCGTGCCTTCTTCATCGGGGCGGCATTCAATGTGTCCGCCAACCTGCTGTTCATCCCGCGCTATGGCTATCTTGCGGCTGCGGTGATTACCGTGCTTTCAGAGTTCGCCCTGCTGTTCCCCTTTTACTACTGCGTGCGCAAGAACCTGACCGCCTTACCATGGCTCGATATCTTTGCACGTCCCAGCGTGGCAGCCGCCGTGATGATGGCGGTTCTATGGCTCATGCGCGAGCAGAGCCTTCTGTTCCGGTTACCAGCGGCTGCCGTGGCCTATCTCAGCGCGTTGACCCTGCTGGGGACGTTTCGGCAGCCTGACGTTGCTTTGGTGCTGAATCTGATACCTGCGCGGATCAAGAAATATCTGCCCGCTCTGGTGACGGGAGAATGAGCAGGCCGGGTTTGCCACTCGTATTGCTTTACTCGGGCATGCGCCTGACCATCGTGGAGAAACGGAGGCAACATGAGTGAGTGGGTTTATGTGAGGGATTTGGCTCACTATGATGGACAAATCGTTACCATCAAGGGTTGGGTCTATAACCGCACTGACAAGGGCAAGCTGCAGTTCATCCTGGTCCGGGACGGCACTGGGGTCGTGCAGTGCGTGGCATTCCAGAAGGAATGCGCCCCCGAAGTCTTTGCTGACGTTCTGCGGCTGACGCAAGAATCTGCGGTGATCGTCACGGGCCAGGTGCGCCTGGAGAAAAGAGCCCCGGGTGGGGCGGAGCTTTCACTGGCAGGGTTGGAGCTCGTGCAGCTGACTCAGGACTATCCCATCACCCCCAAGGAACACGGTGTTGCCTTCTTGATGGAGAATCGTCACCTGTGGCTTCGTTCTTCGCAGCAGGCGGCCATCCTACGCATCCGCGCTGAAGTCATCAGGGCAATCCGAGACTGGCTGGACAGCCACGGATTTATCAACGTGGACACCCCGATTCTCACGCCATCGTCATGTGAGGATACCACCACCCTCTTTGAGACGGACTATTTTGGCGCGAAAGCCTATCTTACGCAGAGCGGACAGCTCTACAATGAGGCCACGGCGGCGGCCCTGGGCAAAGTGTACTGCTTTGGCCCCACTTTTCGAGCTGAAAAGTCCAAGACCCGGCGACACCTGACCGAGTTCTGGATGGTAGAACCCGAGATGTCGTATGTGGACCTTCCTGGGTGCATGGAGGTCGAGGAGCAGTTTGTAAGCCACATCGTGCAGACCGTCCTCAAGAACCGGGCGGAAGACCTGAAAACTCTGGGCCGGGACGTTAGCCGCCTGGAGAAGGTGTTGCCGCCTTTCCCACGCATTACCTATGACGAGGCCGTTGAGCGCCTCAACCAGGCGGGAGTACCCATGCAGTGGGGAGATGATTTCGGGGCACTACACGAGACCGCGATCGGTGAGCAGTTTGACCGGCCCGTGTTCGTCTACAATTATCCAACGGCCTTCAAGGCGTTTTACATGGAGGTGCACCCCGAGCGCCCAGAGGTGTGTCTGTCGGTGGACCTCATCGCTTCGGAGGGTTATGGGGAAATCATCGGAGGCGGCCAGCGGACGTCCAGCTACGAGCTGCTCCTAAAGCGTATTGAGGAGCACCATCTGCCCCGACAAGACTATGAGTGGTACCTGGATCTGCGACGCTATGGGTCTGTGTCGCACTCGGGATTTGGCCTGGGCGTAGAGCGAACGGTATCCTGGATCTGTGGCATAGAGCACATCCGCGAGACTATCGCATTTCCACGCATGTTGGAAAGGATCTACCCGTGAGTTCGGAGGCGCTACGCTTCCCTTCGGATTTCCTGTGGGGCACTGCCACTGCCGGCCACCAGGTCGAGGGGGACCCGGCTCCCAATGATTGGACGGAGTGGCAGCGGCTGCCCGGCAAGGTTAGCGATGGCACCAACGCTGATACCGCCTGTGAGTGGTGGTCAGGCAGGAACACTGAAGATATGGATTTGGCCCAGGGCATGCACAACAATGCTCTGCGGCTATCGGTGGAGTGGAGCCGCGTTGAGCCCCGCGAAGGTGAGTGGGACGAAGCAGCCCTGGCCCGTTACCGGGAGGTCCTTGTGACGGCACGCCAGCGTGGCCTCGAACCGATGCTCACCCTGTTTCACTTTGTCAGTCCCCTGTGGCTGGCCCAACAAGGAGGGTGGCACGACCAGCGTACCGTCGCCCTATTCGGACGTTACGCAGCCAAGGTCGCTGACTCCTTGGGCGACCTGGTATCCCTCTGGTGTACCATCAATGAGACGAATGTGTATTCCCTGTATTCCTATATGACGGGCATGTGGCCGCCGCAGAAGAAGGACATTCTGGCTACACTGCGCGTGATGCGGCATCTGCTCCTCGGTCATGCGGCTGCCTATCGCGCCATACGCCGCTCCCAGTCTGATGCGAGGGTGGGCCTGGCCCAACATATCCATTTCTTTGACCCGGCCAATCCGAATTCATGGCTGGATCGCTTGGCCGCCGGAATGCAGGACCACGTGGTGAATCAACTGGAGCTGGCCTTTCCTTCAAGCGGGCGGTTGCCGTTTCCCCTTGGCCTGAACCAGTCCGTGCCCGATGCAGTTGACTCGCAAGACTTTATCGGGGTCAACTACTACTCCCGTGACATGGTTCGCTTTGACCTGATGCAGCCTGCGGCGTTGTTCGGGCGACGCTTCCCGAAGCCTGGCGCGCCGTACAGCATGGATGGGTGGGGTGAAATCTATCCTGATGGATTGTATCGCGCGATCAAACGAGTCGAGCCTTACGGAAAACCGATCTATGTGACGGAGACCGGCATTCCCGACAACGACGACTCGCAGCGTCCCGCCTTCTTGCTCACTCACCTGGCCGCCGTGCATCGAGCCATCAGAGAGGGGTCGCCGGTCAAGGGTTTCTTCTTCTGGTCATTGGTGGACAATTTTGAGTGGGCGGAAGGCTTTCGGGCGCGTTTTGGGCTGATTCACATGGACCTTGTGACCAGGAAGCGAACGATCAGGCGCAGTGGCGAGCTGTACCGGGAGATTTGCGATGCAGGGGGCGTCACGCGGGACATGGTGGAGCGCTATGCTCCGCAGGTGATGGATCAGGTCTTTGCGGGCAACTAACACATGCAGAGCAGTGCTCGTGCCGGAACGAAGCCGCAACACGCGCACGACCACCGCCGGCATTCCCAAGAGGCGCCCGGCGCCCATTGACCGACTGGTGGGCGAGCGCTGCCGCGTGGGGGCACCAAGTCCCAGCAGTGTCGAATGGACCTTCTGGCTTGCCAGCTATAGCCCGAACACAGGCCAAGGGCATCTACCGCGTTACCGAGTGAGCTAACCAGACTGCCAACTGGGCAGAATGGCTGCGGAGTAAGGCCGCTGCCAAGGGTCGTGGTGGGCTGAGGCTGCAACGACCAACATCAACAACAAAAGCGGGCGCTGGCACGGCCAGCGCCCNNTGAGCTAACCCGACTGCCAACAGGGCAAAAAGGACTGCGGACAAAGGCCGCTGCAGAGGGCCGCGGTGGACTGAGGATACAACGTCCGATATGAAAAGAAAGCGGACGCTGCCACTGCCAGCGCCCGCTTCGCGATTGGCTCTACTTGCTGAGGTGCATGGGCATGATCACGTGTACAAAGCTGTCGTCGCCCACTGGCTTGAGCACTCCCGGGTTGGATGGTCCAGAGGTCTCAAGGGCCACCTGTGGAGATGTCACGACGTTGAGCACCTCTCCAAGGTATTTGGCATTGAACGCGATCTCGATGGGTTGGCCTGATACATTGGCGGTCATCTGAGTGACGTTGTCGCCTAGCTCCGGACTGGTCGCTGAAATCGACAGGTTCCCAGCAGAAGCCTCATCATCAGGGGTAATGCGCAACCGGACGATATTGGCGGAATCTCGGGCAAAGAAGTGAGCCACCTTGACGGCCTGCAGGAACTCTGATGTATCAACGACGGTGCGTGTCCCAAAGGACTTGGGCAAGATCTGGCGATAGTCGGGAAAAGTGCCCTCGACCAGCTGGGAGACCAGGTCCACGTTGGACATGTGGAAAAAGACCTGGTTTCGGTTGGACGAGATGGTCATGCGGACGGCATTCTCCTCGTCCACGCTGATCCTGGCCAGTTCCTGGAGAGCCCGTGCAGGGATGATGACCGTAGTGGCCTCGGCCGCGGGTTTCGCTAGGTGAACGCTGCGCACCGACAGTCGGAACCCGTCAGCGGCTGCCATGGTAAGGCCATTCTCAGAGAGCTCAGCGAGGACGCCGGTCAAAACCGGGCGACTCTCCTCGGTGGCTGCGGCGAAAGATACTTGAGCGATCATCTGCCGCAGGGAGTCCGGGTCAAGATCCACCGAGGAGTTGTCGCTGAGGGCGGCGATCAGTGGGAATTCCTGGGCATCGATACCCTTGATGTTGGCTTCATAGTTGGCGCATCGGAGATTAAGGGTTTGAGTTCGCGCCACGAGCTGAACGTCGATCCGTTGCTGGGGAAGCGAATTGACGAAATCGGTCAGCAGACGAGCAGGAACCGTTGTTGCTCCATCCTCCTCGACTTTGGCCCCGATCCAGCAGTTGATACCTACCTCAAGGTTGGTCGCAGACAACTTGAGGCGGCCTTCGTCCGTGCTCATCAGGATGTTCGACAGCACCGGCAGGGTGCTGCGGGTAGCAACGGCCCTTCCAACGATGGCCAAGCCCTTGGCAAGATTCTCTTGCAGACAAGAAAACCTCATAGGGATCTCCTTTGCCTATTCATTTGGGCCAGTATAGCCCAGAAACACCGTGGCTCAAATTGCGGCTTCGGGTCCTCACGGTACCCATGGAAAGGCCCCTGCTGCCCATTGACGGACGAGTGCGATTCCTCCAATTTCCCCGATTGACAGGAGAAAGCCGGCTAGAAGAGGTCCAAGGGCCTGCCTTGGGTGCTGAGTCTGGTTTTCACGCCGAAGCACGATGAGAGCAATCATGCTGTTAAGGACGATCAATACGGCGGCAACGCTGATGATGATGCTCACCAACGCCGGGTAGTAGAGCCAGTCCCAGTGCTGCATGAGCAACGCGCAGACCAAAGCTCCGCAGGTTACCAAAAGTCCGAGGTCCTTTGCGTCTGCCACAGCGCGCCGCTGCTGGGGCTCGCTCCATAGGGTCAGGTTGAACATCGGATGGATGATCATGCTGATGGAAAGACCCATTAGCGCACCGGTCGCCAGCCGACCAGCGTTGCTGGGAGCATACAGCAGTGGGGCACCCAAGACAAACTGCAGGTAAGAATTGGCTCCATCGATGGCCCACCCAGCGGCCGCAATGGCCATAAAGAACAGCACCCAGAGAGGGGGCAGCAGCGCTGCGCGGCGTTCCCTGTGTGCTTGTAGTACGAGCCCGAGCAATGCGGCCAAGTACATGCCTGTGCAGCGAGCACACAGGGGAAGCTGCCGGCCGGCAAGAAAAATCGTGTGCTCCGGCAACTGGTGACAGATGCCGCTGAGCAGCCAGCCCACGCTTCCAAGAAGACCCTTGACCGTGAGGAAGGGAGATAGCATATGGTGCTTATTATAGCTGGAGCATCCGCCGAGTCAATGCCCTATGACAGAATCAGCCTTCGAAAGGGCCAACCGCCCTGTAGCGAGGTCAACCCGGTGCCCCATCGAGTTCCGGAGCTTGGCAGTCAAGTGCAGGCAAATCAGATAGCGTGCTATAATCCAGCGGTGCGGACACCTACCTTGGAGTGGTCATGACCACCTCGATGCCGGTCATCATAACCCAGGTACTGACGCCCAGGAAGCGCGCTGACCTACTGCGTCGGCAGCGCCTCATTGATTTCATGCACGAGCACATAGACCGGAAGCTGCTGTTGATTTCAGCGTCGGCAGGGTATGGCAAGACTACTCTATTGACGGACTATGCCCATGACAGCGATGTGCCGGTTTGCTGGTTCACGGCTGTCGAGTCGGCTCGCTCCCCTCGCGTATTCCTCGACTACTTGATCACTGCCATCCAGCAGCATTTTCCGCAGTTCGGCCTCAAATCGCGGCAGCTCCTTCAGACCAGCGACTTGTCGCCGGACCCCATGCTTATCGTCGGCACTCTGGTCAACGAGATCTATGAGACCATCCAGGACTTTTTTGTGGTGATCATAGACGACTACCACCTGGTAGACAGTAGCCAGGCAGTGAACCAGGCTCTGGACGCGCTGGTACAGCACCTGCCCGAGAACTGCCAGCTGATTGTCTCCAGCAGATCGGTGCCCACCCTTACCCCTCGCGGGCTGGCCCTGCTGGCAGCTCGTCAGGCAGTGGCGGGATTGGGCGTGGATGATCTTCGTTTCACAGCCGGTGAGATCCAGGAGCTGCTAGCCCAGAGCTACGGCCAGAAGTTATCCGACGAAATGGCACAGGAGCTGGCGGACAAGTCGGAAGGGTGGATTACGGGAATTCTGCTGACCTCACACACCATGTGGAAGGGTCTATTGGAAGGAATGATCCGAGTCCAGGGATCGGATTCCAAGGTGTACGATTACCTGGCCACAGAAGTGTTCCGGCATCAGCCCAGCGACCTGCAGGACTTTGCACTGGCCACCTCGATTCTGGATGAGATGAGCCCTCTGCTGTGCGATCAGCTCGTGGGTGTCACCAACTCCCGAGAGACTCTCAGGCTGTTGGAGGATCAGAATCTGTTTGTGACTCGTGTGGAAAAAGGCGAGGATCGCTGGTACAGGTATCACCACCTGTTCCAGGATTTCTTGCGAACAAAACTGGGTGCAGAGCAGCCCACTCGCAGCCGCGAACTCCACGGGCGGGCTGCCCGCTTGCTGCACGAGTCAGGCGCTACAGATCAAGCGATCAAGCACTACCTGGCGGTCGACGATCATGATAGCGCAGTCAAATGTATCTTGGACATCGCTCGGGAGACGTACGATGCGGGCAAGCTTGAGCCACTTGCGGGATGGATCGACGCGCTCCCATCGGCGCGGGTTGCCGATCAGCCGCGCCTGCTGTGGTTTCGAGCCAAGATTCATGCCGAGGTGGGTGAGCTTGACCATGCCATCTCGCAGTTCGACCAGGCTCTTGCCGGCTTTGAGCGAGTTGCTGATGCGCTGTGGCAGGCCCATGCTCTGATCGAGAAAAGCGCCGTGCTGCGGCTGCGTGGGGATTTGCGACGGGCCCTTGAAGCCTGCCAGCAGGCCCTCACCCTCGCCGAGGGGGTGGAGAAGCGCGAGTCCGCGGTTTCGGTACTGGCGTCTGCGCACCGACAGATGGGCACTTGCTTGGCCAGCCTGGGAGAACTGGAGCAGGGCGAAGCTGAACTGCGCGAGGCCCTTGAGCTGTACGAAAACTTGGACTATGCGACCAACATTGGCTATGTGCACAATGATCTTGGGGTCATCCTGAGGCTGAGCGGCAATACGGCCCGTTCAGAATTGCATTTTCGCGAAGCTCTCGATATCTGGGAAAGAATAGGCAATGTGGGCTTGGCAGCGATGACCATCAACAACATCGCTATCGGACACTACTATCGGGGGGAGTATGCCGAAGCCCTGCAGCTCTATCAGGTGGGTCTGGCGCACGCCCGCAAGGCTGGACTCGATCGGCCCATGGCCTTTATCCTGGCGGGCATTGGTGATATCCATCGTGATCGAGGTGCATACGGTGATGCCCTCCGGGCTTATGAGGAGGGTCTGGAGCCTGCTCGCCAGTCGCGAGAGGCGTTCATTGTGGGCTATCTCCTCGATGCGATTGGCAACACGCATCGGTTGATGGGAAACATGAGTGCGGCAGCGAGCCATGTTCACCAAGCCTATCAGCGAGCCCGGACGCGTGACTCGACCTATGAGATTGGCCTCTATCAGATCTCGATGGGCATGATTGCCTATCAACAAGGTGACATACGGCAGGCGGAGAGCTATCTGGAAGGGGCACGAGACATCTTTGAGCGCAGCAATGCCAAGAACGAGTGGGCCAAGGCGAGCCTGTACCTGGCCCAAGTGCGCTACACGGCCGGACGCATCACAGATGCCCTGAGATGTCTGGAGGATGTGGTCGAGTGTGTTGCTTCGCTTGGCTTTCATCAATTTCTGGTGCCCGTGGCTCGCGAGGCGCGTCGGGTTATGGAGTATGCAGTTGCCCATGGCATGACAGGCGGGGCACTGGACGAAATCCTTCGTCAGGTGGACCGAGGCCAGGGTGAGGCAGTATCGGTAACGGCGACTGCAGACACCCTGATTGTGCAACCGATTCTGCGGGTGCACCTTCTGGGTGAGGCCAAGGTCCTGCTTGACGAAAGGCCTATTACCAACAGCGAGTTCGGCATGGCCAAGTCAAGGGAGCTTCTCTTTTACTTGATGATCCACCGGAGACTCCGCAAGGAGCAGATCGCCATGGATCTGTGGGAGGACCTTTCCAGCGCCAAAGTGCGATCCTCGTTCCATATCGCCCTCTACCGTCTGAGGCGAGCGCTCCAAGACCAGGACCGCGTTGTCTTTGCCGATGACCAATACTCTTTCAACCGTCAGACCAATTACTGGTTTGATGTGGAGGAGTTTGAGCAGGCGGTACGCAAGGGCAAGGCGCTCTGGCGGTCGGACAAATCCTCGGCCGCAGAGCACTACCGCGAGGCGGTCAGTCTCTACCGCGGGGACTTTATGGAAGACCAGGTTACTGGACAGAGCTGGTGGGTCATGAAGCGAGAAGAGCTGGTGATTGAGTACCTGGATGCCCTCCACCGCCTTGGCGATCACTGCGCGGCACGGCAGGACTTGAAGGAGGCCATGAGCTATTACGCCCGGGCTATGGAGAAGGATCGTTATCGCGAGGCATCTCACCGGGGCGTGATGCGCTGCCAGATGCTACTGGGCCAACGCAATGAGGCGCTCAGAACGTACCATCGACTGGAAGAGTTTCTTGACCAAGAGCTTCAAGCAGAACCTTCGCGCGAGTCACGGCGTCTGTACGAGCAAATCCTGCAAGGAGAACTACCCAAAGCTCCGTAACGGTCCCTGCCGAAGGCCGTTCCCTTCGTCTTATATCCTTTGTGTTGCACGAAACTGCCGAAACGAGCCACTCTTGTAAGCACTTTTGAAAGCGCCCACCGGTATGCTACTTCCACCGACTTGAGCATGGTGTGCGTCAGCCATGGCTCAAGCACAGATGAACAAGGGAGGAAGCGATGAACAAGGTTGTGGCAGTCGTGTCAAGGCTGGCTGACAGCAACGTGGTGCGTGTAGTCTGGGTTCTGATGGCTCTGGCGGGGCTTGTCCTTGGCAGCGGCGCCCCGTTAATGTTCGGCGGCGGCAGTGGAGGCGGAGGCTAGATCCCAGTCCTCACTTGAGCACACGCCAAGTGGAACGTTCGACGCGGAAAGGCTGGGATAGATCGTGATTCTGGCGATTGCTCTTGTAGCAGCGTTGGTTGCGGCACTCCTGCGGGGAGGGCGCCTTCAGGCGTTGGCTTTAGCCCCCTTCCAGTGGGGACGTTTGGCTGTCGCAAGCTTTGCCCTGCAGACGCTGTTCATTTATCGGTCGCCGTACGTCAAGGATGGCAAGGGGTGGGGTTGGCTGGAGATCGCGTTCGTTGGGTCCCATTTGCTGCTCCTTGGCGTGGTGTGGGCTAATCGGCACTCGCCCGGAATGCGGTGGATTGGGCTAGGCCTGTTGCTCAACACCGCGGCCCTTGTAGCCAATGGCGGCTGGATGCCTGTAAGCCCTGAGGCGGTCTCCGCCGTGGGTTATGCTCATCTGGTGCCGGATGTCGTATCGGGTCTGCGTTTTCCTCAAAGCAAGAACATCGTCTTGGCGATTGAGGAGACCAACCTGCCTTTCCTGAGCGATGTCTTTGTCTTGCACAGACCATTTCCTTTTCCCAGCGTTTTTAGCCCTGGCGACATTCTGGTTGCGGTTGGTGCGTTTATGTGGGTTCAGACTGCCACGGGCGCGCAGCAGAGAAGGACGGTCAGCATAGAATATGATGGAGGTGCGGTCAAATGACTTCCGCATGCCTTTCACAGATTATCGGTACCGCGGTCATCGACGGTGGATTCCGCAGCACATTGCTGAGCCATCCCCATCGTGCCCTGGCTCGGTTCAAGCTGGATGCCAAGGAATTGGCTGACATTGCCTCGATTCGCGCCACCACGCTGGAGCAGTTTGCCGAGCAGCTGATTGTTTGGATGAACGATCACTGCGTTGATTAGGCCCTGACGCGATGAAATCGAGATGAGCGCTTGCATCGTGGAAGAGTCGCGCCAGCGGATATTGCTGGTGGATGACCAGGCGGATGTAGTCGACCTGATGAGCCGTGTGCTTTCCCGGCAAGGTTACTTCTGTGACGTTGCCCCGAACGGAGATGTGGCACTCGGCAAGCTGGCGACTGCGGACTACACCCTGATCATCAGCAACCTGCGGATGCCCGTCATGGATGGCGAGGCACTCTACCAGCAGGTGTGTCTGCTGTATCCAGCCCTGCGGCGCCGGGTGATCTTTTGTACTGGCGACGCGGCAAGTCCTGATGCGGCGCGGTTCCTGGCTGAGGCGAGGGTCCCCGTGTTACTGAAGCCGTTTGAGCTGGCGACGTTGATGGAGGCAGTGCAGTCCGCAATCGGACGGGGAGTGCTCGTTCGCCGGCCAGAGGAAACGCCTACACGGCGGCAGGACACGCTCGCCATTCCCGCGTAGATTGCCGCGCGGGACAGTCTGACACCGCCGTTACCAACCAGCCCAGATGGCGGGTTGAGCAGTGGCGACCATCACGACAACGTCGTTTTCTCGCCCTGCGTCTGCCGTATCCACGCGGCAGCCGCCGCTGGCAGTTGGCCCAAAGGACCACGGCGGATGGTACACTCTGGCAAGGAATCCAGGAACGCGCTGCCGTAGCTCTTGCTCAGGATTCGTTTGTCAAGGACCACAACAACGCCCCGGTCGCTACAACTTCGGATCAAGCGGCCAAACCCCTGGCGAAACCGCAGAACGGCCTCAGGCACAGCATACTGCCCAAATGGATCATCAAAGGTCCGGCTGCGCGCGGCGAATACGGGATCGGTGGGCACGGCAAAGGGAAGCCTGGCGATTACCAGGCAACTCAGCGCCGAGCCAACCACGTCGATGCCCTCCCAGAAGCTTCGTGTACCCAGCAGCACGGACTTTGGTGTGTTGCGAAAGTTCTCCAGCAATTGCCGCCGCGAGCCGTCCAGTCCTTGACCATAGGTGATGATCCCGGCGTCTTCAAGTGGACGGGAGATCGTACGATAGGTGCTTTGCAGCTGACTGTGCGAAGTGAAAAGCAGGAGCGAGCGTCCCCCGGTCGCCAGGCACAGTTCGGTGATGGCGCGGCCCACGATGCTTTGGTAGTTGGGCTGGGAAGGCTCAGGGATGTCGGTAGGCAGGTAGAGCAGCGTCGAGTTCACATAGTCAAAGGGTGAGCCTACGACGAGTTCCGAGGCGTCGGGTAGTCCAATCCGTTCTCGGATGTAGTTAAAGTTGCCTTCCGTGCGCAACGTGGCCGAGGTGAGCACGATGGTCTCCATGTTGGCAAACAGGTTCTTGACCAGCAGCTCGCCCACCTCTAGAGGAGCATAGTTCAAAGTGACCCCGCCATTGTTCAAAGAGACACTGAACCAATAGATCCCCCGTGAATTCGGCTCGATGACAATGCTCTGTAGGTGATGACGCCACTGGCGCACGTGGTCCAGACGGGCAATCACCTCCTGCAACAAGTTGTCATAGTCGAGGATTTGCTCGTCCTCGACCTGAGTCAGTCCTTGCTGCAGGCCTGCCAGTCCTTGTTCGATACGCAGCAGGGCTGCGTCCAGGTTGTCGGCACACACTTCGACATCTGACCAGCTCGGCTGACTCCTTACGCCGTAAGTGAGCTCAATCTGCCGGTCATACTGGGGACTTCCGCGGCGCGGTTCGTTCTCCATCTGTTCGCCAACGCTCACCTGCAGCGCCTCAAAGAACTCTGCCGATGCGCCTTCAGCACGCTGCACCTCACTCTGGAGCTGTTGCAGGAATTGGGCCAAGTCCTTCTGGGTTGCCAGGTCCACTGTGCTTCCACGGAAATGGCCCAGAATGCCTGCCAGGAACCCTCGGGGCTGCCCCGCTTCGGAGGGCTGATAGAGTCCCGATAACAGACCGTGGAGCTGATTTCGGCTGATGGAAAAGCCCAGTTGCTCCGTGGCGCGCGCCTCCAGGTGGTGTGCCTCGTCCACAATCAGATGGCGGTACTCCGGCAAGATACGATTGGCAACCAGCATATCGGACAGCAGCAACGCATGGTTGATGATGATGAGGTGGGCGGATTCGGCGTTGTGCCTGGCGTGGTAGAAAAAACAGCGTCCCTTGCGGAGGTGTGGGCAACGATCCCCCAGACAGGTCTCTTGTTCTGCCTGCACCCGGGTCCAGACAGCGAACTCTAGCTCTCGCAATGCAAGCTCGCTGTTGTCTCCGGTAGGCGTCTCAGGCAGCCATGCCAGTATCTTGGCCAGAACCTGAGCCTCGTTGGCGTCCAACGACTCTGCTTTCCGCATTTGGGCGAGCCGTCTCAAACAGAGATAGTTGCCTCTCCCCTTGAGCACAGCGGCCTGGAAAGGGAAAGGCAGCAGAGCCCTCAGGTCCGGGATGTCCTTGTTGTAGAGCTGGTCCTGCAAGTTGATAGTGTTGGTGGAAATCACCACGGGTCGGCTGTTCTTGACGGCATAATGTATAGCCGGCAAGAGGTAGGCCAACGACTTGCCGGTACCCGTGCCTGCCTCGATGATCAACTGATACCCTTCGTTAAAGGCTTCGGTGGCTGACTCCAGCATGGTGATCTGCTGGGGACGGTGCTCATAGCCTGGGAAGCCATCGGCGATCAAACCACCGGGCAGGAGCATCGATGTGAGGGCAGCCGCGTCCACAACCTGCCTGGTCTCTGCAGGGCGGAGTGGTTCCGGGCGATCCCTGCGATCCAAGACGAGACCGAGGGCGTCGCCGTCAAGGCTGCCCTTGGAGAGGAGTTGCTCGCGCATCGTACTGCCAAAGGCCACTTGAGCGCGTTCCCGCTCCAGGTCGACAAAGAACTGACCCAGAGGCCATCGGCTGTGGGCAGCCATGCGGTTGATCTCCTGCAATACCCGCAGGTCCATCTCCTGTCCACGCTCGAACAGTGCCAGGAAGAGGTCTTTGACCGCAATGGCATCGGCAAGGGCACGATGATGCTCAGTCAACTGTATGCCCAGGAGTTGCGTCAAGACGTCCAGGCTGTAGCGTGGGGCCTTGGGAAGGAGGATGCTGGCCAGAGCAAACGTGTCCAGGCTGGGGTTGTCCATGAGGACGTTGTGACGCCGCAAAAATGCCAGGTCGAAGGGGATATTGTGACCGACGACGGGATGTCCTTGAGCAAAACGGGACAGAGGGCTCAGCACTGCTGGCAAAGGTGGAGCGCCTTGAAGATCCTCGGGTGTGATGCCGGTCAGTTGCTGAATCTTGTATGGCAAGGGGCGTTTGGGATTGACGAGGGATGACCAGGTGTCAAGAACCTCTCCGTCCCGAAACTTGACTGCTGCGATCTCGATAATCGAGTCGCGCTCGCTGTCGAGACCTGTGGTCTCGGTGTCCAGCGCGATGTACGTGCGTCCCATGTGACTCCCGTCTAGGCCCCGATACGGCAGGACCGGTCTGACAGCTACGTGTCTTCGAGGTGATAGAGGACGGTGGTCAGCGCTACCACGGCCGCGGTTTCTGCGCGGAGGATCCGTGGTCCCAAGCTAACTGGTGCCAGCCCATAACGACGAGCCTGGTCAGCTTCGGGGCCGGTGAAACCACCTTCGGGCCCAATGAAGATGCTGATGGAGAACGGTCGTCGGAGGGGAACCCGGCGCCCTTGCACTGCAGGGCCGGCCTCACATGAAGCTGTAAGCATGGCCCGCAAGGTCACCAGTTTTTCGTCCTCCCACGGAAGGAGAGCCAGGTCCGCACGTCGAGCCCGCTCGCAGGCTTGGGGGAACAAAAGTGCTGGATGCAGGCGTGGTAGGCGGCCTCGGTGCGACTGTTCTGCCGCTTCGCGCACGATCCGCTCCCACCGCTCGATCCTCGGCCTGCCGACCTCGTCCACGTTGGCTATCACGCACCGGTCGGTCACGAGGGGCACGAATTCCACGGCGCCAACCTCGGTGCCCTTCTGCAGCACCCACTCGAATCGATCGCCTTTGAGAACGCTTTGGTAGAGGGTGACCTTTGCCCGTGGCTCGGTCTGTACTAACGACTTTTGAACAATCTGGCCGTTGGCCACTTCGACATCTACCGATGTCAGCCGTACGTGGTACTCCCAGCCAGAGTTGTCGAGGACGATGATCTCATCCCCACCGCGCAGGCGCAGTACATTCCTGATCTGATGCACCACTGGTCCGACCAGGCTCACAGTGCTGCCCTGAATGCAGTTTGGTGGAACAAAGAAGCGCTGCATGGCTACTCCGACTGGTTCTGCTGTCTTATCGTTGGTCGCAGCACACTAGTGCCTTTTCCCGCCGACGAGGGCCAGCCAATCCGCCTGCTGTAGCCGTTCAACAACCACCAGCCCGGCGGCATCTAAAGCCTGCTGCACCAGGTGCTCGCGGGGTAGGATAATTCCTGCCACGATAAAGGTTCCAGAGGGCGCCAGGCAGGCGGCCAACGCCGGCGCGCACTCGGCGATTACCTCGGCAAGGATGTTCATCAGAACTGTGGCAAAGGCCCCGTTCCAATCGCCTGTGCGATTGAAAACCTCTGGAATGTCGCTTTGCCGAGCCTGTATCCCGACGGGAGTGAGACTGGCGCGATGGACGCGCACAGCATGGTCAACATGGTTGCGCCGCACGTTATCCCGGGCAACTCCTATGGCCAAGTCGTCAATCTCCAACGCCTGTATCGGCCTACCGCCCATTTTTGCGGCAACAATGGACAGAATGCCTGATCCGGTCCCCACGTCCAAAACCGGCGCATCGACGATCAGGTGGCGTTCCATGGCTTCCAACATGAGCCGGGTAGAGGGATGCAGACCCGTGCCAAACGCCATGCCCGGATCCAGCTCTACGACAATATGCCCGGGCTGTGCGGCAAAGTCCAGCCAGGACGGTTTCACCGCGATGCGTTCGCCGATGTGCTGAACGGTGTACCCAGCCTTCCAAGCGTCCTGCCAATCCGCTTGCTGCAAGGTGCGTATCTGCGGCTCGGAAAACGGGTGAATGCGAGCGAGGTGCCAAAGGGCAATCTCTACAGTGCGCAATTGATCCGCTCGGTCGCCCGGCAGGAAAGCCTTGACACGGACGGCGGGCGACTGAGATGGATCGGTAGGCCAGACTTCTTCAACAACTGCGCCGCCAATGCCATACTGGCCCAGCACAGCGCTAATGGCTTCTGCAGCCTCCCCGTCGGTCTCCACGCTGATTTCAACGAGGTCGGCCCTTCGGGAAGTCGTATCGTTCTGCTTGTCCAAACGATCCCCTCCACGTCCGCCACCGAGAACCGCTTCCCGGTCACGATCGCTTCGCCTGCCCGACGGTGCACTACAAGCCAAGAGCTTCCTTGAGTCTATCCAGCAGGCCACGTTCTCCCTGTGGAACAGCTTCCCTGCCGAGTGTCTTGGAGAGCTCCTGCAGCAGTTTCTTCTGTTCGGCATTGAGGTTGGTCGGAGTCGCAACCAGGACAGTTACTACCTGGTCCCCCCGGCCACTGTTGCGCAAGCGGGGTACCCCGTGTCCCTTCATGACAAAGGTCTGTCCGGTCTGAGTACCTGCGTTGATGTTCAGCTTTGCCTCGCCATCGATGGTAGGTACGGTGAGCTCATCGCCCAACGCGGCCTGGGCGACGTTGACGTTGATGTTCAGGTAGATATTGTCGTCTTTGCGCTTGAAATAGGCGTGAGGCTTGACGGTCAGAAAGACATAGAGGTTGCCTGGCGGTCCGCCTCGAATCCCCGCATTGCCCTCGCCGCCAAGCCGTACGCGCATTCCGTCATCGACGCCAGGTGGAATGGTCACGCTGATGGTCTTCTTCACGCGGAGGCGCTGCTGACCATGGCACTCTTGACACAGGTTAGGTATGATCTGTCCTTCGCCCTGGCAGCGCGGACAGGTGGCCACGTTTACAAAGGATCCGAATACCGAGGAGCGAACACGCCGCACCTCGCCGCTGCCCCCACACTCTGGACAGCGGCTAGGTTGAGAACCGGGCTCGGCCCCAGTACCATTGCAGGCGGTACAGGCTTGCAGGCGCTCAATGTCGAGTTGCTTCTCGGTGCCAAAGATGGCCTCTTCAAAGGTTAGAGTCAGGTTGGCACGGAGATCCTCTCCGGGCCTTGGTCCGCGATCCGCCCTGGCGCCGGCGAAGCCACCGAAGAACGTCTCGAAAATGTCGCTCAGGTCGCCAAAGCCAGAGAAACCGCCCACGTTTCCCTCGACTCCAGCGTGCCCGAAACGATCGTATGCAGCCCGCTTCTCCTGATCGCTGAGGACCTCACAGGCTTCATTGATTTCCTTGAACTTCGCCTCGGCGTCGCCGTTCTTGTTGACGTCGGGGTGATACTGGCGGGCGAGGCGACGGTACTCCTTGCGGATCTCCTCAACGGTGGCGTCCCTGCCAACTCCCAGGATCTCATAGTAATCGCGCTTCTGACTCATGCACGTTGCTCATCGGTGATTTGCGTCATAAACTGCCATTGTACTCTATCAGGTGATGCAGGACAAACTCTCCGAGCGATGCCCGTCTCCGCGCCGGTCTCGAGCAAAGCCAGGCGGCAACAAACCGGGCTACGTCGGTAGACGTAACCCGGTTGATTGCTCTGCAATGGAGCTGTGACGGTTTCTTGGCGCCTATACCTCGCGGAACTCGCCCTCAACCGTCCCATCTTCAGGCGGATGCTGCTGCGGCTCGCCAGGCTCACCTGACGGCGTGGTCTCGCCAGGCTGTTGATACATGCTTGCCCCCATCCGCTGGAGTGCCTCACTCAGTTCCTGGGAGTTGCTGCGAATTCGGTCCACATCTTGGCCCTGCAAAGCCGACCGCACGGCAGCGATCTTGCCCTCCAGCTCCTGCTTTTGTTGCGAGGGCACTTTGTCACCCAGCTCCCGCAGCGTCTTCTCGGCGCTGTAAGCCATGGAGTCGGCCTGATTGCGTGCCTCAACCTCGTCCTTACGGCGGCGGTCGGCTTCGGCATGCAGCTCGGATTCGTTAACCATCTTTTCGACATCGCTTTTGGACAGCCCGCTAGACGCAGTGATCGTGATCTTCTGCTCGCGCCCGGTGGCCTTGTCCTGAGCGGTGACGTGGAGAATGCCATCAGCGTCAATGTCAAAGCTGACCTCAACCTGAGGAACTCCGCGCGGAGCCGGGGGTATTCCATCCAGAATGAACCGCCCCAACGTCTTGTTGTCCGCGGTCATTGGCCGCTCACCCTGCACTACGTGAATCTCCACGCTGGTTTGGCCGTCGGCGGCTGTTGAGAAGACCTGGCTCTTTTTCGTTGGGATAGTGGTATTTCGCTCGATGATCGGAGTGGCCACTCCGCCCAGGGTCTCAATGCCCAGAGTGAGTGGCGTGACGTCCAACAGGAGCACATCGCGCACGTCACCGGATAGGACGGCTGCCTGAATACCCGCACCGATGGCCACCACCTCGTCTGGATTGACGGTTTTGTTCGGCTCTTTGCCAAAGAACTTGCGTACGACTTCTTGCACCATGGGCATTCGCGTTTGGCCGCCAACCATCACGACCTCGTTGATGTCCGAAGGGTTCAGTTTGGCGTCCTTCAAGGCCAGGCGCAGGGGCTCCAGGGTCTTTTCGACCAGATCACCGACCAATTGCTCCAGCTTGGACCGCGTTAGGGTCATCACAAGGTGCTTGGGCCCACTCTGGTCCGCCGTAATGAACGGAAGGTTGATCTCCGTCTGCATGACTGTGGAGAGTTCCTTCTTGGCTTTCTCGGCCGCCTCTTTCATGCGCTGCAGAGCCATGCGATCCTGACGGAGGTCAATGCCATTCTCTCGCTTGAACTCATCGGCGATCCAGTCCATCACACGCTGGTCAAAGTCATCGCCGCCCAAGTACGTGTCGCCGTTGGTCGAAATGACCTCGAACACCCCGTCGCCTAGGCTCAGGATGGAAATGTCAAAGGTTCCACCACCCAAGTCGTATACGGCGATACGCTCGTCCTTCTTCTTGTCAAGCCCGTAGGCCAGAGACGATGCGGTCGGCTCGTTGATGATGCGCAGGACTTCCAGACCGGCAATCTTGCCGGCATCCTTGGTGGCNNGCAATCTTGCCGGCATCCTTGGTCGCTTGACGCTGGGAGTCGTTGAAATATGCAGGCACCGTGATCACTGCCTGCTTGACGGGCTCGCCCAGGTAAGCTTCCGCATCCGTCTTGAGTTTCTGTAGAATCATTGCCGAGATTTCTGGGGGCGAATAGGACTTGCCGCCCATCCAAACCCAAGCGTCGCCGTTGGGCGCCTCGGTAATCTTGTATGGCAGGCGCTTCATGGCGCGCTGAACTTCATCGTCCTTATACTTGCGCCCCATCAGGCGCTTGATCGAAAAGATGGTATTCTCTGGATTGGTGACCGCTTGGCGGCGCGCAACCCAACCTACCATGCGCTCCCCAGTCTTTGGATTGACCGCCACAATTGACGGGCAGAGCCGCTCGCCCTCTGAGGTGGGTATTACCACCGGCTCGCCGCCCTCCATCACAGAAACTACCGAGAACGTCGTTCCCAAGTCGATACCTACGATCTTACTCATGAATATCCTCCCAAGGATTGCTCGTTGTCTAGACTACTTTGCCGTCTCATCGGCGGCGTGTTCAGGTCCGTGATCATCTCCAGCAGCAGCTGGCTGCGGGCTTCGGGCCACCTGGACCAGTGATGGCCTCAGCACCTTGTCGCCAAACATGTACCCCTTCTGAAGGACCGCCATGACATGGCCATCCGGTACGTCTTTGGTTTGTCCCTCGAGAACGGCCTGATGTTTTGCTGGATCGAAAAGTTGACCCAGCGCTCCGATCTCCTTGAGGCCATACTGCTCCAGAGTCACCAGAAGCTTGCGCCCCACCAATGCGATCCCCTCGGTCCAGGTCAACTGTGCGAACAGAGGGGGCAGCGTCAGGAAAGCACGATCAAGGTCATCCAGGATCGGCAGCAGGCTCCTCACCATAGGCGCAAGTCCCGACTGAACCCACTCGCTACGCTCCTTGTCCACCCGCTTGCGGTAGTTCTGAAGGTCCGCTTGGCACCGTGTCCACTGATCGGTGGCATGGCGCAAAGAGTCCTGGAGAGCCGCAAGTTCTCGTCGTGCTTCAATCTCATCCTCGCCCTGTTCGGGCGTCTCGATGGTGGTGTCTGGCTCCTCCAGCTCGTTGTTATCGTACGTCGGCGGGCTGCTGGTCATATCACTCTCCGTGCAGTCGCTGTACCAAGTCACTCATCAAACGGGCCATGTAGCGTACTGCGGGGATAGCGCGTTCGTACGGCATTCGCATCGGCCCCAAAATGCCCAGGATGCCATCGGCTTCACCCGGCAGGCCGTATCCCGATACCACCATGCTGCAGTCCCGGATCTCCTCCCACTTGCTCTCAGTGCCGATGATCACCTGCACTCCGGCGCCGCGCTCTGCCTCGCCAAAAATGGCCTCCAATGCCACATCCTGCTCGAGAATCTCGACGATCTGACGGGCACGGCCCGCCTCAAAGAACTCTGGCTGGCGCAAAATGTGGGCCAAGCCGTCACGTCGAATCTCTCGGCCACTCTGAGCCTCGTGAGACTCCAGCATCGTCACAATCTGACGGGTGATGGAAGCTTCCAGCGATACAGTTGCGTCCATCTCGGGCCTAACTCGGGCGCTTGCCTGATCCGTCGAGAGGTTGGTGAGCTGGGCATTCAAGCGGCTGGAGATTCGGCTCAATTCCTCTTGGGTCGTTGGTGCAGCAAAGACAATCATCTGCTGGTGAACGGTGCCGTCTTGAAAGACAACGATCAGCAGCCCGGTCATATCGCTGATGGAAATCAACTCTACCCGTCTAAAGCGCACCTGTCGTGCTTGCGGCGCCGTGATGAGGGCCGCACTCTGGGATATGCTAGCGAGCACCGTGGCGGCCAACTTCATCCACTGGTCCAGGTCCAAGCTGATCTGATGAAACTGGTGCCGAATGAGAAGCTGTTGGGAGAGCGGTAGTTCAGCTTCTTCCATGAGGCGCTCCACAAAGTACCGGTAGCCCGCTGTGGTAGGCACACGGCCAGCGGATGTATGAGGCTGGGTGAGATAACCCAGCTCAGTGAGCTCAGCCAGTTCATTGCGGATAGTAGCTGCACTGACGCCCAGGCAACACACCAGCGAAATCGTGTCAGAGCCCACCGGCTTGACAGACTGGATGTACTCTCGGGCAACGGCGCCCAATATCTGCTCTTGTCGGGTTGTCAGTTTGCTCACTTCACAGTTCCCGTAGCGAACTTGCTGTACAATGGCCTTAGCACTCCATACCGGCGAGTGCTAATCCCGACAATAATAGCACGATAAGGGCGTATTGTCAATATGCTTGAGTGGGTTCTTATAAAAGTCTAACAGGCGAAGACGAACAGGGCTGTTTCGGTTGAGGCTACACGAGACCCGGAAGGAATGCCCAGTCAATGCCAGGTGGGTTCCTGGGCCGGCTCAGGACAAGCAGCTGCAAGTCTAGTAGGCGTTCTCGTCGTGGAACAAGCTAAAAGCGGTCTTGATCATGATCTTGAAATCCAGGGAGAGTGACCAGTTCTCAATGTACCAGAGATCGTACTTGGTTCTCTCGAGGACAGAGGTATCTCCCCGCAGACCATTGACCTGCGCCCAGCCTGTGAGGCCTGCCTTTTCCTTGTGGCGCTCCATGTACCTGGGCACAGTTTGACGAAACTGCTCAACAAAAACGGGTCGCTCGGGCCGCGGGCCCACGAGGCTCATGTCGCCCAGGAGCACGTTGATGAACTGCGGCAGTTCGTCCAGGGAATGACGACGGATAAAGGCTCCCAGGCGAGTTACGCGTGGATCGTCACGCTTGGCCCATATGGGACCGGTCTCTGCTTCGGCGTTCACGCGCATGGAGCGGAACTTGAGCATCGGAAACGGCCTCGCGTCGAGGCCCATGCGCGTCTGGGCATAGAACACTGGGCCGGACGAGTCCAGTTTGATGAGCAGAGCAATGAGCATCATAAAGGGCGAGATGAAGACCAGGACGATCCCGGCAATCAGCATATCCATCGTTCGCTTGACAGAGAGGCGCCAGCCGCGCAGAGCGACATCGCGGATGGTGAGCAGTGGAAGACCGTTCAGGTCATCTATGCTGAGCTGTGAAGCGATGATCTGAAAGACGTCGGGAAAGACGCGTACTGTCGTCTTTTCTTGCTCGGCCTGGGTGATCAACTCCAGGACATGATCGCGATCAGCTTCTGGCAAGGCGATGATGACTTCCTGAACGCCCCTGTCGCGAATCACGGCGGTCATTTGGCTGGTTGGTCCCAGCACGGGCAATCCAGCGACCTCAGTGCGACCGGGAGTGTCGTCCACAAAGCCGATGGGTTGATATCCCAAATGAGGGGACTGGCCGATCTTTTGGCGAATCATGCGTCCGGTGTCGCCCGCGCCTACGATCAGAACACGCGTAGGGCTACGCTTGCGGTAGAAGGTATGTAGCTCATCGGTGACTAGCCGGCCAGCTGTTACGGCAATAAGACTGAGAAACCATGCGTAGATGATCATAGCCCGTGGATAGTCAAGCTCGTTCTTGAACGCAAAGGAGGTCGTGGCCACGGAGGCCACGGTTCCGAAGGACACGGCCGCTGCTACAGCATAGAATTTGTCGACTCGGGACAGCCCCGGTTTAAGGTGGTACAGGCGATAGACGAAGAACGTCAGCAGAAGGGTTAGCAAGTGGATCACGAGCATCCCGGCATAGCTGCCAAATGACCGGGTTGCAATGGGCTGGGGGTACTCGGTCAGCAGGCGAAGCCGGTACGCTCCATAGAAGGCCAACACCAGCATGGTAGCGTCGACCAAGATAGTGAGCAGACTTAGAAGCCAGCTTGTCCTTCGACTCATTCAGAACTCTCCAGCCACAGCGTCCAGTCCTCTGTATTCTACCCAAACGACGTCAATGGCGTCAACTTGCTCGGGCTTGAAGCCTTTGATACAGTGCCGTCCTATTTGCCTGGAACCGGGTCTGGAACTCGGCCGACGCTAAAATCTCTGTGGTCATGATGAGGGCATCTTCGTGATTGTCCTGATAATAGCCCTTCCGCAGGCCCGCTTCGGCAAAGGTGTACTTGCGGTACAGTTGTTGTGCAACTCGATTGCTCACCCGCACTTCTAGTGTTGCCACCGCTGCCTTCAGAGCCGTAGCCTGAAGCAACAAACTATGCAGCAGTAGCTCACCGAGCCCCATCCCCCTCCAGCTGGGATGAACGGCAAGGGTGCAGACATGCGCTTCATCAACGATCAACCAATAGCCTCCGTAGCCCACCAGAGGCGTCGTTTCCTTCGCGGCAGACCCGCTCAACAACCGGTTCCCAATTAGGGTGGGCTGGTGGACAGGGGCAACGGCTGGTCTGGGCCTCACGATCACGAAATGCGCCATTGGATTATGGCGTACCTCGTATTCGAAGGCGTGCACTGACCACGGACAGGTAAAGACCTGCTGCTCCAGTCCCCAGACCTCTCGCACATCGTGCATGGTCATGGGCGATACAAGATAAGGAAGGTCAGCTTCTTGCATGGTGGTTCACAACGACTGGGGATAGATGGGACTGAGCGACGCCACATCGTCTACCTCGCCTGAGAAAAGGCGCTTCCACGCCAGCTCCGCCAGATACCCTGCACGACGCAGGGCTGTGGCCGGGGTGGCAATGACGGCGGGGCTCGCACCTTCCCGCTGCAGATCCTGAACCAGTGCGGGCTCCAGTTCACCGCAGACCAGCGTGGGCTCCTGAATCATCGTCAGTAACTGGTTCGAGGATATCAAGAGGTAGTCTCGCTGTTCGAGTTGCTGGCACCTGACGGGTCCGTACCAGGCCACGCAGAGCCGTTGGCGGCCTGCTGGAAGCACGGCGCACACCGGCAAGGGTTGATGTCGATGGGGATAAGCCGTCACGTCCAGGGTAGGAACGCCTAGAATAGGCACTTCCAGTGCAAGCGCGAGCCCTTTGGCCACAGCAAGTCCCACCCTCAAACCGGTGAAGGAACCAGGACCGAGGGAAACGCCGATGGCCTCAAGCTCCGTCGGCGTCACGCCAGACTGATCGCAGATGCGCACGATGTTCGGCATGAGCTCGGCAGTGTGGTTGTCGCCCGTACGCCAAAGCTCTTCAGCATGAAGGCCTAACTCATCATAGAGCGCGATTCCCGCAAGGCGGGTGGCCGTGTCGATCGCTAGGAGCAAGGGCTCAGCCTCCCCGTCCTACGCTACAAGCAAAACGCAGGGATTCCACCAGGTCCACGTAGCGCGAGCCTGACCCCTGGACAGACACGTGTCGTCTCGAGTCATCCAGGTATCGCATCGAGATCCATAAGCGCTCTTTGGGCACCAGCTCAAGGACACGTTCGGCCCATTCGATCACACAGATACCGCTGCCGAATACATAGTCCTCAATGCCGAGGGCATAGGCCTCGGCAGCGCTGCCCACACGGTAGAGGTCAACATGATAGAGCTTGCGCGGTGGGCCTGGTATGGGGTACTCATTGATGAGTACGAATGTGGGGCTCGTGATCGGAGCCTCCACACCAAGCCCGCGGCCTATGCCCTGGGTGAGACAGGTCTTACCGGCGCCCAGGTCACCCTCGAGACAGATGACATCGCCTGATCGTAGCATCCTTCCCAGTTGCTCGCCCAACGCCGCGGTTTGTGCCGGTCCGTGGCTGGTCCAGTTCAGTTCTGCAACGCAAATCATAGATGCCAGTCCTGCCTCCCCCTTGGGGGGGATTATAGCGCAGCGGAGCTTGCGGCGGAAACGCTGATTGTGGCTCGGTTCTGGCCGCGGAAACTGGAATGGTAGGGCAACTGCAGGGATGGTGACTTGACAGGGCCTCGTGGCGGTCGCCGAAAGGAAGTGGGGCAGTCCTCAAGGCAACTGCGTCACCACACCGCGCGTGCCATCGACCAGAACCTGCTCGCCTTCGGTCAACCGGCTGGTGATTCCAGGGATCCCGGCAACGGCCGGAAGGCCGTATTCTCGAGCCACTATGGCACTGTGCGAAAGCTGACCGCCATACTCCAGCACCAGCGCACTCAACACGCCGAAGATGGGCGTCCAGCCTGAATCAACGCTGGGTACAACCAGGACATCACCAGGCAGCACACGGTTGAGCTCGGCAGATGACCGCAGGACAATTACGCGCCCGCGGGCCACACCTGGGCTGACAGGGACGCCCCGAAGGGCCGTGGCGTGTGGCTGCACGAGGTCAAGCGGCCGATTCCCGCGCAAGAAGGGCGGATACGCCGTCTGCCGAGATGATTCATGCTCGCGCTCCAACCGCTTCAAGTCTTGTGCCCTTCGACTGGCGGTCCCAGCAAGGCCGGCTGCACTGTCCTGATGGATGATCCACTGACCGACTTCATCCTTGGTAAGGCAAAAGATGTGTTGGCGGTCATGGAGAGCACCCACAGCAGTCA
>DDYO01000007.1 GCA_002348045.1 Anaerolineales bacterium UBA2232
GTCCCGTAGGCGCGGTAGATAGGGACCTCTTGCTCCGTACCGTTGGCGCTAGTCACGTACGCTTTCCAGCCAACAAAGTAGTTGTCGGTCAACACCAGGTACCCAGGGCTGGTCAGGTGTGCTTCGACAATGACCTCGTTCAGGTCATAACGAACGACCTGTGCTCCATGCCAGCCTAAGGCCACCGCATCGGACCCGGTGAATTCCGGATATTCTTCCAGGATCACGGCATCGCGCGGGTCGCTCTGCCGTAACGCCGCATTCCGTTGGTCCGCGTCCGGGAGCACCGTCGCCTGATAGCACACAAACGCCCGGGGCAAACANNNNTATTGATCTGTCCAGTGGTCAGCACATAGCGGATGTTCAAGAGGTCCATGAGTGGAGAATCGAGGCTGTCTTCCCTGGTCAGGGGAGCGATCCGGTTGTAAAGCAATTCACCCTGGGGCTCCAGGAGCTGCATGTACTCCACGTACTGCTTCGGGATGATCGAATCGTACCCCCGCACATCCGAGAGACCGTAAATCATGCCGGCATTCGCATTGAACGTCTTTTCCTGGGGAAGGTTGAGGGTGGTAAAGCGCCACGTGTCGGTATCCTCGTGGAGGAAACTGACCACCGGGGGCTCCCAGGCTGCCAGCCGCGGATCGGCCGCCGGGTTAAAGCCCATGCCGATCACAAAGAGCTCGGCGACGATGACCCCAACACCCACAAACTGCCACCAAGGCACGCCCGCAAGACGTCGCCGCACGGGAACGAGCCACACAGTCAGCCCACTGCCCGCGACCGCCAGGAGAAGAATGGCCAAGTTCCGAAACTGATACGAGAAAAAGGCTCGGCCATCGGCAAATGCCTCGGTAGCCAAGGCCAACGACCGCATCGTCCTATCCGCCAGTGGAACCACTAGATGCGGTAGCAGGCTGCTGGCCGCGAGAGCGGACAAACCGAGCACAGCGCTCAAGCACAGCACCCAGCCGAAGCGGCGCACCCATGGTGTCTTGAACTCATGCTGCTGGTCGGCCAGCCACGAAGCGCCGCACCCAGCCAGCACAGAGACGCTCAAGGTGTAGGGAAAGACCCAGCGAAATGGTGAGTGAAGCTGGCGAATCCCTGGCAGGCCATAGTAGAGCAGTGCATAAAGCGGCGTTCCAAAGACAAACAAGAGGGATAGGACACCCAAGCCCAAGAAGAACCACACGTAGCGGCTACGCGCCCTCCAGACGGCAATCAGCGCCAGAACAAGCGGCAACACGCCAACGTAACTGCCGCCTTCAACATAGTTCTTGACATCCCAGTAGATGGAAGTAATCGATTGCCCTTGGGCATTCCAAAGATCCTCCACAACCTGGCGGCTGAACACATCTATGTAGCTGTGGTGCGAAGGATTCCCGAAAAAGTCTGGGACTACAAATGCAATCAGCCTCCGCCATGGATAGGCCCAGCCCACGACCTGCGAGTACGAGGCCGAGTCCTGGCGAAAGTTCTGCGTCACCAGCTCATACAAAGGCACCAACTGCACGGCCGCAAGGGCAATGCCGATGACGAGCAGGCCAGCAATAGCTCCACCTGGATAGACGATGTCCCTCATCCGGCGCGAGCGCGCCAGCAGCCCAATCATCCGTACAACGGCGTACAGGCCGGTTACCAGAATGACATAGTAGGAGATCTCCACATGTCCAGCCAGCAACAGGACGGCCAGCACCACCGCGCCCAATAGCATCCACCTGACGTACTCGGGCAGCCGCGTTTTGGTTTGAAGCCCAGTCTCTTCGCGTATCCGCACCAAACGCTCGACGGCGGCTAGCAGCAGCGGAAGCCAGGCTGCCGTCGCGATGATCATCGGATGGACAATGCTCACCACCATAAAACCGCTAAACGGGTAGACAATCGCCGACACAAGAGCGCCGATTCGCCTCAACCCAATGGTTCGGCCGTAGATGTACATGGCTATGCCGGCAACCAGGAGCTGCAAAACTGTAAAGAACCCGTAAGCCTGCAGCAGGGGAAGAACGTAGTAGATCACGCTCAGCGGGTAGAGCGCCGAATGCTGACCAGCAGCCAGAAATGGCTGGCCGCTCAAGATGTAGGGGTTCCACAAAGGCAACTGCCGGCTCTGCAGGGCCTCCATGATGAGGCTCTTCCACNNCCTAGCTCCGTGGCAAACGTTGCCCAGGGCTCGGTCGTGAATAGATTGTCCAAGGGCACGAGCGTCTTGCCACCCAGCGTAACTGGCCAGAAGAAGACGAGGAGCAGCAAGAGGATGAGAAGAATCGGCCCAAAGTCCAGGAGCAGGCGCTTCTTGTTCAAAATGCACGCCGCCTTTCGTCGGCAGATCGATGGCGGTCATTATAGCGGCAACGCCTAGCAGGGTCAATCATCTTTTGCTCTTGGACCGAGCGTGCTATAATAAGGGATAGCGTTTCATTCCCAGGAGGAGATTGCGGTTGGGAGCTGTGTTCTCCATACCAGAGACCTCATCGGGCACCGAGTACAGCATGAACCAGGCGCGACAGCGCTACCTGCTGAGCGCCGCCCAGTTCAACACGACCCACACCCGCACGAGCTATGTCATCGGAAAGAGGCTGATGGACATCATATTGTCCGCTACCCGCCTCATCCTGCTATCTCCGCTGCTGCTATTGATCGCTTTGGCCATCAGAATGACTTCTGATGGCCCGGCCATCCTGGTTCAAGAGAGGATTGGCAAGGGAGGACGGATCTTTCCCTTCTTCAAATTTCGCTCCATGTACAACAACATCGACCGGTCAGTTGATCAGCGTTTTGCCCAGGCCTATGTCAACGGCGGATCTCCGCTCCCCGTGCCACATGACGGCGTCTTCAAACCGGCCACTGACCTGCGGGTGACCAGGATAGGCCGGCTGTTGCGCAAGGCCAGCCTGGATGAGCTCCCGCAGCTTCTCAATGTCCTTCGGGGTGACATGAGCCTGGTAGGGCCGCGGCCGTCCATGCCCTATGAGGTGGAGGTCTACACCGCCTGGCATTTCCAGCGGCTGGAAGCTCTGCCCGGGATCACCGGCCTGGCGCAGATCAGCGGACGCAGTTCGCTGCCTTTTAGAGAAATCGTCAAGTTCGACCTGGACTATATCGAGCGCCGCTCTCTGCTGCTGGATTTCGCCATACTCCTCCGAACGATTCCCGTGGTGTTATCGGGACACGGCGCTCGATGAACGCTCTATGCTCCGCCCACCAGCACAAGGAAGGCCGCAAAGTCCACATGAACGAGCAACTCGGCCATGCCACTATCCTCGCCCGCTGCTGCCTGTTGGTGCTGGTCGCGATTGCCAGCACTGCTCTTACAGCCGTAACGCCAGCGCTGGCGCAGTCACCCGCGGCAACAGACAAGCTGCCTCCCTTCCGAATCGATCTCCACTTGCCTACCGACATCGTGCTCAACGCTGACCAGGGACTGGGACAATGCCACTGGTTTGACCGCTCCATAGTCTCCCAGCCTTACGTCACCTGGGCCTACGATGCCAGCACAGCGATCTCAGCATGGTCCACTATCGAACCCATCGGCGGTCAGTTCGACTGGAGCGCCATGGACGGGCTCATCGCCAAGGCCGAAAGCCTCAACCGAAAGCTGTGGATCGAGCTGCTAACCACCGAGGGTCAGACCCCCGAATGGGCCAGGGCCGCCGGCGTCTCCATCGTTGGCTCACGAGGCGGCACACCGGCGCCCTGGAATGAGACATACCAGCGACTGCTGCGCCGCGCAGTACATGCCATGGCCGAACAATACGATCAGAATCCCACCGTCGACGCCATCAACCTCATGGCCGGCGGTTGTTACGGCGAGATGACCATCTGCAATACACCTCAGGATACCTCGGCCTGGACCCAGGCTGGATACACCGACGAAAGGTATATCGAAGCAGTCAAGCAGATAATCGACATCTACCTTGAAGATGACTATGAGTGGGAGGACGGCACCCACTCCCACGGATTTCGGCACAAGCCCGTCGTGCTGCAGCTGGGTGGAGGGCTGTACGGCCGCACTACCAAAATCATCAACCCAGTGGTGGAGTATGCCATCGGCAAGTACGGTATGCGGGTTTGGCTCAAGTACAACGGTCTCGGCGGAGGCTACGACATGGGCTGGCTGTACGAGAAATACAGCCATTTGACCAGGGTGGGCTACGAGCCCATGGGCAACAGTGTCGAGTTCTTGTCCAAGCCAGAGCAATTCATGCGTCTGGCCCTGGACCACCATTCCAGCTACCTTTGCCTGCAGGGCACGTACTTTAACGTTGCTGACCAGCGGTGGCGCTCTGCTCGTGAGCTTGCAGCCCGGCACCTTGGCGCGCAGATCGTTCATCTCGGCACCAAGGCAAGTGAGACCCTCACGGCAGGTCAGAACCTGACACTGACCTCAGAGTGGGTCAACCGCGGGACCACGCCCCTTTTCTATGGGCGCAGGGACGGCACCCAGGATATCCCAGCGTCCTATCAAGTGCAGGTCGTCCTGGTCAATCCTCTCACAGACGCCATTGTTCTGGAGAATCTCTTTACCCCCAGTCCGCCGACCACCCAGTGGCATTCGACCCAAGTGATAACCGTGACAGCCGAGGTGCCCCTGCCCGTTTCAATGTTCGGCGGCGAGTTTGACCTGAGAATCGCGCTGGTGAACCCCAGCCGCGCCCTGGACGACCCCTGGCGTTCGTTTCGCCTCGTCAACATGGAGGCCCCCGATGACGAGGGCCGCTACACGATAGGCAAGGTCAGGGTGGAGGCTGCGGCCACACCCACCCCATCGGCCAGCGCCACACCGGAGCCCACGATGGCACCCCTTCCCACTGCCACACCGACCCCCGGGCCCACGTCCGGGCTGGGGTCACTCCTCGACGCGTTGAGGCGCATTCTGCAAGGGTTCGGCGCCTGGCTCCGTGGTCTCTTTAGGTAACGCACATGATCCGCATGCCAGGAAGGAGAAGCTCCCAAGTATGAAAACGGTAGATGCGCGAGGCAAACCGTGTCCGCAACCGGTGATCCTGACCCGCAAGGCGCTGGCTGAGAGCGATGAGGTGCTGGTTCTGGTTGACGACGAAACCGCCGAGAGCAATGTCACTCGTATGGCAGAGAAGGCCGGCTGTCGGGTCTCGTGCGAGCGAAAAGCGGACGGGATCTACATACACATCAGCGGAAGCGTGGAGCAGGAGCACACCACCAGCGACTCACGCCAGGTGGTGTTGTTGCTGACTGCCGACACCTTGGGCCGCGGCGACGCTAAGCTGGGAGCGATTCTCACCCGAGGCCTGTGCCACACCCTGGGAGAGATAGAACCCCTGCCCACCAGCATTATTCTGATGAATAGCGGGGTTCGTCTTGTTGTGGAGCAATCTGACGTCCTGGATGATTTGCGATCTCTATCCGATAGGGGAGTCCAACTATTGGCCTGTGGCACGTGCCTTAATCACTTTGGGCTCAAGGACAAGGTAGCTGTGGGCCAAGTCTCGAACATGTACACCATTGCCGAGCGCCTGCTGAGCGCCGACAGTGTGATAACGCTGTAGCGACGTGGCACAGATTCAATTCGCTATCATCCTCTTTGAGTCAACCCAGAACGCTATCAAGGCCGAGCGCGCTCTGATCAAACGCGGATTCCAGGTGAAGCCGATCCCGACGCCGCGCCACTTTAGCTCCAATTGTGGTACTGCTCTGCGCTGTGCCTGGTGTGACGCCGATGCCATTCGCGACGCCCTGGACGCAGCGAACGTTGCGTTCAGCGCTATCGAGACCATGACCGTTCAGCAGTGAACGAACCCGATTCACCCGTTCAGGCAGAAAGGAGGAGGCAGTGACCGATTCCTGCCAGTTTCAGCGACTGACCGCAATGACCAAAGCGGCGGGTTGAGCGGCCAAGCGAGGGCCAGAAGCCCTGGCGCAGGTCCTGCGCCATCTAGATGGCATGTTTACTCAAGCCGAATATCCCAATCTCCTGGTCGGTTTGGAAGTGAGCGACGATGCTGCGGTGTACGGGCTGACCCAAGATCTGGCCATCGTCCAGACCCTGGACTTTTTCACGCCGGTGGTCGACGATCCCTATACCTACGGAGCAATTGCGGCAGCCAACGCCATGAGCGATGTCTACGCCATGGGCGGGGAAGTGCTGCTGGCCCTGAACATCGCCTGCTTCCCGCCGGAAGTCCCTGCCGCCTGGCTGGCAGAGATCGTTCGCGGTGCGGCCGAAAAGGTGCGCGAAGCTGGTGGAGTAGTTGCGGGGGGGCACACCGTCGATGACCCAGAGCCCAAGTTTGGGCTGTCGGTGATGGGAAGGGTGCACCCCGACCATCTTGGCGTCAAGTCCGGCGCACGTCCGGGGGATCTGCTCTTGCTCACCAAACCCCTGGGCACGGGGATCATCACCACCGCTGCCAAGAGCGACGTTGCGGAGCCGGAGCATCTCAAAGCGGCGGTAGAGTCCATGCTCCAACTGAACCGCGTAGGAGCGAGGCTCGTTCCCGAATTCGGCATCAGGGGACTGACCGACATCACCGGGTTTTCGCTGTTGGGCCATAGCTATGAGATGGCTCACCACAGTGGCGTTCGGCTGCGAATCCACTCCGAGGCCGTGCCACTGCTTCCGGGAGCCCGGGACTATGCTGAACAGTGGTTGTTTCCCGGAGGCAGCAAGAGGAACCAGGACTTTTACGGGCAGTGGGTCACCGTACGCGGCAGTATCCCCGACGAGCTGGTCATGCTCTTCTATACACCGGAGACCTCCGGCGGTCTTCTCGTTGCCCTTCCCTGCCAGGCGCGTGCTGAGGTCGAGGCATTCATGGATGGCGTGGGACAGTCTTTCTGGATCATTGGTGACGTGTGCAACGGGTCTGGCATAGAGCTCTACTGAGGGAGAACTGAAACTGAATTGCTACCAAGACCGTGAACTTGACATGCCTTTGCCCAAAGGCTATACTGGCTCCACAGCATCCTTGGTCACCCAACCCGGTATGGTGTGCGCAAGGCCCCGGTCAGGCGCACAACCCTGGAGGTTTCGGCCCGTGAGGCTTGGCAGGTTCACTCATCATCGCGGTACGCTGACGGCACACACCTGGGCCATATGCGCTGCTGTCGCCCTGGGAGGCCTGCTGCTGGCATCGTGCTCTGCCGCCCCGGCTGTCCCCTCCGTTCCTGTCGCCCAGCCTAATCCCGCGCCCTTGACCGTTGCCAGTGACACCACTCCGGCCAACATGCCACCGGTGATCTTTGTCATGCTGGACTGGATGAACGGAGACTGGGGCAACCCCGACTATCGGTTCTCCTACGTGGATCCCAACGGGTACCGAAACGAGTTTCGCGGCCACCCTGAGTGGGGCGCGCTGGGCGGGTGGTCCGAGTTCCGCTGGAGTGATCTCAACCCCGCCAAGGGCGTGTACGACTGGAGCAAACTCGACAAGTACATCAAGGACGCCCAGCTCATGTCAGTCACCCTGGCCGACGGAACCGTCATCCCCAAACCAGTGGGCATTGGCATCGTCACCTGGGAGATGCAAACGCTCAGTGACCGCATCGGCGTGAACTACACGCCCACGTGGGTGGGGACGGAAATGGGCACGTCCGTCAGTTCATGCGTCGACCCCGATGGAGCGACGGGCCCGTGCTTGCCCTTCTGCGTGCCCAGGTGGAGCAACAGCGTCTGGCGCTACTGGTTTAACCAGTTTGTCCTGGCCATGGGCCAGAGGTACGACAACAACCCCGAGTTCTTTAACCTGGCCTTCTTCTTGATCGCCACTGGCGCCGACGGAGAGACCGTCGAGCGGAAGAACACTGGTGGTTGTACATACCAGAGTGGAAACACCCTGGCCTTTGATCAGTGGATACTCCAGGTCATGGGGACCTACAATTTGGCCTTCCCCAACACGGTGCAGATGATTCAGGCCACCCTGCACTCGATTCCCACTTGCAGTGAACACGCCGCTTCCTTCCCTTCCAAGATGACGGGAGTCAAGGTCAACGGTATGGAAGTGGATGTCTTTCAAGCCGAGTACTACATGGATGGGGTGCTCAAGGGCGGCGTCACTGGTTTCTCCGAGTTGTACCACGAGATCATCCCCACTGGCTATGAGCCCAAGCATGGCAACGGGATCGCTGGATCGTATCTCTACTACATGGAATCCCTGGCCACCCAACCGCACATGTACGACACCCAGTTGCGAAACATCGAGGACACCTACTACGCCGAGCAGCAGACCGGATTCCCCATCCAGAATTTTGTGCGGACACACCTTGGTAAGAATGTCCACACGACGCCCGATGTCTGGATTCTGCTACGGGACACCAATGGCCGCGACGACTGCTGGACAGGCAGCAATGGCATTCGGTACTGCATAACCCCCCACCGCGGCGACTATGGTTTCTTCCTTGACCGTCGCCAAAGCGCACCCGGCAGCGCCACGGTAATACTCAAGTCCGAGACCCTGGCCCAGCTCCCCCTCCCGGCCAGGAACCACATCTACGGCAGCCAAAGCGCGCGACGCACCGACCAGGCCAGCGGCAACATCTACATGTCCTTCGACATACACGACGACTATCGTTACGCCGGCATGATTCCCAAGGCCGCCGGCGGCCAGGTCTCGTGGATCGTTACTGCGACCTTGGTGAACACTGGTGGGGACACTTTTTCGCTGGAATACAAGGACTACTTTGGCAACATCGTGGAGCGCCGGGCGACCAAAGGAGCAGCCCTGGGACCACTGGACAACTGGGTGGACTACACCTGGGTTGTGGACGACGCTTTCTTCAACAACGGCCTGCCGGGTGGCTGCGACTTTCGCATCAGCTGCAACAACGATGGGAACGAGTTCATGCACCGGGTGTTCGTAAGGGGTCTAGGCCCGCCGCCGCCCACTCCCACACCCACCCTGACGCGACCTCCCACCTCAACGTCCACCCTCACTCCGGTGCCGACCCGGACGGCCACGCGGACCAACACGCCTACGGGAACCATCACGCCGCCGACGCCTACCAACACCGCCACGCCCTACATCGCGCCGACGCGTACACCTACACCAACCCAGTCACCGACGATTACGCCTTCGAGAGCGCCCACGGATACGCCAACTCCTGGACCGAGCCTTACCCCCACGAACTCGCCTACGCCGTTCCCGGGTGGTCGCAACACCATCACGTTGCAGCAGAGCATTCGCGAATACATGGGGACGACCGACGGGTATATCTCAGCTTGGAACCCCGCTGGCACTTTTGGCCACCAGGCTAACCTTCTGATCAAGAACGACGCCGTCTACTACAGCCTGTTACGCTTTGACCTGGCCAGCTTGCCGGCTGGCGCTACCATCAACCAAGCCACTCTGAGGCTCTACGCCTATTACCGCGACAAGACGCAGGCCATGGACGTTCTAATCTATCCGTTGCGACGCCCGTGGGTGGATACGGAGGCTACCTGGCTTCTGGCAGGCTCAGGTGACCCCTGGGCTCTTCCGGGCGCCGACGATACGACGTACGACCGGGAGTCTCTCCCCATTGCCACGGCCAACGTAGCCGCGGTGAATACTTGGTATGCCTTTGACGTCACAGCTTCCGTCCAAAAGTGGGCCTCCAGCATCGCCGTCAACCACGGATGGCTCCTGAGGGGGAGCGGCAGCATCTCGGTGGTCTACCATTTCGCCAGCGCACAACACTCCACTCTGTCGCTGCACCCGCAACTGATCATCGACTACACCACTCCCGAGGTCCCGCTGACACCGACACCGGTGACGCCGACGTCCACAGCGACCAGTACCGCCACTGCCACCAGCGCTCCAACCCTGTCCCCAACGCCCACCGTGACAGGCACACCACAAGCGCCGGATCTCACACCCACATCCCCGCCGACACCATCGGTGACCCCGACCGAATCAGGCGCCGTGACGCCATCTCCATCACCCGTTCCAGGGGACACGGGGACGGTGATCGATTTCGAACGACGAACGACGGTGCTTGAACAGCTGTTGCGAGCGATTATCCACATACTGCGACGGGCAGGCAGGACTAGGTAGTATGCAATGTGTAAGGAGACCGCTGTGAAACGGGTATTGCTGATTCTAGCCTTGTTGGGAATCGCCATTGTTACCACGGTGCGCGTAGTAGGTCAAAGCCCGCAAGGGCTGCTGCCTATCGGGTCGGTGCGCCCTTCCTCGCTCCAGACCGCGACGACGTCCCGGAGCCTGAGCAGCTCTCGTCTGTCCACGCCACCCATTATCGATGGCAACTTTGCCGACTGGCCAGGCGGCATGGATGCCATAGCGGTGAACCGGGATACCTGCTACGCTTTCACCGGCCGAGTTGACAGCAATGCCGACTTGAGCGCCGTAGTGCGGAGTGGATGGGACCCCGACTACCTCTACTTTGCCATCCAGGTTGCTGATGACATCATCGTCAGCGACAGCGTTGATGTGTGGCGGGATGATGCTGTGGAAATCGGGCTCGACGGCCTGCGGGACCGCTATAGCTGGGGCGAAGACGACCATCAATACACCATCACGGCCGACGGCCGCATGGCCGATCGCGGCATCGCGACCACCGCCATCAATGCCGCCGTGCAGACTCACGACGCAGGCTACCGCGTCGAGGTGTCGATACCCATGACAGCTTTGATTACCAACGGGACACCCATCTCGGGAACCATCATTGGTTTTACCATTGGACTGCGCGATGATGACGACGGCGGGAATTGGGACGCCTACCTCATCTGGGAAGGGACCAGCACCGCCAGCATGCCGGAGCAATTCGGAGACCTGATCCTGGCGGAACGGCTTCAGGACCGCATCGCAGCCCTGGAAAGCAGGATTCTCGATTTGGAGCGCCAAATCCGCGAGCTGCTCACCATCCTTGCCGAGTTCGAGCAACTAGAGGAACCCTAGAGAAGCCGCTGGCGACCCGCTCTGAACACCAGAAGCCGGATTTGACCTACGTCAAGTCCGGCTTCTGGTCACTTCACAGCCATTGGAAGGTAGGCCAGGTAGGCAGACAAGCCTGGTGTAACCGTGGTCTCAGCGGTAGGACTCGGGGTGACCGCGGTACCGGTAGGCGTCGGGCTGGCGGTAGGCGTCGGTGTGAGCGTTGTAGTAGGTACGCCGGTATTCGTTGGCGTAGGGGTAGGTGGGATGTACTCATAGGCGACTACCAACTGCGGGCGCCATTCGGCGTTCAAATGCTCCGACGCAACCAGTTCATAGTACTGGCTGCTCAAGTATCCATCGCAAAGGATGACCACGCCCTGGTTGCTTGACGGATTGTTGACCCACGCCTGCACCGCGCTCGTCACATCATAGTTGAGCTGGCTGCCCACCCCGCGGATCTCGTCACGGCTAAGGGGCTCGCCGGACCGATCCGCTGGCACGCCCTTGCAGCCCGCCACGGACCACTGCACCCCGGCACGGGCCTGATTGTAGGACGCTTCGGCCCCCACCCAGGGTCGGTTGACCATGAACGCATTGGTCCCCAGGCTCTCCGGGCCATCCGCCGGCACCCGCAGGACGATCAGACGCAGATTTGCCGACAGCACACGGGCGCCCAGAGGCACTTCGCCGTTGAAGGCGAACTTGAGCAACGGCACATAGACATTGTCCTTGCGCAAGCGCAGCCAGGTGGCTTGTGGGTCCTTTTTGTCAGGGGTCCATTGATCCAGATATGTGTCTTCGGCCTGTCGCAGGACAACTACATGCCGAGTAGAGGTTTCAGGGTATATCTCAAGCTCGCGCTCACCACCATTGATGGTGGACACCGATAGCCAGCCACCGTTGGGAGATGCGCTCCGGACGGTCAGTGACCCAGTCCTCATATCGCGATCCTCCACTACATAGCTGGCAGCAGGGGTCAAGCCCATCTGCTCCAGGTTGAAGCGCAGCGTGATGCCCAGGGTATCAGTCACCATGGCGCGAATGTAGTGCGTTTCCGGATCGTATGAAACATCAACGGCGGTCCAGGGATCGTCACGCAGCGCGTCCCGCCGCGGCTGCTGCTGCACAAAAAGCCAGTAGTAGGCCTTGGACTCGTCGGTCTTGACGACCAGCCGCCGGTGGTCAAGCTGCAAGCTCTGAGCTTCCAGCCAGGCGAACAGCTCTACCACCTGCTCGGGCTTTGGATCGGCATTGTGATTCCCAGGAAAGCGGAGGTTCAAAGGCGGCTGGTCCGATCCCCAGTGGATCAGTGCATCGTGGAGCCAGTCGGAATGGCGTTGCTCCACGATATTGTACCCGCTTGGAAAGCACCATGAGTCATCTCCCGTATTGTGCAGCACCGCTACGGGGACATGGATCAGGTTGCGCACCAGACCGTCCCTGTGATTCAAGAGCACGCTGAACCGCTGATAGTTGTAGGGGTACTGGCTGTAATGCCCAATGTCGCTGGTCATCGGGATGATGTGGGAGCGAGCGTCGCTGCAGTCCTCCAAATACCACTGCTTCATGTCGGTGGGCCCCTTGATGTCCACAACGGCCGCAAACCGATCGGGGTACTTTGCCCCCATCACAGCGCTTCGATAGCCGCCTCCTGAAATCCCCATGATGTATATCCGCGAGGTGTCCACAGCGTAGCGTGCGATGACATGATCCAGCATCTCCATGAGGCGATGTTGAAAGGCGGTCGTAGCCACATGATAGTTGCCGCGGTCAGGAGCCAGAAGCAGCCACCCGCGGCTAGTTACCTCTGGGCTGTAGAACGCGTGGTTGGCGGTAGGATAGTTCGGTATGACCGACTCCATGTAGCCCCCCCAATGGGTTAGCCCGATGACCAGAGGCACTGGCTGTCCTAAGAGGTAGCCGGCCGGCAGCCTCAGCTTTGCTTTGTTGGTTGCCCCATCAATCGAGCTGGTGAACTCGAGCAGCACCACGGTATCGTTGGGAAGGGCCGTAGCCGACGGCCTCACCGTCGCGGTAGTTGTTTGGGTGGGCACATAGGTCGGCGTACTGGTCTGGGTCGGGGTACGGGTGGGAGTATGAGTAACGGTAGGGGTAGCGGACCTGGTAGGCGTCGCCGTGCTGGTGTTGGTGGGAGTAGGCGTAGGCGTATACACAGGCTCCGCCCCCGTGTAGCGGACGGTCAACCGGGGCCGACGCGTGCTGACATTGGCATCAGAACTGTCAAAGTAGACGCGTACCGAATCGACACCAACCTGGCGCAGCGTCAGTCCGCGGTTGCTGGCAGGATCCGCCAGCCAACGTTCCGTCATGGCTGTCACGTCCCACTGGATTGGGGTATCGCTCCGTGACGCCTGGAAGGATTGCCGCGAATCCGCAACCTCGCAGCGGTCAAAGCCTGGCGCCTCACAGCCCGAAGCTGTCCACGGCACCCCGTTGCGGGCCCAGTTCCAGGTCGCCTCGGGGATCACCGCGTCCGCCAAGACGCAAAAGGCCTCAACCGAGATCTGCGTATTGCCCCCACCAGAGCGGTACAGGCTCAGCGTAGCCGATAGCAGGGTTGCTCCTGGCGGAATCACCGACAGGTCAAACTGAATCAACGTGGCAAGGCTGCGCCCAGCTCCCACCTGCAGCAAGGTTTCCCGATCTTTCGTCACTGAGCTGTTGCGATCAAGGGTCGTGTCCTGAACGCCTGAAGAGGCTCCCGGCACTCCCTCCTGGATGATCACTACGTATTCGCCTGCCCCTGCTGTCGACGCAGATGACTGAGCAACCGCCTCATTCAGCGACTGCAACCACAGCGTGCCAAAGGTCAGCAGGAGTACGATGTACAGGATATTGGACTTGCCCTTCATAGCTTTGGCGTGCCCCCCACTAAAGTATGCTTGAATCCAAATGGTGAATTGGGCTGAGCCCCTTCCATGCGCTCAGCCGGCTTGCTCTCGTCAGTCGGGACGGGAAAGTAGCCTGAGTCCCGCAAACGAAGCCATCAATCGTTTGATGCCCGACTTGCCGGCAAAAGCCACGGTGACTTCCTCATCACTGCCGCGGAGCTGGCTGTGGACCACGATGCCTTCCCCAAACTGGGGGTGCCGCACATGGTCACCCGGGGTGAATTGATTGGACCTGGGCGCCCGTCTTGGTGATGGCGTGAGCTTTGTTCCCAACCTGGGCCGTGCCGCGGCGGGCTGTTCCTTCCCCCGCAGCACACGGTCCGGGATATCCCGCAGAAAGCGCGAGGGCTCACTGGTGGCCTGTGTGCCAAACCGGGCACGCCGGAACGTGTGCAGCAGGTACAGTCGTTTTCTCGCCCGCGTCATGCCGACGTAGCACAGGCGTCGTTCCTCTTCCAGCTCATCTGGCTGCTCCAGAGAGCGCCCGTGGGGCAGAATGCCCTCTTCCATCCCGGCAATGAACACCGTGTCGAACTCCAGTCCTTTGGCCATGTGCAGGGTCAGCAGGGTTACCGCGTCAACCCCTTCCTTCAAGTTGTCGATGTCCGACACCAGGGCCACGTCCTCCAGAAAGGCCGTCAGCGCTGTGTCCGGCGGTTGTGTGGAGTATTCCCGTGCCACCGTTCGGAGCTCCTGGATGTTCTCCCATCGCTCCTGCCCTTCCTCAGTCCCATCCCGCACATAGTCGCCGTAGCCCGAGTCCGCCAGTACATCATCAATCAGCTCCAGCACCGTCTTCTGGTCGCGCGAACCGATCCACCGGTCCAGGCCAAGCAAGAAACCAGAAAGAGCCCTCCGGGTCCGTGCATCCAGCCCTTCGCCGTCTGAACGACGAGCTCCAGGCTCATGGGCCCCTGCGCCTTCCTCCAGCAGTAACTGCATGGCAGTATACAGGGGAATCTGTCCCGCGTCTGCCCAAGATCCCACGGTCCCTTTTGTCTTGTCGCCAATTCCCCGAGGTGGCACGTTCAGCACGCGACTCAGGCTCACGTCATCAAACGGATTGTGTATCAGCCGCAGGTATGCCAGCACGTCCTTAATCTCACGCCGTTCGTAGAAACGGGTCGCACCCACGAGCTTGTACGGCATGCCGTGGCGCACGAACGCATCCTCCAGGACGCGCGACTGTGCGTTGGTGCGGTACATGACCGCGCAGCCATTCCGGGCTACCGAGCCCTGTCGCACGAGGCGCTCGATCTCCCGCACGATGTACTCGGCCTCCTCCTGCTCGTCGAACGCCTCGGTGATCATGATCGGCCCGCCCGGCTCGTTGCTCGTCCACAGTTTCTTCTCGGTTCGGCGGGTGTTCAATGAGATTACATGCCGTGCAGCATCAAGGATCTGTTGGGTAGATCGATAGTTCTGTTCCAGGAGGACGACCTGTGCCTCAGGAAAGTCCTTGCGAAAGCGCAGAACGTTGCGATAGTCGGCGCCCCGCCATCCGTAAATGCTCTGATCCTCATCCCCCACGACAAAGAGGTTCTTGCGAGCTCCTGCCAGGAGGGTAACCAGTTGGTACTGGGCGCTGTCGGTGTCCTGGAACTCGTCGACCAGCAGATGGACGTACCGCTCCTGATACTTACGCAGCACTTGTTCATCCTCCGCCAGCAAGCGGGCTGCCATCATGAGCAAATCATCAAAGTCCAACGCACGGTTCCCTCGCAACAGCTCCTGATAACGCACGTACACGCGACCAACCACCTCGTGCCAATACGTTGGAGGATTGTACTCGCCCGGGCCGAGCAGGGCCCGCTTTGCCTTGGAGATGGCAGCCTGGATGGCCGGCGGCCGGAACATCTTGTCATCCAGATTGAGTTCTCTCAATATTTGCCGGATCAAGCCGGCCTGATCGTCGCTGTCATAGATGGCGAAATGCGGATCCAACGGCACAGCAGCAGCCTCACGCCGCAGGATGCGCGCGCAGATGGCATGGAATGTACCCATAGTCAGACGATCGGCCCGGCCCTGGCCGATCAACCTCACCAAGCGATCCTTCATCTCTCGCGCCGCTTTGTTGGTAAAGGTGACCGCCAGTATGTTGTACGGGTCCAGCCCGCACTCGGTGATCAGATAGGCGAGGCGGTGGGTCAGGACGCGGGTCTTGCCTGATCCAGGGCCCGCCAACACGAGAACGGGGCCGTGCAACGATTGCACCGCTTTGCGCTGCGCGGGGTTCAGTTCAACGAGGAGATCCATCACTGCTCCGTCTGTGGCGAATGCAAAAGCTATTCTAGCATTCTTTGGGCTTTTTGCCCAATGAGTCTCCTTTCGGCATCCGGCGCGCCAGCTTGGTTGACCTCTCACCTTCCCGATGCATAGGGCCACTGCGCACTCGGCCAAGGGCAGCCCAGTGCAAGGGCTCCTGTCGCGGTGTCGCGTCGTCAGTCCAACGGAAGAGAGCTCGACGTCCATCGGTGATACACTCCCGTGCCATCCCATGAAAACCGCGATGAGGCTCGTGAGCAATACCACACGCTCCAATGCCCTGGGCTTGGAGAAATAACATCAATTGCCGTACAATCCTGCGAACTTGTGGGAATCAATAACTGCCGGAGGCACGGCAGTCCCTCGGCAGTGGTGCCGAATCGAAAGGAGAATCAAGTGGCGCTGTCGGATCCCATGCCGCAGCTAGCGAGTGCTGTGGGCTATTTGCCGGAGCTTGTGGCCCAGCTGGAGACCCGGATTCCCTATGCTGCCGCGTCGCTGGCCCGCAATGCTGGCCTGGAAGTCAACGTGAACGACCGTGCCCAAGCAGTGACGGAGCGTGCGCCGAGTCAGGGCATCGTTCTCGGTGCTTGGAATGGAAGGTACTTTGAGGAAGCTGCCAGCGCTAACCTGACGCGCGATGCCGTGGAGCGCCTTGGCAGGGGCCTTGGCGACCAAATTCGCCTGAGTGACCCCATAGAGGCGATTGATCCTGGCCAGCCTCTCAAGGCCCACTTTGCTACCCCCTGTGTTCAAGACCCTACCTTGCTTTCGGCCAAGGACAAACTAGACCGCTGTCTTGCCCTGCAGAAACAGACTCGCGCCCTGGACCCTCGCATCGTGAACGTCCAGGTCCGGTACAGCGAGACCCTCGAGGGCAGGGTCTTTGTCAATCGCGCCAAGCGGCTCTCTCAAAACATCCTCAGGCTGAGGCTCATAGTCGCCGTCTTTGTCAGCGACGGCCGGCAAATGCAGTACGACTGGATGACCAAGGAAGGATCGGGCGGCCTCGAGCTGCTGTCATTCACCGATCAGGAACTGCAGCAGTTGTGCGAGCGCTCCGTACGCCTCCTGTCGGCCGAACGGATATCCCCGGGCATGTACGATGCAATATGTACTCCTGACGTTTCGGGCGTGATCGCCCACGAGGCTTTTGGCCACGGGGTTGAGTTGGACATGTTCTTGAAGGGCCGGGCTCGTTCCGAGCTCTACCTGGGCAAGGCAGTGGCCTCTCCCCTGGTCGATATCCTGGACGATCCTTCGTACCCGGGTGCTCACGGTTCCTACTTTTTCGATGATGAAGGGCAACTCGCCGCGCCCACCTGCATCATCCGGAATGGCGTCTTTGAGCGAGGCATTTCTGATTTCTTGTCAGCCCATCGCTTGGGCGTGCCCCGAACGGCAAACGGCCGCCGCGAGAGTTTTGAGCACAAAGTCTATGCGCGAATGTCCAACACCTTCTTTGCCCCGGGCGCATCGCCAGTAGCTGACTTGATCGCGGGCATCGACCACGGCGTCTATCTGCAGCACTCCTCCAGTGGAATGGAGGATCCCAAGGGATGGGGCATGCAGGTCACCAGTCACTATGGCGAAGAAATCCGCAACGGTAGCCTTACTGGCCGCATCTTTGCACCCATCGGTATCACTGGCTATGTGCCCGACATTCTGGAGAGCGTCAGCGCCGTAGGTAGTGACATGAAATTGAGCGGCGGAACTTGCGGCAAAGGCCACAAAGAGTGGGTGCCGGTTTCTTCTGGCGGACCGCATCTCAGGCTGAAAGCGAGGCTCGGCTGATGCTTCACGACACTATCATCGCTCTGCGAAGCCAACAGGGAGCTGACGACTGGTTGGTCCATCATGTGAAGAAGGCCAGCACTCAACTCTACTGGATAGGCGCCCAGCCAGAAAGCCGGCGCCGAGTTGACAGCGAACAGGTCATTGTAACCGTTTACAATGACCATGCGGCCAAGAGCGGCGATGGCCTGCGGCGGGGCGAGGCCAGTGTCACTCTGCTTCCGGGGGACTTGGGCGATTTGCCGTCAAGGCTGGACCAGGCCGTCTTCATGGCCAGTCTGACGGACAACCCTCCGTTCGGCCTTCCCGGCCCAGCCGAGCATCCCCGAGTGGAGATAGCCGACTCGGAACTCTATTCGCACCCGGAAGCGGCTGCGAACAACCTGATCGCGCAGCTGCTGGACGCCCTCAGGCTGGAGAAAGGCGTGCGGCTGTCCAGCGCAGAGGTCTTTGTTGAGGCAAACCACGCGTATCTGGAAAACAGCAGACAGGCAAGGGGTGAGCAGGCCAGCACCCGGATCCTCCTGGACATGGTGCTGCTGGCCAACGATGGCGACAACGAAATGGAATCTAGCATCGCGTTCGAGCGCAGGCGTGCGGCTGACCTGGACATTCCGACTCTGGCCCACCGGTATGCGCAGTATGCTCGCGACGCGCTGGTGGCCGACGCCCCACGCTCCGGCACCTTCCCCGTGGTGGTGAGCGACGAAGCTCTGGCCGAGTTGATGATGAGTGAGGGGGAATCACCCCTAGTAGTCCGTTCCGCCGCAGAGTTCAAGTACCAGCAGATGACCCCTTGGCAGGTGGGACAGACCATCTTTCCAGAGCCCGGCAACGGCGACCCGGTGACCATCTACTCCAACGCGATTCTGCCTTTTGGCACTCGCAGTCGATGTTACGACCAGGACGGCCTGCCTGCACAGCGCACCCTTATCGTTGATCGCGGGGTTTGCGCCCAGTTCTGGGCGTCTCAGCGCTTCGCCGAGTACCTCGACATGCTACCCACCGGCCAGTTTGGCAACATGGAAGTGATGCCCGGCAAGACGGCCTATGATCAGCTTCTGTTGGGTGATGCGCCGTTCTATCACATCGTCGCGTTCTCGGCCATGTCGCCTGACCCATTCACGGGCGACTTTGTCGGCGAAATCCGCCTCGGCTACGAGATTGCCCATGGCCAGGCACGCCCAATCCGAGGCGGCTCGATCAGTGGCAATCTGTTTGCCGTGCTCGCCGATGCCCGCTTGTCTCAGGAAACCTGCGCCTTGGGCGACTACAACGGACCGCGGGCTATGCGCTTTGCAGCGGTAACGCTGTCTGGAGACTGACCACCAGGCCTCCTGACCAGCTATTGGGGCAGACTCACCTTGCCCTGTAGAGAGGAATCGTCTGAGGACCCGGAGTGTGCCGAGGGTAAGGCAGCCACGCCAGGCGAATCCACACGGTGGGCTGCAATTGCGCTGCGCCTGTGCGGCTGTCATACCGGTTTTTGGGCGGAGCCTCTCATCGCTGGTGCTTTGGCCCTGCGGCCAGTTGTGGTATAATGAGTCCGATAATGCCCATGACACTGTCAATGATGCTTGCTGATAGCCGTACAACAACACCCTCGCTTCTGTGTTGAAGGGGCTCATGCATTAGCATCCTAGACCAGGCCCTTCCTGCGGAGATGAATCCGCAGAGACCACAATGTAGGTGTCCCATGGAGTTTACCGTAGAGTTTTATGGCATGCCTCGGCGCCTCAGCGGCGTCCCCGAAGCCAAGGTCGACGTCCCGCCTGGAGCTACCCTCAGGGATATTGTCGCGGCCCTGGTAGCCATGTACCCCAGCTTCCTCAACGGTCTTGTCGATCCGGTAACGTACGAGATCAACGATCCGTACTTTTTCAACATCGATGCTCGCCACGTTCCCAAGAACCTGGACTATCAGCCCAAGGAGGGCGAACGGCTGCTACTACTCTTTTTGGAGGCGGGAGGCTAGGTATGAACTCGTATTCCGGCAAGATTCTCCACATTGACGTGACGAATCGCAAGACCCGGGTCCAACGCGTCGACGAGGATTGGCTGAGAAAATACGTGGGTGGCGTGGCGATGGCCGCTCGTTTGGCCTACGACAACATTCCCAAAGGGGCCGACCCTCTAGGCCCAGAGAATGCGCTGTGCTTTGCCAACAGCGTTTTCGCCGGCACTCTGGTTCCCGTTGGAACCAAGCATGCGGTCGCTGCCAAGTCACCGGCTACCGGATTCCTGGGGGACTGCCTAGCTGGAAGCTATTTTTCCGCGACGATGAAGCGCGCTGGATGGGACGGCATAGTCCTCAAGGGCAAAGCTGAACGGCCCACGTGGATTCTGGTGGACGACGACACCGTACGATTCTACGACGCGACCGACCTGTGGGGTAAGGAGACCTTTGAGACCGAAGAGGCCATTCGCGCCAAACTGGGCGATGAGCGCGTGCGCGTTACGACCATCGGCCCTGCTGGTGAAGAGCTCGTCCGCTTCGCCAATCTGACCAACGACCGGGGTCGTCAGGCCGGGCGCACCGGCCTGGGAGCCGTCATGGGCTCCAAGCTAGTCAAGGCGATTGCTCTTCGCGGCACCAAGCCCGTGACCGTCGCCGATCCGGACAACCTCTGCCAGCAGTCTCATCAGTTGAGCGAGGTGGCCCAGGGCATCACCACCGAGAAGTATCGCGTCGTCGGCACAGCCTCCAACGTCCTGAACATGAACCGCCTTGGCGTGCTGCCCACCCGCAACTATCAACAGGGGGAGTTCGAAGGCGCCGAGAAGGTCAGTGGCGAGTACATGAAGGAGCATTACACCGAGAAGGCTGTGGCCTGCGCCGGTTGTCCTATTGCGTGCGAGCAGGTGACCCACGTCCGTGAGGGTGACTATGCCGGAGCGCGAACTTCGATTGACTATGAGTCGTTGTTTGCACTGGGACCCAACTGCGGCATTGACTATTTTCCTGGCATCATCGCGGCCATAGAGCGCTGCGATGCGCTGGGCATGGACACCATGAGTACAGGTGTGACGATCTCCTGGGCGATGGAGTGTTACGAGCGGGGGATCCTCACCCAGGAGGACTTTCAAGGGCTGGAGCCCGTTTGGGGCAATCACCATGCCGTGGTAGAGCTAGTCAAACGCATTGCCTACCGCGACGGCATCGGCGACCTCCTGGCCGAAGGAACCAGACGAGCGGCCGCCAAGATCGGCAAAGGCTCGGAGCACTTTGCCATGAACGTCAAGGGCCTGGAGGCCGCCGGCTATGATGCTCGTGGAATGCAGACCTTTGCTCTCGGTTGCGCGGTAGGCACCCGCGGACCGTGCCACAACCGCTCCCTGGCCTACGAGCCAGATGCCAAAGGCACGGTGAACCGACTGGAGACCGGCAAGGACCGCGGCATTCTGGCCAAGGAAGCTGAGGACTTTGCAGGGGTGTTTGACACCGTGATGCTATGCAAATTCATCCGTGGCTGTTTCAAGAACATCTGGACGGAAATCCCACAGCTCTTCACCTATACCAGTGGGCTGCCCATGACCCCGGACGATCTCAAAACCCTGGCCGAAAGGTCCTGGAACCTGAAGAAGGCCTTTAACATCCGGGAGGGCTGGACCAAGGCTGACGACTGGCTACCCGGTCGGTGGCTAAAAGATCCCCTGCCATCAGGGGGCTCCAAGGGAGCCTCGGTGAATGAAGGCCAATTGCGGGAAGCGATCCAGGCGTACTATGAGGCGCGAGGCTGGACTCCAGAAGGGTTGATTCCCAAGGCCAAGCTGGCCGCCCTTGGTTTGGACGACATCGCCGAAGACGTGGGGGTATAACCATGGAGAACCAGTTCCCATACATCGTCTGCGACCCCGACAAATGCATCGGATGCGTGCAGTGCGAATTCGCCTGCTCGATGACCAAGCACAAGGTCTTTGACCCAGCGCTGTCCCGGATCCGCAACATGCGCATCGAGCCCGTCATCGCCCTGTCCATTGCCTGTCGCAAGTGCGCCGATCCGCCGTGTGTCCTGGCGTGTCCCCGCAATGCCTTGAACCAGGACCCAGAGAACGGGATCATCCTGATCGACAACGACATGTGCGATGGATGTGGCTGGTGCGTCGAGGCCTGCGAGTTTGGCGCGGTTCTGCTGAACCCCGAGACGAAAAAGGTGGAGATGTGCGACATGTGCGCGGATCTCGACGAGCCCCAGTGCGTCAAGTATTGTCAGAAAGACGCCCTGTACGTTGGGGTGCCAGAGACGGTGGCGCAAAAGACACGGCGCGAGGTCGTGGGCAAGCTGCTGCGAGAGATTGTCGGCACCCAATAGGCATCAGAATTCCGAACTGTGTGGACAGGCCACTGCGGCCTGTACTCGAAGGATCGTTGAGAGAGCAATTTTAGCCAAGTAGATCAGGAGAGCTGGATGAGCGACAAGGAAGATCTGAGAATTGGCGTGTTTGTCTGCAACTGCGGCTCCAACATTGCTGGCGTTATCGACACCAAGGCGGTCACGGAGTACGCAGCTACCCTGCCCGACGTCGTCTGGGCATCGAACCAGATGTATACCTGCGCGGACTCTGGCCAGCGGCAAATCGAGAATGACATTCGCGAGCACAAGCTGAACCGAGTCGTGGTGGCTGCATGTTCTGTGCGACTACATGAGCCGACCTTCAGGGGCTGCGTGGCCAACGCTGGCTTGAACCCGTTCCTGATGGAAATGGCCAATATCCGTGAGCAGGACACCTGGGTACACTCCCACGAACCGGAGGCTGCTGAGGAAAAGGCCAAGGACCTGATTGCTGGAGCCGTGGCCAAGGCGCGTTTCCTCACGCCCCTCAATATGATCGAGGTGCCGGTGACCAAAACTGCCATGGTCATTGGCGGAGGCGTCGCAGGTATCAGCGCCGCCCTGGACCTGGCCGATATGGGTATCAAGACCTACTTGGTCGAGAAGGAGTTGAGCATCGGGGGAAGGATGGCCCAGTTGAACAAAACCTTCCCCACGATGGACTGTTCCATCTGAATTCTCGCCCCCAAGATGGTTGACGCGGTGCGTCACCCCAATATCACGGTCATGACCTATACCGATGTGAAGCGCGTGGATGGCTTCATCGGCAATTTCAAAGTTCTTCTGGAGCACAAGCCGCGTTATGTGCTGGCAGACCGCTGCAACGGCTGCGGCGCATGTTCTCCCGTGTGCCCCATTGACATCCCCAATGACTTTGAGGAGGGCATCGCCCCCCGCAAAGCGATCTACATTCCCCACAGCCAGGCCGTGCCCCTGGTCTACGCCATCGACCTGGACGCCTGCATCAGCTGCTACAAGTGCGTAGACGCGTGTGGCAAGCTGGATGCCATTGACTTTGGCCAGTTGCCAAAGCAGACCTGGTTGGACGTCGGCAGCATCATCGTCGCCACTGGCTTTGACAACTTTGACCCATCGGTCATCGAGGAGTATGGCTTTGGTCGATACCCCAATGTGATCACTGCCATGGAGCTCGAGCGCATCAACAATACGGCTAGTCCCACCGCCGGCAAGATCACTCGCCCGTCCGATGGTAAGACACCCAAAAGGATCTCTTTCATCCAGTGCGTGGGATCGCGCGATGATCGCTACAACGAATATTGCTCCGGATTCTGTTGCATGTACGCTATCAAGAATGCCGTACAGTGGAAGCAGACCGATCCCGAGGCGGACATCACTATCTTCTACATGGATATTCGAACCCCATCCAAGGGCTACGAGGAGTTTTACCGACGCGCTCGCGAGATGGGCGTCCGTTTCATCCAGGGTAGGCCTTCCATGATCACCGAGGACGCCGACACCGGCAACCTGTTCGTGCAAGTCGAAGATGTGGGTTTAGGACAGGTCATCGAGATGGAGAGCGACATGGTGGTCCTGTCGGCAGCGGCTATTCCTCGCGTCGATACCGAGCAGATGGGATCGGTCCTCAACATCAGCCGAAGCCCGGGCGGCTTCTATATGGAATACCATCCCAAACTGCGACCGGTGGACTCGCCTACTGACGGCGTCTTCCTGGCTGGCGCAGCTCAGGGACCGAAAGACATTCCGTCCAGCGTGGCCCAGGGCAGCGGCGCCGCGGCCCGTGCAGCCCGCATCCTGACCTCCGACAAGTGGGAGATCGAACCCATCGTCGCTCACGTCTGGGAGGACCGTTGTATCTCGGCTGATGGTAAGAAATGCGGCATCTGCGCTACCAAGTGCCCCTACAGCGCCATCACCGTGGAAGTTGGCAAGGCGGCGGACGTGACCCCCGCCAAGTGTCATGGCTGCGGTGGCTGCGTGGCAGAGTGTCCCCACAACGCCATCACCCAAATGCACTTTACAGACGCTCAGGTCGTTGCCCAGATTCATGCGCTGCTGGCCCAGCAGCCTGAGGAAAAGATCATGGCCTTTATGTGCCACTGGTGCAGTTATGGCGGCGCTGACAACGCTGGCACGAGCCACTTTGAGTACCCCGCCAGCTCGCGGGGCTTGCGAGTGATGTGCTCTGCCCGCATGGACCAGGATTTCGTGCTCGAGGCATTCCGCCTTGGAGCGGGCATGGTCCTTGTATCAGGCTGCCATCCCCAGGACTGCCACTACATCACGGGGCAGCAAGTTGGCGCTGTGCGCTTTGACCGGCTGGCCAAGCGGTTGGTGGACATGGGCATATCTCCTGAGCGTTTCCGCGTGGAGTGGATCTCCGCCGCTGAAGGCGCCAAGTACGCCCGGGTGATCCGTGAGATGGATACGGCTCTGAAGAACATCGATCCCGAGAAGCTGCGGGAAGAGATCGAGCGTGCACGTCCAGAACTGGAGAGGCGTCTGCGCCGATTGCCAGAGATCCCCGACGTTGCCCGCGCACTCGAAGCCACCAAGTTGCCCGCGTAGGCTGAAGGGGGAAGCAAATGCCACATCCAAAGACCTTTGACCCCGACTTCCAGGCCCAGGTGCAGGCCGAACCCGGCGGCGAGCACCTTCTTCGCTGCTACTCCTGCGGCACATGCATGAGCACGTGCCTCGTGAGCCGCGTGAGCAGTGACTTTAACCCGCGACGCACGCTTAGAATGGTGATGCTGGGCATGCGGCATGCCGCCCTCTCAGGCCCAACCGCCTGGATGTGTTCGGCGTGCGATCTCTGCTACCCCCGCTGCCCTCAGGGCATCCACATCTCGGAGTTGATGCACGCCATCAAGAACATCGCTGTCCGCGACGGGTATCAAGCCCCGGGTCCGGCCGCCGAGGTGGACGAGTCCAAATGTTCTGGGTGCGGTGTATGCATCCGGTCTTGTCCCTATCAGGCCCTGACCCCTGTAGTGAAAAGCGTGGACGGCGCCGAACGCCGCGTGTCGCAGGTGGACAAGAACCTGTGCATGGCATGTGGTGTCTGCGCCGCCGCTTGCCCTCTGAGCGCCATCACGGTCGCCGAACACAGTAACGAGCGCATTGCGGCCCAGATGCAGGAAGGCGAATGGCTCAGCGATCGGGTCCAGTTCAGCGGTGAGCCCAAGCTGCTCGTTTTCAACTGCAGCTGGTGCCTGCGAGCAGAGTCTGATCTGGCTGCTATGCAGCAGCTCCCTCCCAATGTGCGCGCTATCACCATCCCCTGCTCCGGTCGCATCGATCCGATCTTTATAATGCTCGCATTGAAGGAAGGAGCGGATGGTGTGCTCGTGGCCGGCTGCGAACCGGGAGAGTGCCACTACAAGCAGGGAACTTTTATCGCTCACGGGAAGATGGATGTCCTTAGAACGATGTTCGGCCAGATGGGCCTTGCCGCCGACCGCGTGCGCTTTGCTCAGATCGGTACTCTGGAGCGAGGGCGGCTGCCCGAATTGATCCAGCAGACCGTGGCCGATCTCAAGGCCCAGGCACAGCTGACCAAGGTCAGCAGCTAGTTCAACGGAGACGACAATGGGGAATAAACTCAAGTTAGCCATCTACTGGGCAGCGAGTTGTGGGGGCTGCGACATTGCTATCCTGGAAATTGGTCACAATATCCTAAAAGTGGCGGAGGCCGCCGATATCCTGTTCTGGCCAGCCGCGATGGATTTCAAGTACAAAGACGTCGAAGCCATGCCTGACGGCCACGTGGACGTGTGCCTGTTCAACGGGGCAATTCGCTCCTCCGAGAACGAGCACATTGCCAAGCTGCTGCGCAGCAAATCCAAGGTGATGGTTGCCTTCGGATCCTGCGCTCATGAGGGCTGCATTCCCGGTCTGGCGAATCTGACCAACCGTGGCGACATACTCACCCGCGTCTACCACGAGACGCCGTCCACGACGAACCCGGATCACGTCTTGCCCCAGACCGTCACCACTGTTGCTGAAGGTGAAGTGACGTTACCCGAGTTTTACGACACCGTCAAGACCCTAGCCCAAACCGTGCCCGTGGACTACTTTGTGCCCGGGTGCCCTCCGGTGGCTGCTCAGGTTTGGAAAGTCATCCAGGCCATCGTGAGCGGAGACTTGCCGGCCCCTGGAGCAGTGCTGGGCTCTGATCCGCGCAATCTCTGCGAGGAGTGCGAAAGAGTCCGTGAGGGGACCAAGGTGAAAAGGTTCGTAAGGCCCCACGAGATCATAGCCGATCCGAATAGGTGCTTCCTGGAGCAAGGGATCATCTGCGCGGGACCAGCGACCAGAGCGGGGTGCGGACGACCCTGCATTCATGCGGGCATGCCGTGCAGAGGATGCTATGGTCCACCCGAAGGGGTTGAAGACCAGGGCGGCAAGTTGCTCAGCGCTATCATGGCCGCGATGGACACCGAAGCCGACCCAGCAGAGCTAGCGCAGCAAATTGCTGACCCGGCAGGCACTTTGTACCGTTTCAGCCTAGCCGACTCCCTGCTGCAGGTGTTGCAGTCCAAACCCGAGAGGCAGGTCTAGCATGACACACATCAAGATTGAACCGATTACTCGGCTGGAAGGCCATGGGGCCATCGATATCATCCTGAACGAGGCCGGGGACATTGCCCGCACCTACTTCCAGGTTCCAGAACTCCGCGGTTTTGAAAAGTTCTGCGAGGGTCGGCCGGTGGAGGAGATGCCGCGAATAACCAACCGCATTTGTGGCGTTTGTCCCTCTGCCCATCACATGGCTGCAACCAAAGCGGCAGACGCCGTATACCACGTCGACCCGCCCCCAACGGCCAAAAAGCTGCGCGAGTTGCTGTACAGCTTTTTCTACGTAGCTGATCACACCACTCACTTTTACGTGCTCGGTGGACCGGATTTCGTCGTTGGACCGGACGCGCCGCCAGCGGAGCGCAACATCTTTGGCGTCATCAACAAGGTGGGCCTGGAAACCGGCGGCAAGGTCATCCAGACCTTGCAGGAAGCGCACGAAGCCGTCGCCACGATCGGCGGCAGGTACATCCATCCGGTCTGTGGTTTGCCGGGCGGCGTGAGCAAGGGCCTGCAGGAAGAAGAACGCGCCCGCCTGGAGCAGATTGCCCGCGGTGCCATCGAGTTCTCGCGCATGTCCCTCAAGCTGTTTGCCGACGTCGTTCTGGCCAACAAGGTCTATGTGGATATGGTCCTCAGCGAGGCCTATACCATCCGAACCTATTACATGGGGCTCGTAGACGAAAACAACAAGGTCAATTTCTACGACGGCCGCGTACGGGTGGTTGATCCGCTGGGCAAGGAGATTGCCAAGTATGCGCCGACTGAGTACTTGGAGCACATCGCCGAGCACGTAGAGCCCTGGACCTACTTGAAGTTCCCCTACCTCAAAAAGGTCGGGTGGAGCGGCATGGTGGACGGTATCGACAGTGGCATGTACCGAGCCACGCCGTTATCTCGCTTGAACGCAGCGGACGGCATGGCCACGCCCTTGGCCCAGGAAGCCTACGAGCAGATGTATGATGCCCTCGGTGGCAAGCCCGTTCACGCCACGTTGGCCACCCATTGGGCGCGGCTGGTCGAGTTGTTGTATGCGTCGGAGCGGGCTTTGGAGCTATGCCTTGACCCAGAGATCACGGGCACCGAGATCCGTACCCTGCCTACGGCCACGCCCGATGAAGGGATTGGCATCGTCGAGGCGCCCCGCGGAACGCTGACCCACCACTACATTACTGACGAAAAGGGGTTGCTGCGCAAGGTCAATTTGATCGTTGGCACAACCAACAACTATGCGGCCATGGGACTTTCGATCCAGAAGGCGGCCGAGAGCCTGATCAAGGCCGGCACCGTGGTTACCGAGGGACTGCTCAACCGAATCGAGATGGCCTTTCGCGCCTACGATCCGTGCCTCGGTTGTGCCACCCACGCCTTGCCGGGGCAACTGCCTCTCTTGGTTTCCATCTATGATCACAATGGTCAGCTGGTGCGACGTTTAAGCACCGACGGCGACGACACAACGGCCCTGTAGGCAGAGAGCGCCGAAGGATATCAGGAGGGGGCAACGTGAAGCGCGGAGCAACAATGAAGCATGTGACCGCTGAGGCTATTCTGCTTGAGCGGAAGATGATTACCCGAAGCCATGCCCTCCGGCTGGACCGCGGAAAGTGCGTCGGCTGTGAGCTGTGCACGGCGGTCTGCCCACAGGAGGCCATCGTGCACATGGCCGGTTCCATTGAGGACGGCCGCATGGTGCAACGCCCAACGATTGACATCGATCCGCAGAAGTGTAACTTTTGCGGGGAGTGCGTGGTTGTCTGCCCTGTGCATGCTCTGGCCCTGCAGGTCGATGGCGAAGCCAGCATTCCTGTCATAGAGTATGAGGCCTTTCCCTCGCTGATCAAAGAAATCAGCACCGACGCCGATCAGCTCCGTCCGGAGATGGCCCCGTCGGTGACAGAGGTCTGTCCCACCGATGTAATTACCGTGCAGATCAGCGCTGATGGTGCAGGGCAGCCCCGCACGGTACAGGCTATCGAGATTGATGAGACGGACTGCATCTACTGCAAGCAGTGCGAGGTCTTGTGCCCCGGAGCGTTTTCTGTCACTCATCCGTTCGAGGGCATGATCCAGTTGGACCGGTCGTTTTGTCCAGAGGGATGCCAGGCATGCGCTGACCTCTGTCCTACCCATGCCCTGTGGATGAGGGACGGCGAGTTGATGCTGGATGACCGCTTCTGCCTCTACTGTGGGGCATGTCTCAAGATTTGCCCGGCTGCGGAGGCGCTCACGGTGCGTCGACACCGCGTGCGGCACACCCCGGTCAAGTCCGGAGCATGGATTGCCGCTGTGGAAAAGCTCATTTCGACTGAGCTGGCGGCGCAGGAGTTGGAGCTCAAGAACCAGGAAAAGCGCCGCAGCGTCCTGGCCTTTATGCCCGGGCTCCGAGAGACATAGGCCATACCGAAGGTTTCCTGACTGTGACAACAGCCCGCCTAAGTGGCGGGCTGTTCGCTGCACGACAGAACCCCAGGGCCGCATAGGGGATTTGCTCGAGCCGCTGTGCTCAGAGCCGTTTCGGCGGGGAATACAGCGAGCTGGTTGACCGATGGTGGAACATTCCCGGTCCGCTCGGCGTCCACAGGAAGCAAGACTAACTGAAAAAAGGAGTACTCTCATGTTCAAACGAGCCACCAGATTAGGCCTTCTGGCCCTTGTGTCCATCGTGGTCTTGGCCAGTGGATGCACTAGCCCCGCACCCGCTCCCGCTGCGGAGCCGACACGTTCTATCACGGTAGTCGGCCAGGGCAAAGCGTATGGCACGCCCGACGTGGTGCGAACCACGGTTGGTGTAGAGGCGCGATCAGTATCCATCGACGAAGCCCTAGCCGACACCAACGCCAGAATAGCCAGCATCCTGACTGCCTTACGGCAGTTGGGCGTCGCGGACAAGGACCTCCAGACCAGCAACTTTAGCGTGTACCTGGCGCAGCAGAGCAAGCCCGGCGTCGAGGAAACCGACGGCCCCCTCTTCTACCACGTGAGCAACCAAGTGTCGGTTACTCTCCGAGATATCACCAAGCTGGGTGAATTGCTCGGACAGGTTCTGAACTCGGGCGCCAACACCGTCTACGGCGTGAGCTTTGGCGTAGACGACACTACGGCACTGGAGTCAGAGGCCCGAGCGGATGCGGTGGCCGATGCCAAGTCCCGCGCGGAAGCCCTGGCAGGACTGAACAATGTGACATTGGGCCGCGTCCTCAGCGTGAGCGAGGTAATCTCTGGCAGCCCTGGCCCTCTGTATGACGCGGCCAGAATGAGTGGCGCAGGCGCTGTACCCACTGAGCCCGGTCAAATGGAGATTACGCTGAGCATTCAGATCACATACGCGATCCAGTAGTCGCAGTGGAGCATGGCTCCGAGAGGGCTGGCAAAAATGCCAGCCCTCTCTTTGGTTGACCTGCTACCACTGCCGATGGTACAGTGAGGGCCACGATCTTAACGAGGAGGCGGATATGCGTGCGCTCGTCATAGCCAATGGCCACATCACAAAAGGCCACCAGGCGGCCCTGTCGGTCGGTCCCGACGATTTGGTGATCGCCGCCGACGGCGGAGCACGAGTGGCCAGAAAGCTGGGGCTGTGGCCGCACTTGGTCGTCGGTGACATGGACTCGCTGCCTGCCAACCTGCGCCGCGAATTGGATGAACGTGGCTGCCAGTTCATCGGACATCCCACCCACAAGGACGAGACCGACTCGGAGCTGGCCATCCGGGAGGCTTTGCGGGCAGGGGCCAGCGAGATTGTCCTGGTGGGCATGATTGGCAACAGGCTCGACCACACCTTGGCCAACGTGTTCCTCTTGGCCATGCCCGAGCTTGCCGGTGTCTCAGCGCGGATTTGGGACCACCGCACGCAAGTGTGGCTGGTGCGCGGAAGCCGGTCCCTGATTATCGAGGGCCGACCCGGCGACATCATCACCCTCCTCCCATTAGGCGGTGATGCATCCGGTATTGAGACTCAGGGCCTAGAGTATGCTCTGCATGGTGATACTCTCCGGGTAGGGCTCGCTAGGGGTGTCAGCAACGTGCTGACGGAGCCTCGCGCTGTCGTCTCGCTGACCAGCGGCCTGCTTCTAGTCGTCCACGTGACGCCGCGTGTCAGACGGTCCCAAGAGGGCAACACTCCCCGCTAATGCCAACGTCGGGAGGCATCAGCTCGTCAGGGCCTCAAGCACCTCCTGCTTCAGTGCAGCAAACTCAATCGTCGTGGTCACCGCCCGCCTGCGGGGCCGTGGAAGGTCGACTGCCTTGGCGAGCCGGACCTGGGCTGGCCGCGGCGACAGAACGTACACATAGTCCGAGAGGAAGAGCGCTTCTTCGACGTCATGGGTCACGAACAGAATCGTGTGGCGAAACTCTTGCCAGACCCGGAGCAACCACTCTTGCAGGTCCATTCGCGTGATCGCGTCCAGTGGACCAAAAGGCTCATCCAGGAGCAGTAGCTCCCGGCGGCACATAAAGGTACGCAGCAAGGCCGCTCGCTGCCGCATTCCACCGGAAAGCGCCGCGGGATAGCTTTCCGCAAAACCGTCGAGCCCAAAAAGGGGGAGCATATCCCTCGCCTCGCGGCGAGCCGCCTTTGCGTCCTCGCCTCGAACCTCCGGCCCCAGGACCACATTGTCCAGTACGTTGCGCCAGGGCAGCAACAGGTCCCTCTGTGGCATGTAGGCAACCGCTCCAAGGCGCTGACTGGAAGGCAAACCATCCAGCAGTATTTCACCCCGATCGGGCTCCTGCAGGCCGCAGATAATGCTGAACAGCGTGCTCTTGCCGCACCCGCTCGGTCCGATAATGGACACGAAAGCGTGCTCAGCAGCTGTTAGCTCCACACCTTCCAGCACCTTGGTGACCGTTCCGTCCACCCGGTAGGCCTTGTGCAGGCCACGAACCTCCAGCTTGTCTGCCATGTCGGTTTCTATCCCGTACCTTTTCGCGCTCCGCGGTGACCATGGCCGACGGTTCCGCCTCGGCGAGCCAACTCCCAGAGCACTATCGAGGAAGGAACTCGTTGGTAAAAGCTTTGCTCACATCAATCGGCCTGGCGATCAGTCCATGCTCAACCATAAAGTTGGCCAAACCTATCCAGATCTCCGCATCCTGTTCTCCCCATGTCGCCGCATCGGACCGATAACGTGGGCTCAGCCACGCCTGGCTGCGACGAGCCAGCTCCGGCTCGGTCTCGGGCGAAGCCCGCAGCAGGACTGCCGCAGCTTCATCCGGGTTGGCAATCGCGTACTCGTAACCACGTTTTGTAGCCGCTAAGAACCGCCGGAGAAGTTCGGGCTTGCTCTGGATCGTGGCCTCGCCGGCAACGATGACCGGAGTGTAGTAGTCCGGAACGCAACTGCCGTACAGCGGGATTGTGTTGAGCTCAACACCCATGATCTCCGCCTGAATCCCATCCCACGCCAGGAAGATCCAAGCCACGTCCACCCGCCGGCTCACCAGCGCAGGAAACGCATCGAACCCCACATCAATAAAATCCACCGTGCTGCTGTCGGCCCCATCGCAGGCCATAAGCTGGCTCAGAATTGGTCTCTCGATGGGCAGCCCGTATGAGGCATAGCGTTTGCCCACCATGTCCCTGGGGCTCGTGATGCCGCTCTTCGCCAGAGCGGCAAACGCCGACGTGTTGTGCTGGATAATCGCGGCCAGTGACACCACTGGGATATCGTTGGCCCGGGCAACGGTCACCTCTTCCTGAAAACTCACGCCGGCATGGGTGTTGCCGTAGGCGACCTGCTTCAGGGCCGCCGCCGGATCCGCCGGAACCTGTATCTCGACGTCCAGTCCAACCTCGGCAAACCATCCCTTCTCCTTAGCCACATAGAAGCCAGTGTGATTGGTGTTCGGCACCCAGTCCAGTGACAAGATGAACCTGTCCAGCGCCGGACGCGTGGGGGTGACCGACCGCAGTGCTGGGGGCGTTCCACAACCCGTGAGCGCTGCCAGCAGAAGGATCGCACTCGCAATTCTCTTCAGCACTGACCTGTACCCTTGGACTCTTCTCCCTTCCATCACCTTTCCTCTAATCCTTCCCAGCGCTCCTGGCGAGCCGTGGTATAGTACCAGGGCAAAGCCGCCCGCTCACACAGCGCCACAGCCGAAAACAGGGCGATGCTCAGCAAAGAACTCAAAGCTATCGCGACGAATACCCAGTCGGTTCGAAACGAGTTGGAGGACCGCAACATGAAAACGCCAAGACCCTTGCTGGCGCCCACCCATTCACCGATAATCGCTCCGATGACGCTGTAGGTAATGGCAATACGGATACCTGAGAATGCCGCAGGCAGCGCGGCTGGTGCTCGGACCTTGGCAAAGATCTGCCACCGGCTGGCGCCCATTGTCTGCAGCAACGCCAGCAGCTCGGGGTCCACGCCCCGGAGCCCATCGGTAGTCGATACCACGATGGGGAAGAAACAGACCAGTGCCACTACGATGACCTTGGGCCAGATGGTATAGCCCAGCCAGATGACCAGCAACGGCGCGATGGCCATAATGGGTACGGTCTGTGTGATGACCAAGATGGGGTAGATGGCCCGCCGCACCAGAGAAGACAGATCGATAATGATTGAGAAGCCGAGGCCCGTTATCAGGGCTACGACAAAGCCCAACAGGGCCTCCCGAAGCGTCTGTTGCACGTGCTCGGCCAGCAGCGACCTCGCTTGCAGGCCTGCAGTCCACACCCTGGAAGGTGCCGGCAAGAGATAAGCTTCGATGCGCCAAAGCCACACCGCACATTCCCACACCACTACAAACACAAGGCACAGGACCGCTGACGGAAGGTACTGGCGGATGGCTGTTCGCAGCATGGGTCGCCATTCACTGCCCATCATGATCAGGTCCTCCGGACAGTCCAGGAGGGCATGCATTGGACACTGTGCACGTCATGACGGTCGCGCCTCTATGGCAAGCCGTTACAAAGGCGCGGTGCAGCGCAGCAAAGACCTCCTCGGCATCGCCTTCCAGCTGTGTGCTCATGCGCCCGGTCTCAGCGTGCAGCTGGAAACCAGTCAGCGCTTGACAGGCTTCGCCAATCGAAAGCTCCCATTCGTCCTGACCAAGAGGATACACCGCAAACTGCGCACTGATCATCATTTTCTCACCACCCCCACTAGTAGCGCGCCGAACAGCCTCAGCCAGCGCTGACCGATGGCCTCCAGAGCAGTCGCCCAGCGCAATCCCTGACCTGATGGCCCAAAAAACACCGAGCTGCTCCAATGGACCGGCCCAAATTGCCCGAGGAGATGCTGGAACTCGTAAGGACCCAAGAAATGGGCATGAGAGAACGGCGTCACGGTCCGTCTGCTCTCGTTGCGACGGTGCCATGCCCACGGGCTCCACGCGTTGAGCACCGCCACCAAGAGTGATCCTCCAGGCCGAAGCGCCCGCCACATTTCCGTCAACACCCTCTGCCGATCGGCCACAAACTCCAGCGCCGTAACCGACAGCACTAGATCAAAGCGGGCGTCTGCCACGGGCAGAAGGGCCGCATCCGCCAGAACCAGAGCGGCCCCCGTGCCCTTGGACCGCGCTACATCCAGCATCGGCGCCGAGATGTCAACGCCCATCACTGCAAGTCCCCTGCTTACCAAGTCCGCAGCGAAATGCCCTGTTCCCGTACCCACGTCCAGCGCGACCTTGCCTAGCAAAGGTTCGGCCAAGCGATACAGAACGGCTTTCTCCAGCCTGTCCACCTCACGGCCAATGGCAATCCTGTACCACCCATCATAATCGGAGGCCACGTCATCGAAAGCACGCTCTGAATCCTGTCGGTGAGTCATCGGCCCATCCCTTTTCGTCATAGAACACAGAACCCCGCTGGCCTTGGTAAGAGCCAACGGGGTCACAAGCCAAATCGCTTCCCTACGCTAGCATTACCTAGGTCAGGTATCAGGGGTCGATGGCCAGTCGCCATCCTCTCAGCCGGTAGAATCGGCTCCCCCAGCGGCTAGTATTTTCTTGTATCTCAGTATACTTGGCAAACACGTGCACGTCAAACACCCCGTGTGCTTGCGCTACGAGGAGAGGTGCTGTGCCAACACATGGTATC
>DDYO01000077.1 GCA_002348045.1 Anaerolineales bacterium UBA2232
CACCACACTTGCCCCAGTCTCTCGGGCTACCAAGCACGCCGTATATCCTGTCCCGCAGCCCATCTCCAGCACCACGTCCCCGGCGTTGTGTTGCATCCAACGCACCAACCGGCGTGTGGCAGCCAGTCCACCCAGGTGTTCGGTCACACCCGTCCTTTGCCAGACGCGTCCGGCGATCGTAGTCTCGTCTCGTTCAGCATTCCCTCTGTCTACCAAGCCTGCCGCCCTTTACTTGCCAACGTCCTCAGCTCGACCGAGCATTGCCCGCAAGCTCTCCAGACGTCTGTCAGGTCCGCAACGGTGCCGCCTGGCTCCTGCACCGCCACGCCGGCAGCACACGCACGCTTTCAACCGGCCGTTGGCGTCGCCCGCGCGCCTCGCTGACTCTCCAGGCGTTCAAGCAACGTTGGTAGCTCATCCTCAATCAGCGAGTACATGTCGTGAGCCTCTCGAAGCCGTTCTTGGAGCGCTGGATGCGCATCCTTCAAAAGCTCAAGGCCTCTCTCAGCAATCTGATGCAGCGAAGCCATGAGCCGCAACCGCATGCGCATGAAAATGAGCCAGCCGCCCGGTTTGAACCGAAAGGCCACCTCACGCGGTTTTGAGGAGGGAACCCGCTCAATCAGGCCCATCTCCACGAGTAGCCGGGTAGTGGTGCTGACGGCGCTCTTGCTGGCCTGCAGGACCTCGCACAAATCGTTGAGCGACTGCTGTGGCGGATCGGCGATCAGAAGCACGCCCAGGATGCGCCCTGCCATCCGCGGCAGACCCATCTGCTCAAAGTACAAGCTGATGTCCTCCACGAAATGCTGCTGTTCGTAGTACTGACCGGTCACGGCCGCACCTCCGCACTCGGACGCTCTTCAGGTCCCATCGCTCGTTGAATAGGATGCATGCGGCCGGCAATGGCCTTGCCTACCTCAACAACGACCAGTAACCCCAAGGCGACCCCGCCCACGAGCAGCCAGTCCGCTACGTGCATTGGGCCAATCTCCAACAGCGTGCGCAGACCGGGGACGGCAAACGGTATGAGCGCCAGCGCCAAGCCACCAGCGACGGCCCACACCAGGGGCTTGTTAGCGCTCAATGGATTCCCCTTCAGTACAGAGTGCCTAAGACTCCGGTACGCAAAGATGTACACCATCGAGTTGACCGCAAAGCTCGCAAACGCTATGCTCCGGCCTTCCACCGGATCGCCAACCTGCAAGTAGTAATGGCCAAACAGCACCAGGCCCACCACAGCGCTGACCACACTGATGATGCCAATCAGCGACAAGCCCAGGCGATCCAGAATTGGCTCGCTAATTGGCTTCGGCTTTTCCTCCATGATGCCTTCCTCCTTGGGCTCAAACCCCAGCACGATGTCCGAGGGACCATCGCAGATGAGATGTATCCAAAGGATCTGTGCTACAAGGAGCGGAGCCGGCCAGCCAAGCAACATGGCTCCAAACACCAGCAGAACCTCGGCGAAGGAGTTTGAAAGCGTATAGGCCACTACCTTGCGAATGTTCGCAAAGACCACGCGGCCCTCTTCGATAGCTGACACGATCGTCCGAAAATTGCTGTCCAGCAGGATGAGGTCAGCAGTTTCCTTCGCGACATCCGTTGCGGTTCCGACAACGACCCCGATGTTGGCCCGCTTCAGCGCTGGGGCATCGTTGACGCCATCGCCAATCATGGCGGTGACCTCACCCTTGGACTGCAGAGCCCGTACGATACGCAGCTTGTCGTGCGGCTGGATGCGCGCAAAGATGCTGATGTCTTGCACTCTGACTGCCAGGTCCTCATCGCTCATGCGAGCAAGCTCGTCACCGTCAATGGTTTGACCAGGCTGTGCGTCAAGCCCGATGGAGGTCGCGACACGCTCCGCCGTGCGACGGTAGTCGCCAGTAATCATCTTGATGCGAATGCCCGCGCGCCGGGCGAGCGAGATCGCCTCGCGCACACCCTCCCGCACCGGGTCCTCCATGGCCACCAGCCCAAGCCATGAATAGCCTGAATGCTGATCAACCCTTCCACCCATCCGGTAGGCCAGCCCCAGAAGCCGCAGTCCCTCACCGGCCAAGCGGTCAACCCGAAGCAAAACCTGCCGCCGCTCTTCTGACGTAAGCGTACACATCTCAGCCACGATCTCGGGAGCACCTTTGAGGTAGCACACGATCTGGCCATCCATCACGTTAGCCGTAACCATGCACTTGGTGTCGCTGGAAAAGGGCTCTTCGTCGATCCGCCCCGCCCTGGCCACCACCGTCTCGGGGTCACTTCCTAGAAGACCGGCCGCATATTCCCACAGAGCTGCGTCCACCGGTCCTTCCAGGTCGTTGCACAGGACCATGACCTCCAGCGCCCGCTGCTGCTCGGAAATCTCGCTGCGAGTCACCTTCATGTGACCCTCGGTGAGGGTGCCCGTCTTGTCGGTGCAGATGGTGGTTACCGAACCCAGGGTCTCCACCGCCAACAGGCGTTTCACTAACCCGTTGCGCTTGAGAATGCGTCGCATTCCCAAGACCAGAATCACGGTGACCGCGATCAGCAGCCCCTCAGGAACTGCCGCGATGGCCAGGATGATCGATATCCGTACCATCTCCAACATCGGTCGGCCCGTCACCAGGCCGGCGACAAAGATGGCAAGAGTGACCAGCAGCACCAGCCGAGTGAGTGTGCGGCTAAAGGCCTCCAGTCGCACCTGCAGGGGCGTCTCCTGCTCGACCTCCTCATGCAGGCTCGTCGCAATATGGCCGAGTTTGGTCCGTGACCCCGTCACTAGGACCCGCATCAGACCCCGGCCTGTGAGCACAGTGGTACCCATCCAGACCTTGCTATCCTCATCGGAAATGGTCTTGTGTATGGGCTCGCTCTCGCCAGTCAGGATGGCTTCCTCGACGGTGACTTTGACGGCCTCGATGAGCTCACCGTCGGCGGGCACTCTCTCACCGGCGGTCAGCACAACCACGTCACCGGGCACTAGCTCCCACACTTCAATTTCCTGGCGTTCACTTTCCCGGATGACGCTTGTGGTGGGTCGCAGCAACCCCTTGACCGCGGAGTACGTCTGCTGCGCCTGATACTCCTGGATGAACCCCAGTACAGCGTCCAGCAGGACAACTGCCAGGATAATGGCAGCGTCACCCATCTCTCCCAGGGCCAGAGAGATGCCAGCCGCAGCCAGAACGATGTACACCAGGGGGTTCTTGAACTGATTCAAGAACACCGCCCAGGCAGGCGTCTTCTTTGCCGAAGGCAGCGCATTGGGGCCGTTTTGCAGGCGCTGCGCTAGGACCTCTGCCTGGGTGAGGCCTTGTGTGGTCGGGTGTGAGTTCTGAACCATGACGCATCTCTCCTGCGCGCAGACTGCCCTGGCAGCGCATGAAGGCGCCAGGGGCCAAGAACTGCGAAACAGTCTATATCGTTCAGAACGTTTTGTCAATTCCAAACGTTAGCGCAGGATGGGAGATTACGCCAGGCGGCTTGAGCAGCAGATGTCTGACAGATCGACGGCCCTCCCACACTGGTGGACGGACCGCAGCTGCCGGCCCGAGTAAACCGCCGCCATGCTAGTCGAGGGTCCGGGGTGGCCCTCGCGGTGCTAGCGCAGGTGCCCACTCTGCTCATCTACTGCGTACGTTGCGAACGCCTTGGCGACGGCTCCTGGGAAGACCTGCTGGTGAGCGGCCGTCTCCAGGCCGCCTTGCGGCGCCTGGGGAGTTGCGGGACGCCCTGCCGGAGTGACTCGGTAGCCGATGAGGCATTATGTCCGCGTTCTGGCCCAAGGCCAGGCGAACGCTCTTAGCGCGGACTCCAGCCTCGGTACAGTCCCCGCGTGCCCAGCAAGACTGCCAACAGGACGGCATCCAACAGCCCCGTCGCCCAGTCCAGGGGTCCCACCTGGTCGGTGAACGTCAGCAACAGGTTCACCACCAGGACCGCCACGCCTCAAGTCCAGAACCGCTTGCGCCCAGTCCCCAGGCCCCGCGCCGCCAGGGCCATGGCGCCGGCGTAGCCCACCATGAGCGCCGCGATAACCAACCGTGCCCCAGGGCGCATGCCAGCGCTGCCGCGTGTGACCGTCACCACAGCCAGGCCAACCCATATCGCCGAATTCACCAGGAACAGCCCGCGCGACATCCTGACCCAGTCCACTGCCTGCTCCGAAACCCTCAGCGAAAGTCCAGACCTGGCATGAGGCAGCCGTCCGCCGCACGCGCCCCCCCACTTGATGATGAATTAGATCCACATCTCTATGCGCAGGCCTCGGCCGTCAATCTCTGGCATGTCGGGAATCCGCTCTGCTTTGCCCTCCACGATGCGCCGCGCCGTCCAGACCGCTGCGAACGCATCATTCACATCGTCCAGAGCATAGTCGGCCGAGCCGTGCTGGTGTGGGCCCAGATCCGCGAGCGCATCCAGGCGGGCGCCCCGCCACGCTCCATCGATGAGCTCCTCCCTCCGACGCCTTCCTTCGGGAGTATCCTTAGCCTCGGCCAAAGGACCGTTGGCGCTCCAGACTGCAAAGGAAAGCTCGGGGTGTACCTCAAAGCACCACCGCTGGTGCAGCGGGGTGAGCACGCGGTCAAGATTGATGACCTTCGGGTAGAGGCTCCATTCCTGTGCTCCGACTTTCCTTCCACACAGGGCGTGGCTGATGGCCGAAGCGGCCACCCGCGAAGGCGCGTACAACGCCGGCCTCAGCGGTGCGTTGGAGACGCACACCGCTTTCGCTTTCAGTCGCTCGCGTGCGACCTCATCGCACCGGCGCCGCCCGGCATGGGCCAGCCCGATGGGCATGTCGATGGCCATCGCCTGAATGCGNNTGCGAGGGTCGTGGGCCAGGAGCTCGGCAGCGGTACGAAAGACCGTTGCCGCCACGAATCGGCCTTCGACATCCATCACGACGCAAAGCCAGCCGCCTGGACACCCGTCCACCCCAGCGATTCGTGTCATCTCACCCCCTGCGAATCAAGGCACCTCGGATCGGGTCACCCTGGCAGGCGCCGACACTCCCCTTCATGGGAGTAGGCAGCCATCCGGGCGCTTAGAACCCCGCCACCTCCAACAGCACCATCACCAGCACCAGCAGAACCGACAGCGGAACGATCACTTGCCACTCTCCCACCTTGAACAGCTGCGGCAGGGTCACCTGGGGGAAGGTCCCTGCCTTGAGAATGCCGTCCTTGATCCGCGGGTAGATGGCTGCCAGCAGCGCTGATCCCAGCAGGATCCCCGTCAGGCCTCCCACTACCGCATCCAGGTAGCCGTTGCCGATGNNCCAGCAATGGTGCCCGGGCAATAGCCCGAGATGGCAAAGCCCAGGCCAAAGATCAGCCCGCCCACGGCGTTCTTGCCCCACGAGCCCGACCGCGGGCTGAGCTGGATCCAGCCCCGTCCCTGCATCCAGTAGATGCCGTACATGCCCACGACTACCGCCGAGAGCATGACCTTGAGCACCGTGAAATCCCGCAGCAGGAGCTGGCCCAGGATCACGTCATAGTGGGTCACTCCGCTTTTTTGCAGCAGGAAGCCAAACACGACACCGAACACCAGGCCCCAGCCCAGATCCACCCGATTCTTGTCCATCTTTGCTTCCCCTTACCCTGCCAGAGCCACGAGGATCTGGGCCATGACGATGCCGCCGATAAAGAAACAGATCGCTGACACCCAACTGGCGATGGACAGCTGCATCGTCCCGCTGATGCCGTGCCCGCTGGTGCAGCCGTCCCCCCACCGGGCGCCAAAGCCCAGCAGAACGCCGCCGACCAGCCCCGCGATCACCCGCAGCGCCGCGTTCGGGCCAAACAGCACGGCCCACAGGGCTGGAACCCAGCGCAGCACCAGGTCGCCCGACAGCCAGGCCGCGGCCGCCGCGCCGATGATCATGCCCAGCACCAGCATCCACTGCCAGTCCACCAGCGGGACCACTTCCTTATAGTACGCCTTTTCGTTGACCTTCGGACCGCGAATAGCCCGCTCGATCATGCCCGCCGTCCGGGCATAGGATGTGGAACAGCCGATGGGCTTCTTGGAAACGAACCAGGTGAGCCAGCTCAGCACTCCAATGCCAGCTCCCACCACATATGGCGACCAGCGTACCTCCGTCAACCAGTTCATGGCGTAATCCTCCTGCAAGTGGGATTGAAGCGTCGATCAGACATAGGTCTCCAGGTAACGGGAGTCCTCGGTGTCCAGGCAAATGTCCATCGAGCACGCTGCCGCGTGGCCTGCCGCGCTGTAGCCCGTCATTCCTCCCGCCACGTTGTGAACCGTGGCAAAGCCGCGCTGCTGAAGCATGCTGGCCGCCAGGCTGGAGCGATTGCCGGTGCTGCAAATTACGACAATCGGCTTCTTGCGATCCAGTTTGCGGTAGCGCGTTCGCAGGTCCGGTGCCGGGATGTTGACCGCCCCCTCGATGTGGTTGTCGGCAAACTCCAGGGGCGACCGTACGTCCAGGAGCAGGATCTCCGACGTTCCTGTGACCATCTCATGCAGGTCCTCGGCCGAGATCAGGTGCACGTCGACGATCTTGCGGCCGGTCGTCGTCCAGGCCACCATACCTCCCAGGAGACAGCCCACGATGCGGTCCACGCCCACCCGTCGGGCCCACACATTGGCGGTCACCGCATCGTCATAGTTCTCCGCCACCAGCACGAAATCCTTGTCCGTCGGCAGCACCCATCCCGCAAACGTTGGGAAATTGCCGCTGAGGTCCAAATGCCAGGCTCCGGGAATGTGCATCGCGGCAAAGGATGCGTAGCTGCGCACATCCACGATCTGGACACCGGGATCCCGCATCTTGTCCTCAAACTGGGCCGGCTTGAGCTCTTCCAGCACCGGTAACGAAGATACCAGCGCCGGGCCGTTCCGGTTGATTTCGCTGCAGCGGCCAAAATGATCTGGCGCAGGCGGCATGTCGGTGGTCAGCGAACGGATGAACTCGGCCTTGTCCATGATCTGCAGCGCAGAATTGTAACGCCGCTCATAGCCGATGGTGGACAGCCACTTGGCGCCCATGGCCCGGCCGCACAGGGACCCCGCGCCGTGGGCCGGATAGACCTCACAGTGGTCAGGCAAGGTGAGCAGCTTGTCATGCAGGCTGTGGTAGAGCTTGTCCGCCAGCTCGGTCGCCATGTCAGGGAACAGGTCGGGCCGCCCAACGTCGCCCACGAACATCGTGTCGCCCACAAACACGCCAATGGGACTGTCACCCCTGGAGAGGTCGCGCACCACATAGCTGACGTGCTCCGGAGTATGCCCGGGCGTCTCCCACACCAGCAGTTCCATGTCCTCCAGCTTGATCACGTCGGCCTCGGCCACAGGAACGTGGGGGAACGTGCACCCGGCGGACTCGGGCGCATAGATCGTGGCGCCGGTCTTTTCCGCCAGGTCCATATGACCCGAGATAAAGTCGGCGTGCAGGTGGGTCTCGATGATGTGGGTGATCACCAGGCCCAGCGACCGGGCCTCCCTGATGTAGCCGTCCACATCCCGCTGCGGGTCGACGACCGCACAGGTCTCTTTGCCCGCCAGGATATAGGAGCTGTGGGCGATCTTGCCGATGAAAAAGTGCTTGAGTAACACCATGTCCTCCTTCACAATTTGGTAATCGGTAAATGGGGCCTGGCAACAGCCGGCCCGTTGTATTACAGGTAGAACAGGTAGAACATCACTACGACCACCACCAGGAAGATGGCCGTGAGACCACTCCCCGCTCGCAAATAGTCCACGTTGCGATATCCGCCCCGGGTCTTGAGCAGGGCGTTTACCTGGTGCGTCGGCAGGATAAACGAGTTGGCCGCCCCTATGGCCACCATCAGCGCCAGGGGGCGTGGATCGTGCCCGCCCAGTCGGGCCATGCTGAGGACCATCGGCGCCAGAATGACCGTCCCGGCCACGTTGCCCAGCAGCAATGAAGCGGCTGCCGAGGCAAGAGCCACGGCCAGGAGCAACGCCAACGGGTGACTTCCCTGCATCATCCGCATCGCCGGCCCCGCCAGGGCCGCCGCGGCTCCCGTCTTTTGCATCGCAAGGCCCAGTGGGATCAATCCCGCCAGGAAGAAAACCACCTGCCACTCGATGGCCTGATAGGCTTCCTCCATGTTGAGTACCTTGACCAGCACCATCGCCATGGCACCGGTGAGGAATGCCGTGGACGCGGCGAAACCGCTGAAGCCCAACACGATGGCCAGCCCGAAGCACAGGGCGGCTGCCCGCGTCTTGGATTCGTCCTTGGCTTCGGACTCGGTGGGCGTAATCAGCACAAACTCGGTGCCCGAGCCAAGGTCGCGGATGCGGTCCCAGAGGCCATGGACGATGAGGGTGTCGCCTGCCGCGATGGGCACGTCGGAAAAGTCGCCCCGCACCACTTCGCCCTTGTGGTGCAGCATCACTGGCTCCACGCCATGCCGCTTGCGCAGGGAATACTGGCGGATGGTCTCCCCCACCAGGCTGGAGCGCGGTGGAACGATGACCTCGGCAAACCCCGCCCTCCTGGGATCGTTGAGGGTTTCGAACTGCCCCGGCCGCTGGCGCAGCAGCAGGCCGAACTCGGTCGCAAACTCCCGAATGTGGCGTTCCTCCCCCAACAGGGCCACATCTTGCCGCGCCTCGAACCTGGTTTCCCGCCAGGGGGCATACTGCGTGGCCTCATCCCTGGAGATGCCCAGCAGGTTCAGCTGATACTGGTCCCAGATGTGAGCCTCTTCCGGGGTCTTGCCCACCAGCGTACTGGCGACCGGAATGCGGTAATGGGAGATCGAAAAGGGCAGTTGCCAGGCATCGATGAGCTCTTGCTGCGTACCCCGGAGGGGCGCCGCCTCGTCGCGGCGCGGCAGGATTCTGCTGCCCAACCGGTAAAAGTACGCGATGCCCACCACCAGGAGCACCAGGCCCACCGGCGCGACGCTGAACAGACCGTAGGGTTGCAGGCCCGTTCCGGCGATAAGGTCGTTGATGAGGATCAGCGGGCCTGAACCCACCATCGTGAGGGTCCCGCCCATGATGGCGGCGAACCCGATAGGCATGATCAGTTGCGACAGGGGGATTTTCTGGCGGCGCGAGAGGTTCACCAATGCCGGAAGGAACAGGACCACCGCCCCCACGTTCTGGATTAGGGCGGACAACAAGCCGACCGCCGCCGAGGCCAAGGCCACCACACGGGATGGCTGCGGCCCGGCCCGCTTCACGATCCACTGGGCAAAGCGGTCCATCATGCCCGTCTTGGTTATCCCTCGCCCCAGGATCATCACTGCCACCATGGCGATGACCGCATTGCTGGAAAAACCCGACAGGGCCTCCGTCGGGTCCAAGATTCTGGTCCACGTGAGCGCCAGCAAGCACAGGATGGCCACGATGTCCATGCGCACAACATCCAGGACCAGCAAGACCACAGTGGCGCCTAGGATTGTGAGGACGATGATGATACTGCTACTCATGGTCTCCTTATCGAAAGGATCAGGGAGCCTCACCGAGCGGGCCACGCCGCTGTGGCCCCGTTTTCCCAAAGGCTCTTCCCCCTTGAGCCCATTTTACCGATAATGTATGAGTGAGTCAATCACTTTTGCGTCCGCTGTGCCGGCCAGTGATTGAATAAACCCTCAATCGTCTAGATGCCAATCGCCTCCGGCCAGGGCTGGCGCCGCGCCGCCGTCCACAGGGTGTTCACATAGCTGAGCGCCAGATGGTTCTGGGCCAGGTGGAGCCAGAACGCGCCCGGCTCGGTCAGTTCGAGGACATCACCTCTGCGTACCGCAAGCCCAGCCCACTCGGCCGCCCTCAGCCAGAAGCGCGCTTTGGCCGCGTCGGGACCCAGGTTGGCCTTCAGGCCATCCAGTGGAATGCGGGTGTCGTAGAACCGCCAGTAAAGCCACCACCAACCCGCCATCTGACCCCGGTAAGCCATGCGCAAGGCCACCGCCTGATTGCCCCGGCTGACGGCGTCCATCCAGGCCCTCAGGTCAAACGTGTTCAGGACAAAGCCGTCGGGCAGGTCTGAGCCTGCCCCGGGGCCGATGCCGATGTAGCCGTCCCGGGTCACCGAGGAATAGCGGGGGGCGCCGCCCCGCACAAAACCCCACACCGACACCCGCTGAAAGCCGTGCTCGGCGCACCACGAGTGGATGGCCCGGTACTGCGCCCGCCGGACCCGCAGGTTAGGCATGCGCACCGCCGCCAGTCGCAGGTACTCCCCCACCGAGGTGTATGGGAAGGTGAACAGGGGATAGGTGGTGATCTGGTTGGCCCCCAGCTCCGCAACCCGCTCCAAATCAGCGATGACATCGCTGGTCCCCTGGCCCGGCAGGGCAAACATGAGGTCAGCATTGACCGACGCAAAGCCACCCTCGGCCAACAAGTCCAGGGCACGCTCGGCCCCTCCAGGCGAGTAGCCCCGGCCCAGAGTCGCCAAGTGTTGGCTGTCGAACGACTGGACTCCCAGGGACACCAGGGCGACGCCGGCGCCGCGCAAGCGCTGCACAAGTGCTCGGTCCACCTCTGCAGGGTTCGTTTCGATGCAGACGTCGCCCGTCAAGTGGAAGCGCTGGCGCACCCGCTCGATCACCTTTGCGACTGCCCCCAGGGCCAGGGTCGGCGTTCCGCCGCCGATGTACACGCTGGTGATTTCGGCCGGCCCGACCCGATCCGCCCACCCATCCACCTCCGCCACTGCGGCGCGGGCATAGGGTTCGACCCGGGCCTCGTCGTACGGCACCTTGGTGTAGGGGCAGTATGGACAGGCGTTGCGGCAAAACGGGACGTGCAGGTAGAGAGAGGTGCGCGCCACGGCCGGCGGCGTCCAACTCGGTGGGGGCGGCTCAAAGGCCCAGCGCTGTTGAGGCCCCACGAGATAGCGCCGTGCCGCCCTTGTCGCAACGCTCACCAAACCGCGGCCGGGTGAGTTCACCAGTACCTCATCATGGCCAGCACAGCGCTCGGCCGCAGGCGCTGAAATTCGGTGATCTCGGTGCAGGCGGCATATCCGCAGTCCTCACAGGTCCCGTCGCTGGCCCGACAACAGGCCGACTCGCCGTCCACATCCACTACCGACGCGACCGGCAGCCGCCGGGGCCAATTTCCTGAGCGCAAGGCACGCAGGCCGGCCCGTGAGTTTAGCACTGGCAATCCTATGCCGATGCAGTCCAGGAGCCGGTCAATGATGGGCGCACGCTCCTCCGCATCCAGGTACAGCTCATCGCGGCCATAGTACGGCGTGTGAAAGTAGAACATGACGCCGGTGACCGGGAAGCGCGCATTCTGCACCCACTGCAGGAAAGGCTCGATGCCGTCTCTGGTGTTGCGGTCAATCACATAAATCACCGCCACCTTTGGGTGCCTTCCGTGCCGAACAGCAAGTTCCACCTCAGAAAAGTGGTCTCCGCGGCGCCTCTCGAACGTCCCGGCCAGTCCATCCATGCTGACCCACACCAGGTCCGCCGACGTGTCCAGGCCTAATGTGCCGTTGGTGTACACGTGCACGTGAAAGAAACCGATCCGCCTGGCCTCCAGGATCACATCTTCAAGCACACGATCGCCATCGCGCCACAGCATGGGCTCGCCGCCACTAAAGTACGCCTCGCGGAACCCGCGGTTCCAGGCATCCTGCAGGCAGGCCGTCACCTGGTCCCACGTCATGTCAGGTCGGCCGGTGTTCGCAACCTTGCACCCTCGGCATGTCAGGTTGCAGCGGTCCGTAAGCGCGATTCCGTAGATCAGGGGCTCGGGGCGTCGCAACACAAGAAAGCGCCATGCATATGGCACATAGAAGCGCAGCCTGCGCCACACGCCCGGTTCTCGAGCAGCGTTCGGCACTTCTCGGCCAGCAGCGGTTTGCACCTTGGCTAGGGCTCCGGCTGACAGCCCGGGCAGACATAGCACGACCCGCCCAGGTACTGCAGCTTTAGCACCATCTGTCCGCAGACCGGACATGGCCTGGCCACCGCGTTGCGGTCCATGATCCTTTGGTACCCGCCCGGGCGGCCAAACAAGTCGACCTCATCGTAACGCCCTCCCAGCTCCGTTACGCTGGCTACCGTATCGATGATACACCGGTAGAGGTGGTCGCATTCCTCGGCATCCAGGCTTGCGAGAGGCCTGCGGGGATGTAACCGCGCACTGAACATGATATCCTGGGCGATGGCATTGCCCAGACCCGGAATCAACTGGTCCTGGGTGAGCAGCCCCTTTACGCTGCGCTTCTCGCCGTGGATCAGATCATCCACCAGTGAGGAAAAATAGTCGGATGTGAACGTGGGATCTCCCGGAACCGGGCGCATGTCGCGGATATACTGCCGCCCTTCCTCCTGACCCTTCTCGTAGAGCTCCATAGCGCCCCACATCTGCGTCATCAAGCTGAGGGCCGAGCCGTCGTCAAAGCTCATCAGGAGGTGGTACTTGGCCGGCGCCTGACCAAAGCGCTGGTGGTACAGCATCTTGCCACCGAGCTCACCCAGCACCAGTACATAGCCCGGCTCCAGCGATACCAGCAGCCACCGACCCCTGGCGCGCGCTTCTCCCACCACTTTTCCCGGTACGATCGCCGCGAATTCTTCGTGGGTGCGGTTGTACCACACGAACTTGTGGGGCGAATTGCCCAAGCTCCCCGAGACAATCACTTTGCCCTCCAGGGTCTCGTTCATCTGTCGGGCCAGGGTGAGGACTTCTGGCAGCTCAAACATGGGGTACCTCCTCCGGTAAGCTATCCTTAGCCGCCCGTCGCCAGCATGACAGCTGCGACGCGCCCGACCTCACTCTGCGTGAACCGGAACCAGCTCTGCCAGATAGCTGTAGGCATCCAGCAACGGACCGCCGGTCGTGATCGCTGCGTCGCTCACGTCCAGGCGCTGCCCATCGACCTCAGCTCCACACAGGCGCAGGCCGGTGCCCTCCAGCAGCAATTGCAGGTCCTGGGGCGAATAACAGCGAATGGTCTGTTGCAGCGCTTGCTCCGGCTGGGCCGTCGGCATCCACTCATCGATCCACTGGCTGTGCAGGGCGTCATAGTACCATCTCCGCACCATTTCCACCGACCCCGGAACGCCCTTCAGCGGCGCCAGATGCTCCTCTTTGCCCGCGTTGCGGGCCGCCCAGGCCGGGTTGGCCACGTCCACCAGCATCCGTCCCGCCGGCGCCAGCCAGTGTCTGGCAACTCGCCGCAACAGCCGCCTCTGGTCATCATCGCAACCTATCCCGAAACCGTCCCAGTAACAGACCAGGTCAAAGCGGCCGTCCAGCCTGACCTCATAGAAATCCGCTGCTGTAAGCTCCAGGCTTCCCGTCCTCGGCGCCTGGCACAGCGCGGTCCAATGCTCGCCCCAGTCAACCAGGTCCACACCCATTACGTCGTACCCCAGGTCCGCCGTAGCCGCCGCGGCCAGCCCGCTGCCCGCGCCCAGCTCGAGGACCCGTTTGGGCGGCTCCCCCAGCGTACGCCGCACCATCGCCGCCCGCTCCAGGTCCTCCTGCTCATCGTGGGGCGCAGGCCCCCACCATTCCGCCGCGGCGGCGTAAAAGCCCCGCACCCACTCCGTGGAATACCGACCTGACCTCAACAATGAACTGGGGCTCACGGTCCCTCCATTCTCGCGACACCAGCGCCTAGCATCCAGAGTCCGATGATGTGGCCTGGATGATCTTGATAGCTTCCTTGTACCGGTCGATACGTTTCAAGTCCTCATCCGTGGGATGCGCAATGCGGGCGAGGTTGCAGTTGTCCAACAAGTCCGCCAGTTTCACCTGACGCCCGATGGCGTCCGCCGCCGCTCGTCGCACAAAAACCATATAGTCCTCCCCCTGCCGACGGGTGACGGAATCCAGCGCTTCGATCACCCGGCGGGAGAACCCTTCGGCCCGGAGGGCATCCAGGGTCCACGCCGTGTCCTCCACGACATCGTGCAGCACGCCCACGATGCGCTCCTCCCCACCGCTGACGGCCAGCATCACCCGCAGGGGATGCAGGACATACGGCTCTCCTGCCTTGTCCACCTGACCCACGTGGGCTCGCACCGCCAATTCGATGGCCTTCTCCAGCATGCTCATCGAGGCCTTCCCCCATGACAAAGAGGGGAGCGCTTTCGCACTCCCCTCTTCTGCCGAATGGCTCCTAGCCCTTGAGCTTCATCTCTTGGCCACAGCATGCAAACGTACAATGCTCGGTGCAACCACAATCAGATACCTCTTTGCCGACCTCGTGGCATTCCTTGATCACTTGCAGCTCGAGCCCGCACTCTCCACACACATAGACCTCATCCATCTTCATGTCATGACAGCTTGGCATGAACCTCTCCTTTCGTGACCGAATTCTCTGACTGGCGACACAACACCAGTATACTCGGTTCTCGAGGGCCCTTCAAACCGCCCGCAGGGTTGGTCGAGTGCCGCTTCGGCCATCATCATGCCTCCATCGGCGGCGCATCCTCGTCCCTCTGCACATAGTCCGCAATCGCGCGGCGCAATGTGGCAACCGCCAGGTCAGCGCAATGCTGGTGGTCTGCCGGCAAGCCTCCCAGCGCAGCCTCTAGATGCTTGGGCTCGATGGAGGCCGCCTCGATCAGTAGCTGCCCCTGCACCATTGTCGCCAGCTTGCTGCCGCAGGCCAGGGTGAACGCGCACCCGTCGGTGTCAAAACAGGCCACGCCGATCCGGCCATGATCCAGCCGCAGGAAGAAGGCCATGGTATCTTGGCAGGGTCCGGTCACCATGGCCCGGGCGTCCGCATCCAGCATCTGCCCGTGGAAGCGGGGCTGCCTAACATGTTCGATCAGCTCGGCGGAGAACTCGAATTCAGGACCCTCCTCGGCCGGCGGTCCCGTGTCCTCCGAGACGGGTTCTCGCCGCCAAAGATCGCCTACGTCTGCCATGACCACTCCTTCCTCACCATCGCCTTGATACGAAGGATCGGCCCGACCGCACCAGCGGTGCACCGATCGTCTGCAACATACTCCTGGCCGGTCTTGCTGTCAAGTTTACTGGATGGCCCGCGCGGACTAGTTGTTCCTCTCTCCCGATTTGACAGGCGCGGGCTTGTGGCGTACAATCATAAGTAGCCACTTATGACACATTCGCCAGAGTCCTTGTCAACCGAGGTCATCGTTGCGGCCCTAAAAGCCCTGGCCGATCCGACGCGCCTGGAGCTCGTCCGCCTGCTCGCTACCCAGGCGAAGGGCAACGCCTTGTGCGTTCACGCTCTTGCCCACCGCCTCGGCGTATCCCAGCCGGCCGTGTCCCAGCACCTGACCGTGCTGCGCCACCTGGACCTGGTGTTCATTGACCGCACTGGTGCGCGAACCCACTACTTTCTCAATCAGCAGCGTCTGAACGAGCTGTACGCTGCTGTAGGCCAGCATCTGTCTGTGGAGCCCTGAACCATGCAGCGAGATCCGCGCCCATATCGGGATTTTGAGTTCAACCTTCGGGAGCTGGCCGGCTCCATGGGGGACTTTGGCACCCTCTTCCCCCTGGCAATCGGCCTCATCGTCGTCTGCAAGATGGACCCGACCGGCATGTTCGTCATGATGGGGCTCACCAACATCGTCACCGGCCTGATCTACCGCCTACCCATGCCCGTGGAACCGAAAAAGGTGGTTTCTGTGGCCGCCATCGCCCAGGGATGGACGGCCTCCATGGTTGTCGCGTCCGGCTTGGGCCTTGGCCTCATGTGGCTGGCCCTGACCGCCACCGGTTGGGTCCGGCGCCTGGCCGACGCCACCCCCGTCTACCTGATCCGCGGCATCCAGTTAGGCCTGGGGCTGCTGTTGGGCCGGGAAGCCCTACGGATGATGGCGCCTCAGCCGTGGCTGGGCATCCTGGCGGTGGCCATCATCCTGCTGCTGCGGGAGAGCCGCAGCGCACCAGCAGCCCTGGTCCTGATGGCCACCGGCGTCGCCATCATGGCCGTCCGGGGCGACCTGGCGGGCACGGTGTCCTTGGGCATCACCCTGCCTCGCTTCGCCCTGCCGGCCTGGGGTGATGTGTGGCAGAGCATGGTCCTGGCCGGCTTTGCCCAGATTCCCCTAACCATCACCAATGCGGTCCTGGCCACCGCCACCATGATCCGCGAGCTCTTTCCCGACAAGCCGGTCAGCGAAGAACGGCTAATTCTCAACATGGGCGCCATGAACATCGCCTCCTCCCTGTTTGGCGGCATGCCCCTTTGTCACGGATCTGGGGGCCTCGCCGGTCAGTACTACTTTGGCGCCCGTACCGGCGGCACCAACATCCTAGAGGGGCTGATCGAGGTCGCCCTGGGCGTCTTCCTGGGGCGCTCCCTGGCCAGCGTTCTGGCAGCCTTTCCCATGGCCCTAATCGGCGGCATGATGTTCATGGTCGGTGTCCAATTCGTGCGGCCCGTGCTCAAGCTGCGGAGCTGGCCCCTCGCCGTCTGCTTGCTGACCGCCATCCTCTCGCTGGTCGTGAACATGGCCGTCGGTTTCATTGTCGGCCTGGTCGCGGTCGCGGCGCTCCGCTTCCTGCGCCGTCGGGGCCTGGATGCCCGGGGAATCTAGATCATCCAGCCCTCCAAACGAAAGGTTTCGCATATGCCTTTGGCCATCGAAACAAACGGATTGACCCGCCACTATGGCTCTCTGGTGGCCGTGGATAGCCTCGATCTGGCCTTTGAGCCCGCCCAGCTCCTGGCCCAGTTCGGCCTGGCGGACGGCGCCGAGTCGCCCTTCGCCACTCTATCCCGGGCCTTGAAGCACCGCCTGACCATCGCCGCGGCCCTGCCCTTTGGCTGCGAGTGCCTTCGTCACCATCCTTTATGTCATGTCCCGTGTCCTGCTGAACCACCGTCTGGAAGACCTGCTGTGATCCCCTACGGACCCTGATGGGCCCACACAAATCCAAGACCAAGGAGCGTACGAAATGAGCCAAGAAGAGACCTGTTGTTGCGGGCAGCCCAAGGGCACGCACCGCCCGGCCGAGTGTTCGCCGGAAAAGATCCGCGAGTGTCATGGCGATGTGGCCGTGCATCCGTGCGAGGAGCCCGATCACCCCTGCCAGTGCGACGAGTGTTGCGAGGAAACACCGGCAAACAAATCGTAGCCTGGCCATAGGCCGTCAAAGACCAATTGCGTCCCCCAACTCCTCGTGCCGCCGCTCGGGATTGCCCTGAGCGGCGGCACGGCGTGGCGAACCTGCCAGCCGTCCCTGAACCTGTGGCCCCGATCCATGTGCGCAATTGCCCTCTGAACCTCCAGCGACCGAGCACAGCCAGGGCGGCATTGGCGTCGCCCACGACCCTTGCGTTGCCTCCTGTCAGCCCCTGAAGTGTCCTCTGCCGTTGTGACTCCCAACAGCAACCCAACCCTTTCCCCACAACATCTACACATCCACCCGCTATACTGACTGTGTGATCGGTTGAGCCGGTCAACACATTCGTTCAGGAGGTCGTTACCATGAAGACAACGTCAAGATTGCTCGCCGCTGTGCTGGCGGTGGCCATTTTGGCCGGGGCAGCGGGCACGGGCGCCGTGCTGGCTCAGGAAACCACGACGCCATCAGCTCCGCTGCTGGGTCATCGCGGCGGGATGGGCATGCGCGGTGGGATGTGGAACGGAGGCTCGTGGGAATCCTTTGATGCCGCCGCAGAAGCCCTGGGACTGACTCCCGAGCAGCTCTTTGCCGAGCTGCGGTCGGGCAAGTCGCTCTCGGACATCGCCGAGGCCAAGGGCATCGAGCTCGACACCGTCAAGGAAGCGATGGAGGCAGTTCAGATCGCTGCCCGCAAGACAGCCATTGAGCAAGCCGTCACCGACGGCACCCTCACCCGGGAGCAGGCCGATTGGCTGCTCAAGGGCATCGAGCTGGGCTTCACCAGTCACGGACGCGGCAGGATGGTCCCCAATATGGGCTTGCGCGGCTCGCGCACCTGCCCCGAAACCGAGACTACTCCCTCTACCACGACCGTCAGTCCTTCGACCACGGCCCTCTAGCGCCGCGGCCGAGCCAGCCCGTCGTCCGCTGCCGCGGCGCGGAGAACCGGGCCCGGACGACGCAATCAGGGGCCGTCCCTCAGTGGGGGCGGCCCCTTTCGCGTACTGCGTCCGCCGACGCTCGAACGGTTGCACCAGGCCGAGTTGCGGACGTGCCTGACTGATACATCGCCAGTCAAGCTGATTGACGGCCCAGCGACCGCCCGAACAGCTGAGCTCAGGTGCCTCGAGCGGTCTTACCCTCCACCACTTCCCGCACCACGTATACGGCTTTCCCCTGCGCTTCAAAATAGGTTCTCACCAGCAGCTCGCCCATCAGCCCCATGCTGATGAACTGCACCCCTCCCAACAGCAACAGCAGGACCAGGGATAGCAGCGGGCGATGCCCGATGTTCTGACCCAGCGCCAGCTTGACGTACGTCAGATAGGCGCCCAGCACTCCCCCGCTGGCCAGGCAGACCAGTCCCAGGCCACCAAAGATCTGAATGGGCCGCGTCGCATAGTTGAGCAAAAAGCTCACGGTCAGCATGTCCAGGATCACCGTCATGGTGCGTCCGATGCCGTACTTGGACTTGCCGCGGCGCCTCGGCTCATGGCGCACCACAACCTCGGCCACCTCGACTCCCATCCAGCTCGCCAGCGAGGGGATGAACCGGTGCAGCTCGCCGTAGAGGCGTACTTCCTTCACTACCTCGCGGCGGTAGGCCTTTAGAGAGCAGCCCCTGTCGTGCAGCTGCACGCCGGTGAACCGCCCGATCAACCAGTTCGCCACCACCGAGGGTACCCGGCGCAGGAGCAGCGGATCTTGGCGGTCCTTGCGCCATCCACAGACGATGTCAGCACCCTTATCGATCTCCTCCAGCAGCAGAGGGATGTCAGCCGGGTCGTTCTGCAGGTCGGCATCCATGGTGACAACCACCTCGCCTGCGGCCCGGTCAAATCCCGCTGCAAAGGCTGCCGACTGGCCAAAGTTGCGGCGGAAACGGATGACCGTCCAACGGGGATCGGCGACGACAACATCTCGCAAGAGGGCGAAAGAACCATCGCTGCTGCCGTCGTCCACGGCGATCACCTCATAGTCCAGTCCCAGCGCCTGCAACGCTTCCCGAACCCGCCCATACAGCAGGTTGATGCTCTCTTCTTCGTTGTAGACCGGGATCACCACGGTCAGGTCCATGTTCACCTCCTCTACTGCCCCTGCTGCCTTCCATCGGCCTGGGCCAGGCCGCGCACGCCTTGCCACGCGTACAGCACCGCGCCGATCAAGCCAAGCCCCAACTGGAACGACTGCACCAGCATTGACAGGGCCAACGCCAACAGCGCTGGCACGCCTGGCTGGGCAAGCAGATAGACATAGCCCCCCTCTCGCACACCCCATCCACTGACCGACACGGGCAGCACGAGAAGGAACGAGATCAGCGGCACAAAGAGAACATAGGACCAGAATGAGATCTTTATGCCCAGCGCGATGCCAACCCAGTAGTTCATCACCATGAGCAAGACGTTAAGGCCCGCCGAGACCGCCACGGCTCTCATCAGCACCCGTGCACCAAAGGCATTGAGCGCCCGGTAGAGCTCTGCCGCCGGTGTAACCCGGTCCAGCAGGCGCACAAGGCCGAGCCTGGTAAGCAACTCGCGCCTCAAGAGCAGTGCGGAGCCGCCCCAGCCAGCGACGGTCAGCGCCAGCAGCAGACCCGCCACCGGCCCGCTCACGAGGTCCCTCCCAAACGGCAAGGCCAGGGAGCCCATCAAGAACAAGGCAAGCAGCCCGGCCGCGCGGTCGGCCAAGACCGTCGCCGTGGCTGTGGCAAGGCTGCCGGTGTCGGCTCGGACTTCCAGTGCTCGCACGACGTCGCCCCCTACCCCCGTTGGCAGAAAGTCACTGAAGAAGGTGCCTACCAGGTACAGGCGAATCAGGCGTCCAAGGGGCACTGGCGTCCCCACTGCCGCCAGTAGGATTCCCCATCGGTAGGCCCGCACTCCAATCCCTGCCACTGCAAGGGCGGCAGCCGCTGCCAGCCACCGTATGTCGGCACTGGCGATGGTGCTCCACAGCGCGGCCCACCCCGCCCGCGAGACCACCAAGGCCAAAAGTGCCACGCTGACCGCCACCCTGGTCAACGGGGCCAACCAACTGCGCTTCCTACCGTCCCCTTCGCCGCTCACCTCAGCTCCCAACCCCGGTATCGGCCTTGCCGCGAACCAGGGTCTTCTCCATCCGCCCCAGCATCACGGTGTGTCGTCCAGCGCGAGTCTCACGCCTTGAGCAGCAGGCTTTCCGGCCTCGTCCAGCGTCGGTATGCTCTGCAGACTGGGGTAGTGGTACTGCCCCATGAGGAGGGCGTACGGCCCTGGGTCGGCGTCTGCATCCACCACTAGCAAGACTCGATGGATGACCCGATCACCCAAGCGCCACTGCGCAGGCGGCCAACCTGCGTGGTCCGCCTGCGCACACTTTCTCTCAGCGGCGCTGAGAAGATGGTGGAACCAGTGGACGCCTTCCGAGGGCGCCTGTCCAGCCACGACCCACATCAGGCTCACGTCTATGGTCTCGCCCGGAGCTGCCTGCCCAGCGACCCGGTAGCCCAGCAACTTCGCCCCTGATGCCCACGTCACCTCCAGGTTGTGAAAGGCCGGAATCTCCTGGCTGAACGTGTCCCAGTCGTTTTCCCACAGGAGGTAGCGGTACTCACCGCCCCACGGCGAGGCTGGGGCTGGCTCGCCCACATCTGGCAGCGTAACGAGGCCCAGGGGAGTGGACTGCCCGAGGTTCGGCGCCACCAGCAGCAGCGCCCTGTTGGGGGGCAGCACCAGGGTAGAGCGGCCATCCACCACCCGGTGTGGAACCTCGCTCAACAGCGCGCTGAGCACGTGGGCCTGCTCGTCCCATTCGTGGTCACCGGCAACCACCACTAGCACTTCGTCCGCACTGTGCGCCTTCGCCAGCTCGCGGGCGCGTTCAGCGGCCTCCCACCAGAAGCCCAAAGGGGTGCCTACGCCCTCCACGCCTCGCGATACGTCAACCAACATGCTCCGCCAAGCGACACTCTGCCACACCACCACCAGAACCACGGCAGCCAGCGCCAGTCGGCCCATCCAGGGACGCCGCAGGCCCAGGGCCGCCACTCCTGCCGCCGGCAGTACCATCAATGTCGGGTAGAGCACCACCAGATAGTGGCGGTCCACCGCGATGGGCGCCACCCATGCCAGCAGCAAAGCCCCGCCAATCCACACAAACATCCACGCCTGCCAGCCCCGCTCCCTGCCCTGTAAGGCGCGCCTTGCCAGCCACACCGCGCCGACGGCAGTCAGAACCAGCACAACCGCTGCTGCCCCCTGAGCCACCCCTGACCCTCCCATGGGCCAAGGGCCTCCCATCAAGAGCTCCCAGATCCAGGGCAGCAACTCCGGCCGCTCTCCTGCGCCCAAACCCGTCCCGGACAACCTGCCCGCCAGCGCCGGCCCCACCGTCACCATGTACGGCGCCAGGGGGAGCAGAAGAGCGATACCGGCCAATGTGAGATCCGTCCACCGCAGCTCGCGGCGCTGAAGCCAGAGAGCGCCCAGGAAAGCAGGTCCCAGGAGAAAGGGCGAAAACGTGGTCAGCAACAGCAGGCTGAAGGCCAGCGCCATCGCGACAGCCCAGCGTCCCGCCATCCTCCCCCGGCTCGCCAGCAACCCAAGTCCACAGGCCAGAAAGCCCGTGGTCAGGGGCGGAATCAAGTCGGCCGTGAAGAGCTTGCGAGCGTACAGCACCGCCTGTGGGTTGGCCACCAGCAGTAGCCCACCCGCAGCCGCCGCCCTCCTCCCCAACAGACGGCACAGGAGCAGGGTGAACAGACCCACGGACAGGGCCGACAACAGACCGAGGAACCCGGTCACCACGCGGGGATCCCGCGTCAGGCTCATCGGTAAGGCGAGGACGTACACAAACAGAGGAGGTTTCGGCAACCCTGTGGAAGCGAGGGAGCCGGTCCACCGCCAATGGCCCGTGATCAGCTCATAGGCCATCCCATAGTGGGTCGCTTCGTCCAGCTTGAACTCGGCCAGGTTGAGGAAGGTGAGACGGGGCACTGCTGCCAGAGCCGTGAGCAGCATCGCGAGGCGCCGGTCGACTCGGTCGGTCGACAGGCATGACCGGGCAACCCGCGGGCGCCCCGAGCCCGATGCTGCCGCCTGCTGACCCACATCCCCCCTTTGATCCATCACCGGTTACCGATGCCCTCCTCCGACCCGGACTGCCAGAGCATCGGCAAGGTTCGATCCGGCCGCCGCGGCCGCCCCGGCTGCTCATATGACCACGTTCAGAGCTTGTCACCGGATGTGCCGGCTATGAGACCGGACCTCGCAGCATGACGTTCGCCATGGTTCGCGTATCAAGCCTGCGCCAGTGCCGAACTCCGCCATCACTCCCGCCGCAGCGCGGCGATGGGATCCAAGGAGGCAGCCCGGTTGGCCGGGTAGATGCCAAAGAACAGGCCAACCGCCAGGGACACCCCCATCGCCAGGGCCACGCTGGTCGAGGTGACCAAAGGCCGCGTTCCGCCCAACAGCGGCGTCACCAACTGGGCCACGCCGTAGCCGATCGCCACCCCCAGAAGCCCGCCCATCAAGCCCAATACGATAGCTTCCACCAGGAACTGGGCCAGGATGTCCCTCTTGCGCGCCCCCACGGCCTTGCGAATGCCAATCTCCCGGGTGCGCTCGGTGACACTGACCATCATGATATTCATAATCCCGATCCCCCCCACCACCAG